>JAGVAW010000250.1 GCA_020060085.1 Desulfobacterales bacterium
CTGGAATTCCTGTCGGGAAAAAATTGCTCCCCTAAAAACGACCAACGCCTAAAGCCTTCTACCCCAAGCTTTCGGGGCATGAAAACCACACAGAACTCATAGTATTTGGTCTTATATTTACAAGAAAAATACCGCTATTTCAACAAAAATTATGCATTCTTATCAATTTTTTGGCAAAATACCTGCCTGATAGCTCTGATTTGGGCGCTTGTAAAAAGCGGAATGATATGCAGGCTGGATGGTGTGTTAAGAGTTGCCGGAAGACATATTGAGCCTGTTTTCAGCCCTGATTTGAAAACAGGTTTGAATTCGGATGCGGACAAAACTCCTGATGCCACTTCAAAAAAGTTGCTGCGCTTTGAGGGCTTATGCGGGAAAGTTCGGCTGCGGCTTTCTCTGGAGTTTTGGCAATGCCGTTGATGTTTGAGGTTTTGGAAAAGAACTTGTCTGCATAAGCCACAATGCGCTCCTCAATGGTTTGGGGGGTCATGTCCCGCATGGGCAGTGGAAGGCGGCCTTCCACAATATCCTTGCAGCTTATTCCCACTCCCACATGGCGCTCGCACACAAGGGCGTGCTCAGCAAGGCCCAAATCAGCAAGCATTTCATGGCCTATGACACCGTGGCGGATGTAAGGCTCCTTGCCCAGGCAGCCGATTTGGGGAAGCCATGTTTGCCCGATTCCCACATCGTGCAGCCAGGCTGCCTCATAAACAAAGCGGCAGCTTTTTTCATCCAGACCCTGATTTTTGGCCACAACAAGGGCAAGTTCCGCCACCTGGCGGGAGTGATCTATAAGCACCTTTAACGCCAGGCTGTCTTCAGGATAAAATTTCTTTAGGATGCCAGGGCAATCCATTTACTTACCGCCGTGTTTAAAAGCGCCCTGAAGCGCGGGGTTCCGCCCACACCCTTGCGCCCGAAAACAAAATTTATCTCGCCGAGCAGGGGAGTTTCTTTTTCAAACAGAATGTCAATTGCTGCAAGGTTTATTTCTGTTTTTGCACAAAGTAGCCTGGCCAGCTCAAGGCCCTTTTCTGTGAGTTTAGGCTCCATGTTGTATTCAATGCGCGCACCCCGGCAAACATTGTTGCGGAATTCATTGGGCCTGTTCTGCACCCGCCAGTAGGAAAGCATTTTTGAGCCGATAACCACCACGCGCAAATCCCGGCCCCTTGTATTCACCCAGGCCTGGGCCACAAAGGGGGTTTTTGTGCCAAAACGCTGCTCAAGGGCTGCAAGCGAGCTTTTAAGCTCATCTTTGTTGCGGGCTGCAAAAACGCCGTTGCCTCCTCCTCCGGCTCCGGCTTTCAGCACGCAAGGCAGTTTCAGGCCTTGTGCAAATTCATCAGCATCAGCAATGCTGCCGGTGCCTGGGAAAATCTCTGTTTGGGGATGAGGCAGGCTAAGACCCGAAAAAAGCCTGGCCTGGCCTGGCTTGTCATCCATGCCAAAGCGAAAGCTGTATTCAGGGAAAACCCTGGCGCAATGCCTTTTGCAGGCAGCATAAATGGAGCTGCTCACGCTTTGGGGAACAATTACGGCTTTTGCGCGGGAGAGCTTTTCGATAAGCGGCCCGTCAGGCAAAGCGCCCGGCGCGAGCTTATAACGCTCATGGCCGGGCACAAAGGGATGAAGGCTTAAAACCGGCTTCATCGGCTTGCCAGCAGAACCCCTTCCATGAAGGAGTCCAGATTTCCGTCAAGGACTGACTGCACATTGCCTATTTCCATGTTTATGCGGTGATCCTTGACCATCTGGTAAGGCTGGAGAACATAGCTTCGGATCTGGCTGCCCCAGCCTATTTCATCTTTGGATTCGTAGAGATCCTGCATCTGCTTCTGCTGCTTTTCCTGCTCCTTCTGGTAAAGGCGGGCCTTTAGAACCTTCATGGCCATTTCGCGGTTTCTGTGCTGGGATTTTTCCTGCTGGCATGAAACCACTATGTTTGTGGGAAGATGTGTAAGGCGCACGGCGGAACTGGTCTTGTTGACATGCTGGCCCCCTGCGCCGGAAGCCCGGAAGGTGTCCACCCGCAAATCCTTGTCAAGGATTTCAATGGCGATTTCCTGATCCACCTGGGGATAAACCGAGACCGATGCAAAGGATGTGTGGCGCTTGCCGCTGGCATTGAAGGGCGAGATTCTCACAAGCCTGTGAACCCCTTCCTCCAGCTTGAGATACCCGTAGGCATAAGGCCCGTCCACGGAAAAGGTCACGCTTTTTATGCCTGCCTCATCCCCCTGGGCCAGATCAATTATCTCGGATTTGAAAGCCTTTTGCTCCACCCAGCGCAGGTACATCCGCATCAGAATTTCGGCCCAGTCCTGGGCATCCGTGCCGCCTGCTCCGGCATTTATGGAAACAATGGCATTGCGATGGTCGTCCTGGCCGGAAAGAAGCTGATCCAGCGAGAGTTTTTGCATGTCCCGCTCAATTTTTGCAAGGGCTGCCAGGGCCTCGTCCTGGGTAGCCTCATCCTGCTCCTCATGGGCCATCTCAAAAAGAACGCCCACATCTTCAAGCTGCGATTGCAGGGATTTTATCTGGGCCAGCTCGTCGTTTATCTGTGTGCGCTCCTTAAGAAGGACAGCAGCCTTGTCCGGCTCATCCCAGAAATTGTCCTTGGCCATTGTTTCTTCAATGACCGAAAGCCTCTTTTCCTTTGTCGGAAGGTCAAAGATACTCCTTAATCTGGGCGAGTTTCTCCTTCAAGTCTGTCATCTGCTGCTCTATATGCTCTGACATGGCTTCCTCCCTTGCTTACAAAAGGCTTCTTTAAATTGTTTCAAACCCAAAAAAAGCATAAGGCAATTTTGGGTAATTATCATATCATGCTTTGGCGCGCTTTTTAAGCCCGTATATGATAAGCGCAAGGCCGAGTATGGAAAGAAGTTGTGCAAACCAGTCCCCATAGCGCACATAAAGGGTTTTGCCCTCCAAAAGGGGCAGGCTTTGGGTAAAAACGCCCTCCACAAAAAGCTCTGAAGTTTCAACAATGGCTCCATCTGGCATCACAAAGCCGCTTATCCCCGTGTTGGCGGCACGCGCCAGAGCCTTTTTTGTTTCAACGCTGCGCAGGGCTGCCATTGAAAAATGCTGGTAAGGTGCAGATGAAAGCCCGAACCAGGCGTCATTTGTAACGGTTACAAGAAGATTTGCCCCGTTTTTTGCCACAGCCCGCGAAAGGTCCGGGAAAATCACCTCATAGCAGATGAGCACTCCCACCTTCACATTGTCAAAGGTCAGGGTCTTGCCAGCCTTGCCCGAAGAGTAGTCCCCCACCTGATGGGTGAGCTTTCCGATGAAGGGCATCCATTTTTTAAGAGGCACATACTCGCCCCATGGCACAAGATGAACCTTGTCGTAGTAACCTGCCACCCGGCCATCGGGCATAACCAGAAAAACCCGGTTGTAAAAGGCCCTGCCTGTCCTGTAAGGCTCCACAGCAGGGCTTCCCACCAGAAAAGGAACATTGCTTTGCCTAATGCCCTCAAAAACAATTGCAGAAAGCTCAAGCTCCCGCAAAAAATAGAAGGGCAGGGCGGTTTCCGGCCATATCACAAATTGGGCGCCTTGCTCTGCGGCTTTTTGGGAAAGGGCAAGGTATTTTTCCGCAGTTGCCATTGCAATGGAAGGGTCCCACTTGAACTGCTGCTCAATATTTCCCTGCACAACAGATATGGCAATTTTTGGGGCTTTTTCCATTTCCAAACGCACATGGTCAAGCCTTTTAATGCCATAAACCTGGAAAAGGGCCACGCAAACCAGGGCAGCTGCCAACCCCGCGCCAGCCGTTTTAAGGCTTATGCGGCTTTTGCCCCATTTTATTTTAAGCAATGCGGCCAAAAGCAGAAAAATTGCGCAATTGCAAAGCACAATCAGGGCAGAAATGC
>JAGVAW010000340.1 GCA_020060085.1 Desulfobacterales bacterium
AAACCAACGGCAAAGCGTTGGGTGGCACTGGCAACTCGTTGCCAGTGTGCGATAGCACAAGAGGTAAGATTACCAGGCCGGGTGAGGCTTTTGCCTTGCCTATGGATTGCCCCGTGAGCTTGTGGTGGGAGGGAAAACGCCCGGCTTCCTGAAAACAACCCTCCAGACCCGTCATTCCCGCTAATGCGGGAATCCAGAATAAAATTGGGCTATTATCATTATTGGAATAGGGCCGTGCCTCTACTGCAACAGGCCCTATCCTTCGGGATCTCCCTGCATGGATTCAAAGCAGAACAGCGGCATAACCTTCGACAACTTCAATAGGCCGGAATGACGGGTTGGGGTTCTTTGAGTCCACCCCCCAGGCCGGAATGACGGGTTTCGGTTGTTTTTTTGCGGCCTTGTTTTTTTTCGTGTGGTTCGTGTTTTTCGTGGTTCAAGTTTTTGCTTTTTTCCTTCATTCCCGTGTTGCCCGGCACTGATGCTGTTGGGCTACGGATGCGAGGAAAATTTTTTGTGCCCAAAAAGCAACCATCCGGGCCTGGCATCCTAGCCCAACCTACGCGCCCCTGCCCAGGTAATTTTTTTTGCAGCTTGCTTGGCCCGCGTTCTTTAAAAGTTATATCTGATTGAAATAACACAAATAACCGTGCCTGCGCCCCCTCTTGTCCAAGGCGTTGACCCGGTACTTGACAACCCCTTTTTGCTCTGATATTTGTAAACCATAAGGTAAAAAATAAAAAGAAATTTAACCCCGTCAGACTTACAGCTTATCTGGCAACTTTATCGGGCAGTCGCCGAAATAGTTGGCTTTTTTGCCGTTGCTTGTCTTGCAGGCACATCGGTTAAGGTTGTTGGGCTGGCATAGGGGTTTTTGTTTTTAAGGGAGATGTTAAGATGTGGTGTAACCTTCCCCTAAAATAGGGCCGTTGAAAAGTAGAGCCTTCTGATGCGAAAACAATCCAGGGGCTTATAGACTGGCATAAAACATAATGGTATTAGTAGTTGTATCTGTATGAAAGGAGCGATAAATGAGGAAATTTCTTATATTAATAGCCATAGTTACTCTATCTGGTTGTGCTATGCAAATTCCTTTGCCAGGCAGCCTTGGTGACCCTTCAAATGCGAATGACTATTATGGATATCGCCCATTAGACCCTTTGCCTGTAGAGTTAACTGTGCCTAATGAACAAGTGTTAGCTGTGTTGCCCGATGAAACAATAAGAATAGCAGTAGGCACATTTTCTATGGATGGAGGAATTACATATGGACCTGCAATAGTAGGAGTAGAGGGAAACAATTATGTAGTAGTGCTTGATTACATAAAGTACGGAACAGATTCCTTGCCAGTTCAAATTGTTAAAGATAATCAAGGAAATCGCATTGCTAAATTGGTCGAAGTAAATAATGATGTTCAAATAGATGCAGTTGTGCCGGTCTATATCGGAATAGGTCTCCGTCTCACTGCAAACATCCGCGTTAATAAGGGTAAAATTAATCTTGGAAGTTTATTTGCTTTGGGGGCTGCCGCTAAAGCAGAAAAATTGTCTGGGACAATGGTAATTCAGACTTTAGGTATAAGTGGCCCGGAAATATCCGGATTAATTCCAATGCCTGGAGAGATTAGTGAATCAACAATTCAAAATGCAATACTCTCACTTGCATCTATCAAGGCCAAAATATATGATTCAAAAACAGAAAAGTCGCCAAGGGTTGTTGCTGTTTATAACAATCTTGGAGGTAATATAGAAACAATAAATGGTTTTATATCTTCATTGCTAGTATATCCAATTGAGTTCCCAAAATGAATTATTAAATAATTATGTGAGAACTAATACTAATATTAATGTTAAAAAGCTAAATAGCTTTTTAACCAAATAATGTATCATATTAACTGGTGTATCAGAATTTTTATCATTTCGGAAGGAGTAACAAAACTCAAGTTAATATCAGCAGCATGAGATTTCATTAAATTAATTAATTTTAAATCTAAAGTAAGAAAGTGTGAACATTTATTATGTTCGGCACACCATATATGAAACGCATCAAGAAGTTGATTTCTATTTAGTTTATGTTTCCCTTGGTAGGCACCGGCCATTTTTTTAATTTTATTAAATCTTTCATGATTGATGCTTGATAAAAATTCATACTGTTCATCTTTTATACTTCTAAAACCAGCACCAGAAATAACTCTATTACATTTTATTGGCGCTTTAACGATATCATATGGTGCGCCATAAAATTTACCAGTTGTACTGTCCATATGGGGAAGTCCCCAGCTTTCAATTATGGTTTCAATATTTATAACAAATCTAATTTTTTGATTTTTAGCTAATATGGCTACATATTTTAATAAATCAGCTTCAGTTTTTAAGCTGGGATTATTTTTGATGTTATCATTTGGATTTGAATACAATATATCATGTACAATAACTTCTTGTTTTATATTGCCCCAATGCAGCATCTGCATTCGAGGCAATAGTCTCAACTGGCTTGTAGCCGAAAACTTTAATATATTTGTGTCAAGATAGGCAATTGGTTTCATAATGTTTTGATAGTGTGAGAGTTAAACAACCGAAATATGGCACAATAAGACAACAGCACGCTTGGCGAGCCAACCCCGGCAGGGCGGCTTTCGCAAGGCCGCCCTGCCGGGGGATAGCTTTTCCCCTGTCCTGTCATCCTTTTTCAGGCTCAATCCTCAAAAAACCTTGTCAAATCCCTTTGGTTGGGGCCGCTTATGCCCAAGCCTGTCTTGTTTATGAGAAAGCGGGCGGCATCCAGGCCCAGGCCTGTCAATGGGGAGTGCTCCTTTTCCTGCATTTCCCGCACCCTTTCTGAAAAATAGGTGGTCACATCCGGCGCAGGCCCCTTGTGGCCATCGCGCTCCACAAGGCTTATGGCCTTTTGCTTTTCGCACTTTAAAACGCAAAGCCCGCAGCCAAAGCACTTTGTGTGGTCAAGTTGCATTTTTTTGTCAGGCCCAAGGCTCAAGGCCTCCATGGGGCAGACCTTGGCGCATTTGCCGCAGCCTACGCACAAAGATTCGTCAATTTCCGGCAGAAAGTGGCTTCGGGCAATGAGCGTTGGAATATTGTACTGCTTGATTACCCGCAGGCCAGCGCAGCAGCAGGTGCAGCAGGAGCAGACTTGCAGGGGGTCATAAAGATTGTCCACCATGTTGACAAGGCCCAATTCTGCCGCCCTTTGCTTGGCTTCAACAAACTCCTGCCTGTCCACCCGGCGGGCAAGGCCCTTTGCCACTGCAAAATCCGCCAGCAGGCCCATGCCGCCGCACACCTCCATGCCCCTGCCGCAGCCCTCGCCCAGCAGGGTTTTTTCCTGGCGGCAGGCGCACACATTGGCAAGGCAAAAGCTCTTGCTGCGATCCACAAATTCCGAAAAACGGTCTGTTGCCAGCGGCATTATTCCTGAAACGCTCTCCAGCGACTTTTCCACAGGGATGATTCGCCCAAAGCGCATATCCTTGCCGCGGGTCTTTGGCTCGCCCCAGGCCACAAAATCCTCGTAGGCCCGGCTGAAAAGCTCTGCAAACCGTGTGAACCAGGCCATATCCGCACCTGGGTTTTTGCTGCGCAGCATCTGAAGCTCGAAAATGCCGGGAATGAGCAGCATAAAATTGTAAAGGCTTATCTTCCCGACCTTCATGCGGGCAATAAAAAGCCTGTCTGCCAATGAATCCAGAATGGGCCGCACAAGGCCGACAGGCATCTTAAGCCTGCGGGCAATGGCACGGGCCGGAAGCGGCGTAAAGGAAAGGGCCGTCAAAATGCGGGCATCCTCCTCGGAAAAGGCGAACTCCATAAGCTCAAGCAGG
>JAGVAW010000216.1 GCA_020060085.1 Desulfobacterales bacterium
CGGGGAAAACCTTTTTTTCAAAAAAGGTTTTCCCCGCATTTTTTGCTTTTTTCGTGTGGTTCGTGTTTTTCGTGGTTAAAATTGCCGTTTTTGCTGTTTTGCGTTCAGGTTTTTTTGCTTTTTGCCTTTTGTTTTTCTTCAGGCTTTTTTGCTTTTTTGCTTTCCCTGCAACAGGGTTTTGCCCCAGAGCAGGAACAGGTTGCCGAATTTGTAAAAGCCTTCATGCAACAGGTTGAAGCGGCTTTCGCGCATATCCAGGCAGTCAACGGGGATTTCGAGGATTTTTTTGCCGTGGCTGTTTGCAAGGTGGGCAATTCTTACCACATAAAAGGTTTTGTCATCCACGGCCCACAAAAGGCTTTGGGCAAGGCTGGTGCGGTAGCCCTTGGCAGCAATGGAATAGTCGTGAAAACCTATGCCTAGCAGAAAGCGGGCAAGGCTGATGAAAAGCGCGGAGGCAGCCTTGCGCGACCAGGGCCTTTTTTGGTTGCCCGTAACCTTTGCGCCAATCACCATGTCTGCATCTTTTTCCAGAAGTTTGGCAGCGTGGCCTATAAAGCCCAGATCAATGGAAAGGTCCATGTCCACCGTGACAATTTTGTCGAACCTGGCCTTTTGCACGCCCTGGGCAAAGGCTGCGCCAACGCCCTTTTGCTTTAGGGCAAACCAGCGGACTGCCGGATAGCGGCCGGCCAGATCCTGCAAAAGGGCCTCGCTTTTGTCTGTTGAGCCGTTGGAGCCTATGATGACCTCAAAGTCAAGGCCAAGGCCTTCAAGGTGCTCAAGCAGCCTTTTGGTGTTGGCTGTTAGAATCTGCTCCTCATTGTAGATGGGGCAGAAAACTGTTATTCCCGGCAAGAGCTTCCGCAAGGCCTAATCCCTTTTCTGGTGTCCTGTCTGTAATATCCTGATTCCAATGGCAGCTTTTTAGTTTGCCTGTCCGTTTGGAAAGGCTTTTGTGGTCGGCAAAAAATCTAGCCTTGTGAATTATCCGGGCTTGAAATTGCATGGAGCGCCCCTGGCCGGGAATCAGCTCTCAATTAGCATTTTTTGGGCAAGCCCGCCCCAAACCGTATCGCCAAATTGCCCGGCAGCAACCCCAAAAGCATTGGCCGCATCTTCCATCTGGCCCAAACGCTTATAGCAAAGCCCCAAATGGTACCAGACTTCAGGTATCCGGCCTGCATCCGGGTATTCCTCCACAAGGCGCAAAAGGCGGCTCAAAGTGCTTTGCCAATCCCCCTCGTTAAAAAAGGTCATGGCATAATGGTAGGCCGCCTCGCCGGAAATAAGGCTTTGGGGGTGATTTTTCTCCACCTTTTCAAAAAAGGCACGGGCCGCATCATAATCTTTCTGGCGGAAAGCTTCAATGCCCTTGTTGTAGGGGCTTGCCGGAAACTCATTGGCGTGAAATGCCAGATACAGGGCTGCTATGAGGGCAATCCCCACAACCGGCGGCAGCAGAATAAAGGTGCTGTTTCGCTCAACAAAAGCCCCTGCCTTTTTGATGCCCTGCCGGGTTTTTGGAATGCAAAGCAGCGCAATCAGCAATATTGCCGCCAAAGTAAGGCCAAGCCCCGCGTGATTTACAAATACGGGGCCAAAGGAGAGGGTGAGGTTGGGCTGCTTTGGGATTACCAGCAAAAATCCGGGGCCTGCAAGATAAATCCTTTCCGCGCCTTCAACCTTCCATGCCTTATGAAAGGACGCCTTTATGAGTAGCGGAACCCCCACGGGTGCGTTTTGGATAATGATTTTCTCGTTTTCCACAATCTCGATAAGGCCTTGGCCGGGCTGGGGCAGGGGCTTTTGGGGCAGATTTATCATGTCCGGGTTTTGGGGGGAGAGGAAAAAGGCCTCGTCATTTGGATGGGGCAAGTCAGCAAAAACCGGAATGACGGAAAGATCCCCCAAGCGGAACCACTGGTAAGCCCTTTTGCGGAAGTCTTTTCTGCCTGCCAGAACAGGGGCATTGGCAAGAGGCATAACATAGCGGCCCGGAGCATTGGCAAGGCCAAACACCTCAAATGGGCCAAAGCCTTTTTCAAACAGATAGTAAGGGTGCGCCCTCATGGCGTCCTTTGTTTCGCGCTCCACGGCTATAACCTGGCTTGTGTTAAAAAGGGTAAGATGCTCATAAGCGCGGCCTAAATTGAAGCGGGAATAGCAGAAATCCGGAATTGGGGTGGATGGCTTTTGGGATATTTCTGACTGCAAATAAAAAACAAAGGGCGCGGTTACACTTGCCTGTATGTAAAGGCCTTCCAGGGTGGAGCGCCCGGAAAACAGCGGCAAAGATTCAAATGCCCGTACTGACCCGGCCCCGGCGTTTATCATGGAATGCTCGTAGGCCACCCTGGGGTTTTGAAAGCTGCCTGCAAGGTATTGATTCAAAGAGGAAAATTCCGGCCACAGGGCAGCTTTTTCAAAGCCCTTGTAGTTGCCCTGAACCCAGCGGGTAAGCCTTTCTGCGCCGGACCCGGCAAAAACCATGAGCAAAAGAATAAGGGCAAGGGCAAGGGCGGCATTTCCCTTTCCCCTAAAAAAGCCCCCCTTGCGCGTGAATATCCAGGCTCCTGTAATTACTAGAAAAAACTGGAAAAATGGCAGAAATCGCACATCCACCACAGCAGCCCGGTATCCTGCCAAGTATAAAAGGTAGCCTAAAGCACAAAGAAAAAACAGATAGGCCAAAGGCGATTTTACAAGGGCAAAGCCCTCTCGCTTCCAGGGCTTTTCGGCCAGGGCAAGCGCAAAACAGGCGAGGGATAGAGCCATGCCGGGCCAAAGCAGGGCAGGGAAGACCTGGCCAAAAAATTGGCCCCAGGAGGGGAAAACCCACAGAATGCTGAATTTTGTGGAGTATTCCAGGTTGGCCAGCAAAGGCAGAATCCAAAAGCCCATAAGGCAAAAGGCCAGAGCGTGCATTCCCCAAAGGGCAGCCAGGTTTTTTTTGAAATCCTTTTTGGTGAAAAGGAAAAAAACCGTTGCAATGCCGACAAAAAGAAGGGTGTAGGCATGGCAAAGCCCCATAACCGCCTCAACAACCGCGCAGGCAACAAAGCCCTTTCTCCTATCAAAGGCCCGCCACACCATGCCAAGCCACAAAACTGCCAGGGCAAAGCCTATGCTGTAGCAAAACTCCCCTGCCAGGGTGCTGGCAATGTTTGCCCCCCACATCACATTGCCGGTGTTAAAAAGAAAGGCAAGGGATAGTCCTGCCGCAGCAGCCGGGGCCGGAAAAGCCCCGCCCAGAAGCCGAATCATCAAATATGTGCAAAGGGGCAGGGCAAAAATTCCGGCAACAGTCACCACCTTGAAAGCGACAGTAAGCGGCAGAACAAGGGAAAGGGCCGCACTTGCTGCAAAGGGCAGGGGAAAATAGTATTCCAGAAGGGGAAAGCCTGCGTAATTGCCCCAGAACCAGCCCGAAATCCGCCCCTGGGGCAGAAGGTAATCAACAAGATATTGAACTGTCTTGAAATGGGATGCCGTGTCTCCACCTGCTGGCGTGGTATCCAGCAGAAGCAGTTTTAATGGAAACCAGCCAAGCAGAAACGCCCCGATAAAAATAAGCACAAGGGCATCAATCAGCTTGTGAATCTGCAAATAAGAGCTTTTGTCGGCAAGCCCCCCTCCAGGTGCGCCTTTGCCCTTGGAATAAGCCTTGACACCTGATGCGCTTGGCTTTAAACTTTTAAGGTCTAGCATTTAATTACGCTTCCAACAATATTTCTTATCTGCATTCCATAAAAACTGCGGGGGCTTTTCCATGAAACCAAGGTACGATTCCGCAAGCCGCTGGATCCTTGTTTTGTTTTTCTGTGCGGTCTGCGCTGTGCTTGCGCCTCAAGGGGCATTTTCCCAGGAAAGCGCTTTGGAACTTTTTGCAGATGGCGTGGTTGCCTTTGAAGAGCAGGACTACAAACAGGCCGAGGCTTCCATAAAAAGCGCCCTGCAAATGGAGCCGGAAAACGACCAGTTTCTTTATCATCTTGCCCTTGTTTATTCCAAAACATGCCGCAAAACCCAGGCTGTTGAAATTTTTGAAAGGCTTATAGCCTCTGACAGCGTTTTGTACAGGAAGGCATATTACGATATTGCTGCAATCTATTCTGCCCAAAGTCAACACGAAAAGGCATTGCAGGTCCTAAAAAGGGCCATTGACCAGGGTGCGGCAGACGGGCGGGCCCACCTTGAGGCTGCGGTTGCCGCCAAAAACCTCAAAAAATACAATGATGCCTCAAATTACGCCAAAGAGGCAAAGGACATCAACCCCCTGCTTGCCCCTCCGGCAGACAACCTTCTGGCTGTCATTGCCTTTGAGCAGGACAGGTTTGATGAGGCCCGGCTCATCTTCGGGCAGATAATGAGCGAATACCCCAATTCAGCCCTGGCAACCGCCGCGGCCCAGTCTTTAAAGGCGGTTGATGCAGTTCAGAAGGCCCGCAAGCCCTGGTTTGTCCATGCCATGTTTCTGGTGGGTTTTGACGACAATGTCATAAGCCAGCCCCTTGGGCCGCTGCCTGCCCAGCCGCCCACAGGCAAGGGCGATTCCTACCAGAACCTTGTTTTAACGGGCGGCTACCGCTTTATTAACGAAAGAGCGCGCAGGGCAGGGGCCGGTCTTACCATAAACCACATAGGCTTCAAGGATCTGGCCAATAACAACATTGTCTCTTTCAACCCCTTTGCTTTTTACGAGAAAGATTTTGACAGGTTCAATTTTTCCCTTCGCTACGACCTTTCATATTACTACACGGGCGGCGAGCCTGCTGAAACAAGGCAACTGCTCTGGTATTTGAGCTTTTCCTCAAACGATGACAAACTTGTCACCCATCGGGCAATGCCCCGCGTTCTGGTCAACTGGACAGACACTGTCAAAACCGATCTTGCTGCCTATTACCTTTACAAGCATTACATGGATGACACGCCGGATGCCAATGCCTACATGGCTTCAATAGCCCAGATTTTCCCAATAGGCAGGGCATCTGCCAGGGTGGGCTACACCTTTCACAAGGAGGACTCCGGCGACAAAAGGCTTTCAAGCCATTTTCATCAGACCTCTGCCGGGCTGTCTGCACCCCTTGTATGGAAAATTCATGGCAGCGCCACCTATTCCTTTATTTCCACCCATTACGAGGAAAAGCTCACAGACGGCAGCCAGCGCAGGGACAAAACCCACCGGGTGGATTTGAGTCTCACCCGGCCATTGCTGGACTGGCTTGGCATAGGCGCGGCATACGGCTTCACCAATAACGATTCGGACAGGGTGGATACCATCAACGGCGCTCCATACGAGCTTTTCGATTTCCGCCGCAGGGTTTACATGCTCTGGCTCAACGCTCATTTCTAAAAGCAAAACCCGGCAGGGGCGTTAAAAAAATCGCCTTCTTCAAAAGGCTTTTGCCCGAATATAAGCCAAAACCCATAGGGGGGCTTTCCTATGAAAATAGCATTTACCAAACTGCATTCCCCAACAGGACGATTCTTTATGAAAACAGCAAAAATTTTTGCAGCAGGCCTGCTTGTGTTTTTTGCAGTGGCGCTCCTGTTCGGGCAAAGTGCTTATGCTGCCAAGCCCATTGGAACAGTAACCCGCATCACGGGCAACGCTGTTGTTGAGCGGGGCATCCAGCGCCTGCCCGCC
>JAGVAW010000222.1 GCA_020060085.1 Desulfobacterales bacterium
CCGCCTTGCGCTTTTCCTTCTCAAGGTTTTTGGCGGCAAAGTCAAAAAGTTCGCATTCCAGATGGGCAAGATAGAGATCCGAGTTTTTCAAAAGGGCATTGTGCTGGTCAAGGCAATCTTCACAGAGGGCGAAAAAAAGCTCAAGCTGTCCGCAATCAAGCCTTTTGCCTTGTTTTTTGCCGTAAACAGAGTCCTGAATTTTCGACAGAGTAAACAGGAAAAAATTGCTAAAAACAGGAAAAGCCGGTGTACTTGTATCCGCCCACCTGTCCATTTCCCCTTGCAGTTGCTTCAGCGTAATATCCCTGTTGCTTGGGCCGCCGCCTTCAGGCTCTTGGCAGCTTCCGTAAACTTTGCTGTAAAGGCCCTCATGGGTCAGAAGCTCCATGACCTTATCCCGCAGGCCCGGCCACTTTTTCCGCACCCTTTCTGCCGCAGCTTCAAAGGCCTGTGAGCCGGGCATTGATTCAAGCTTTTCCCCGGCTTTGATGGCAAGGTTGCTGTGCCTGCTCCAGGAGTTGAGCAAGCCTTCATAATGGGTTGGCGCAAGGCCCAAATTTGAGGCGCGATGGGCAAGATGCCGTGGGGCGTTGTAAAAATGGGTGCGCCAGAAATCCTTTGCTGTCTGCGAGTAGAAGAACCAGGAATCCGTGTGAAGCTCCAGATCAAAGGCAGCCTGGCTTTCAAAGGCATAGCGGGAAAGAAGACGCTGGCAGAAGCCATGAATGGTGAAGATGGAAGCCTGATCAAACCGTTTTAAGGCATGGCGCAGAAAAAGAGCGCCGGTTTTGGGGTTTCTTTGTGCAAGGGTCTGTAACAAAGGGTCATTGTCGTTCTTGCCTTCAAAAACCTCCAGAGCTTTGACAATGCCTGCCCGCAGCCTCTCGGAAAGCTCCTGGGCAGCAGCGCGTGTGAAGGTTACAACCAGTATATGCTCAACAGGAAGGCCCTTTTCCGCAATCAGCCGGATATAGAGGTTGCAGAGCTGGTGGGTTTTGCCTGTTCCCGCACTGGCCTCTATGCAGTGAACCCCTTCAAGGGGAATGTCGGCAGGGTCCAGGGCTTTTGGCCCGGATTTGTGTTTTTTTGCGCCCTTTTTAAAAGAAGTCATGGCAATCCGCGCCAACTGCAATAATTTATTTTGCAATCATCTCGTCCGGCAGCTAATTCCGGACATTTTTGCGCTGATAATGCAGGACAAGATTCTTTGTCTGCCCTGCTGCAAGCCTGACTTCGTACTCAAGGGTGTTGGCGTCTTTTCGTGAAAAGTCCAGGCTGCTTCTTACAAGCTGCCATTGGCCGGGAATATGCTGCACGAGCATGATCACGGCGGGCTGATCCTTGAAGTTTTCGATCTTGGCTTCAATAATTTCATCCGTGTCATACAAGACCACGCGTCCACGGGTGTTTTTCTTTTCATTTACCCTTGTTTCCTGCATTTTGTGCTGGGTCACAACCACATCCCGCGACTGACCGATGCTCACAAGAGCAGCTTCTTCCAGAGGGGTGAAGCCCAGGCTGCTTTCCCCTATGAACAGGGACTCGCCTTTGCCGTCCTGCCCAAAGATGCGAATCTTGCCCGGCATCAGGGGCTGGAGGCCCAGGTTGGAGGCGCGGTTGTTTACAATGCGGTAGCTCACCGGAAGCCCGTCTGCATCTTGAGCCTGGCCTCTTTCCCAAAGGTGGCGGGCCGCATCGAATATCCAGACCTTTTCAACAGGTATGGAGGCAATGGTATAGGCCAGATGCCGGATTGTCTGTCCGTGGGCAAGATCTAGAGAGAGTTCCTGGGCAGGCGGCATAAGAACCTTTGCAGATGAAAAACTCTCGCCGGAAAAGTTTCTCACCACAACAAAGGAAGAAAGCTCCAAAAGAGTTTCACCCTGGTTGATACTGCCCTGGTAGGTTGCAAGCCGGTCAAGGGCGTTTAAAAGATAGCTGATGACAACTGTCACCCTGTCTGCTTTTTTGGCCGCAATATCCCAAATAAGCGCAGATTCGTCAGGGGGGTAGTTCACTTTGAGCAGGGTGGCCGATCCCGGGGGGTTTATGATGGCAATGCGGATGGAATCCGGGTCCAGCCTGACCCCGCTCCAGGAAAAATCCACCTGATTGAGGCCCTGCTGAAGAGAAAGAACCCTCTCTTCCTCCACAAGGGCAACTCCGGGCTGATCCATCACTATGCTTGCCACCCCCCTTTCGGGCAGAGCAAAAAGCTTGGTGCGGGCAAAGGCATTGCCGGGCTCAGCCAGGGCCAGGGTAAGAGCAAGCAGAACAGACAAAAGGGCGTATGCAAAAAGTTTCATGAGAAACCATCCTTTGTTTGCACAAAAAGATGCCGCCAAGGCAAGAAAAGGGCAAGACAGGCGCAAAAACTACGCTTGCGGCAGTATGCCTTGGCCTTCTTTTGTCATCCCTGGGTGCCGGGAGCTTCCATGCGGATGGAGATGTTGTAGTCGCCCTTTCGGGCACCGGCTTCGATTTTGCGCTTGGCCAGCACAACTCCGCCCCCCCGGAACATGACAAAGTGGCTGAAGAACTGAAGGTCGTCTAAATGCTGGCCTGATTCAATGCCTTCAAGATAGTCGGCATCCTTGGCGGGTACGGTGATGTGAAGCTTGTTGCCTGCCTGGGCGGAAACATCCAGCTCAATGGGAATCCCTTTTTTGGGACCTGCAAGGGGCGTGATTTCCAGGGAGCAGATTTCAATCTGATCCTCCTCCACCGCCTCCTCCGCTGCCGCTTCGGCAGCCATCTCCACAGCGCTGGGGGCCATCTTGAGGGAGGTAACTTCCTCCTGGGGAGCAGATTCTGGCTCGAAAGCAGGCTCCTGACGGCGCTTGAGAGAAACCTGCATCCCCTTCTTTGTCATCAGCTCTTCAAAGAACACCCTTACGCTTTCAAGCTCATCGTTGGCAAAAAGCTCGTCCTCAAGCCATTTTTCGTACTGTTCCACCGCAGCATCAACAGACTTTATGGCCAGGTGGCACTTGAGAACATTCTTTGCCGCAGGAACCCGCATGGCCTCGTTTTCAAGAAGCCGGGAAAATTCGGCCAAGGCCCGGTCGAACTGGCGAAGCTGGGCAAGGGCGATTGCCCCCTTGAAGGCTGCCGCGCCCTGATCTTTGTCTTTGGCAGGCTCTGCAAAAAAACCTTTTACAAGATCCTGGACATTGCCCGGAACCTGCTCAGGAGAAAGCTTTTCATCAAGCTCCTGCACCTCGCGGGAGACAGCCTGGACCTTTTTCTGGAGGGCACCAAGGAGCTGATCGCGGTTTTTAATGTTGGGGTTCTTTTCAAGCAACCCCATCACATCCTGATACTTGGCTTTAGATTCCTCAAGCAGGCCTTGCTGCCGATAAATCTCCGCCTCTTTGAAAAGCGACTGGATGCGTGTCCTCAAATCCATCTGCAGCTTTAAGCTCCACGGCCGTTATGCGCGCCAGTATGGGATGGTGAAAAGAATATCTACGGGCCAAAACGCCCTTGCAATGCCTTGAGCCAGACGATTGAAAAAAACATTTGTCATGGCCGGTTCAGGGGCGGCAAGGCTTTATGCCCTTAGCCCATGCTTTTTATCCGTCTGACCTATCTGGGATTTTAAAGCCCGGCGGCGTCCGGGTAAAGCTTGTTTTGGCGCGTGGCCTTTCTTGCTTGTTAAAAAATATACCCAAAAAAAGGCTGCGTTAAGGATTGCAGGGTTGTTACCCTTTTTCATTAAAAACAACAGGCTGTTTTAATCTACGATTTGCTGTGTCGGTGCTTGCAGCCCGCCAAAAAGCTTTATATCCAAGGTTTTTTACCTGGCCAAACCAAATCCTTGGTACATATGTTTAGCCTTATATTATTAACCGTAAAACTTTGCATCTGTCAATGAGCTGTTTCCTGTTTTGGGGAAAAAGCTCAAGATTCCTGAACTTTGGCCTTTCCATTGAAATTATAAATCCGGCAAACGCTTACCGAATCAGGAATGCCCTTGAAGGTAATCCGGTGAAGAGCCTCTGCCGGGCAGGTCATTCCGGATTTTTCAAGGGTGTTGCGGGTGGTGAGAATCTGGTCCGGCTCTGCATGGGCACAAAGACGGCGGGCCAGATTAACGGCTGTGCCTATTACCGTGTACTCATAGCGTGAGGCTGAACCTACATTGCCCACCACAACCTCTCCGTGGTTAACGCCTATGCCAAGACCAAGCTTGCCGAATTGGGGGTTCCTTTCAATGAAACGGCTTCTTAGCTTTTTGAAATATTCAAGCATTTCAAGTGCCGTGTTCAGGCCGTTTTCCGCCGAGTTCTCCAGTGGCAATGGCGCACCGAAAAAGGCCATGACTTCATCGCCGATAAACTTGTCAATGCTGCCTTCGTTGTCAAAAACTGCTGTGTTCATGTCGCTGTAAAAGGCATCAAGAAAGCTCATTATCTGCTCCGGGTCAACAACATTCAACATATCCGAAAAACCCCGGATATCCGAAAACAGAATGGTAAGCTCCACTTTTTCCCTCACCCTTGTGGGGGAAGCTCCTTCGCTGATTCTCTCCACCAGTTTCTGCACCACCTGGGGGCTGTGGAGCTGGCCCAGCATGGTCTGCAAGCGCACCCGCTGATTTTTTTCCTCCTCCAACTGGGAGTTGTGGATGGCAACAGCAGCGTTGTTGGCAAAAATGTCAAGAAGCTTCAGATCTTTTTCGGAAAAGGTGCGCGTAGAATCCATTATGTTGACATTGAGTACGCCGATGCACTTTTGGGCCAGCATAAGGGGAACGCAAAGAGATGAGCTTATGAGGGAAGCCTTTTTGATGGCTCCGGGAAACCTTGAATCATCCACCTTGCCATTAAGAAGAAGGGGCTGGCCGTGGGCGGCCACCCAGCCGGAAACACCCTGGCCCACAGGGATGACTGCCTCTTTTGTGATGGCGGAATTCTCGCCGCTGCAGGCATGGGTGCGAAGTGTCTGGCTCGAATCGTCCACCAGCATTATGGAGCTGCGGTCCGCATGAAAACAGGTGAGCATCTGGCCGGTGATGGTGTCCAGGATTTCGCTTAAATTTTTTTGGGAGTTTATGCTGGAGCTTACTTCAAGAAGAGAGCTTAATGTCTCAAGGTTGCGGGAAAGCCCCCTGGCAGTCTCCTGCTCGCGGGAAAGTATTTCCGCAAAGCTGTGCAGCTTTCTTTGGTAGTAAACCATGTAGGTGCAAAACGAAAGGACAAAAAAGACCAGCAGGGTGTATTTCCATAAGCTCTGGCTGCCTGTTGCTTCCAGCCTGCCGTAGTAAACTATGCTTAAAATGGCGAGCGTAAGATAAAGAATTACGGCCACGGAAAGCAGAACAAGATTCCAGGAGCGAGTTTGTGCGTTGTGGGCGTTCCACTGGTTATCTTGCATGGCACCTGAAATATGATGGCTTGGCGCAGATCCGCCTGTCGGGCCGCTTTTTGAGGCATCGGACATGGCAAATAGCAGCCTGTAAAAAGCAAACAAAAGCTTAAATTGCCAAAAGCCTGCCACGGGCCTGTATTTTCTTGTGCAGGCTATAATAAGGTACAGCAAAAAAAGCAGCGGACAAAATTTTACAGTTTGATTCAGGCCCCCCGACTATTTGGAAGTCTGCCACTGTCGGGGCTTTTTGGCAAGCTCAAACTGCAACAACTTCAATCTTAACAATATTAACGCAAAAGAGCCACTCTCTGCAACAGGTTCAGCAAGAATTGACGCAACTCTTAAAAAAAGTGCTTTTGCCAGGATTTTGGTCTGTTGCCGTAAAAGGCGCAATATAGCCACCGGCACAGGGCAAGGGCTGAAAAATAAGGTGTTGACCGGGTCGATTAATTTTGCTAACAGCTTCGCTTCCCGACATTGTGGGGATGTAGCTCAGCTGGGAGAGCGCAGCGTTCGCAACGCTGAGGCCAGGGGTTCGAGCCCCCTCATCTCCACCATATCACTCCCTTTTATTAATCTCTCTTTTTTCCGCAGAGCAATCCCTTCAATTTCTTGACAAGTTTTGGCCATTGCAATAGAGACCTAAAGGTTTGCAAAAGGTGTTTTACAGATTGGGGGTTGGATAAAATGCCCCTGCACTTTAAGGTTTTTTTCGCGGCAAAAGCCGCAGGCAAAAAACGAAAGGAGACTTTTTATGAGGATATTGTTCTTCGGGCCCAATGGAAGCGGCAAGGGAACTCAAGGGGCCAAGGTCAAGGAAAAGTACAAGATACCCCACATTGAATCCGGTGTCATTTTCCGCGACAACATTTCCAAGGGAACCGAGCTTGGTGCCAAGGCCAAGTCCTTCATCGACAAGGGCGATCTGGTTCCTGATGAAATCACCATTCCCATGATTCTTGACAGGCTCAAGGAAGCTGACTGCAAGGAAGGCTGGCTTCTGGACGGTTTTCCCCGCAACAAGACCCAGGCCATAAAGCTTGATGAGGCCCTTAACGCCGCCAACATGAAGCTTGATGTAGTCATCGAGCTGATTCTGGATCGGGAAATCGCCAAGAACCGCATCATGGGCCGCAGGGTCTGCGTCAATGACTCCAACCATCCCAACAACATTTTCATTGATGCAATAAAGCCCAACGGCGACAAGTGCCGGGTCTGCGGCGGCGAGCTGAAGGCCCGCTCCGATGACCAGGATGAGGATGCCATCAACAAGCGCCACAGCATTTACTATGATGCTGATACAGGCACCCTGGCGGCCAGCTATTACTTCAGGGACAAGGCCAAGGCAGACAAGGGCATCCGCTACATAACCCTTGACGGCAAGCCCGGAGTCGGGGAAGTTAAAGCCGAGCTGATGAAAAAACTCGGTTAGTTAAAAGCAAGTCATCGGCAAAACAGCGGCGGGGGTATTATTCCCCCGCCGTTTTCTCTTGGAGCAAGGCAGGCGCTTTTTTGCAATGCAACAGATTATTGGGAGCAAAAGGCTGTTAAAGGCAGGAAGGCACTTTTGAGCAATCGCTTTTTGCTTGTTTTGGCTTTGAGGGCATGGTAAATTTTTAACTACCGTTAGCAATATAATTAAAGGCAAGTTTTTTTGCAGTATCAATCAGGGAGTTTGTCAGGGGGGTGAGAGTAATTGACTGATCCGCTTGAAGTAAAAGTTTTGGGCAATGACCTTGAAAAAGCCATGCGCGTTTTGAAAAAGAAAATTCAAAACGACGGCCTTTTCAAAAGGCTGCGTTTGAAAAAAGCCTACGAGAAGCCAAGCGCGCAGAAACGCCGCAAGCAGCGGGAGGCCATAAGACGGCAGCGCTCGCTGGAGCGCAAAAGGTCTCAAGCCACTGGCTCCCGGCCCAGATAGACGCCGCCCCAGCCTTAACGAGTGCTGCGGCTTGAATGGGTTTTCCCGCATAGTCTGTGCTCATTAAGACAGTTGCGGAAAGCCCTTGCAAAACCTTTGCGGATTTTAAATAACACGACCCAACACAATCTTGTGTTGGGTTTTGTCTTTGCTCTTTTGTCTTTGCTTAAGGGCTTTTTTTCTTCTCGACCTTTTTTGCCTTTTAAAGCAGGATATTTCAATGCAATACAGTCCGCAAAACTATAAGCTGGCACTGGCCCAGATGTTTGGCCTGGGCCGATTCGGCATAAAGCTTGGGGTGGAAACCATTACAGCCATGCTTGACGGCGTTGGCAGGCCCCAGGACAAATTCAGGAGCATTCACATTGCCGGAACAAATGGCAAGGGCTCTGTGGCGGCCACCATCTCCTCTGTGCTCCTTGAATCAGGGCTTGGGGTGGGGGTTTACACCAGCCCGCATCTTATTGATGTTAATGAGAGGTTTTGCATAAACGGGCTTCCTGTTGCCGATGAAGAGGTTTTTGACGCCTACAACGCCGTGAAGAGCGTTCGCAAAGTGCCTCGCCAGCCAACCTTTTTCGAGTTCACAACCGCAATGGCCTGGTACCTTTTTGCAAAGCGCGGCGTTACCTGGGCTGTTGTGGAAACAGGCATGGGCGGGCGGCTGGATGCCACAAATGTCTTGAACCCCGCGCTTTGCGTAATCACCAACATAAGCCTTGAACATAAAGCATACCTGGGCAATACAGTTGCCAAAATTGCCGGAGAAAAGGCTGGGATTATCAAGCAGGGCATTCCGGTGGTAACGGGTGTTACCCAGAAAAGCGCCCTTGCGGCTGTGGAGGCTGTTGCCAGGGAAAAGTCCGCAGCCCTTTATCTTAATGGCCGGGATTTTTCCGTGCGCCGCCATAAGGACTCAACCTTTGATTACAAGGGCATGGGCTGGCAGCTCAAGGGCCTTTCCACCCGTCTGCCTGGCGTCCATCAGTCCCGCAATGCGGCTCTTGCCCTGGCTGCTCTTGAGATTATTACAAAAAAGGGCGAGGCAGCCATTGACGAGGCGGCCCTGCGCCGGGGTCTTGCCAGGGTGAACTGGCCCGGCAGGCTTGAGCTGGTTGACGGCCCGGTTCCGATTTTGCTGGACGGGGCGCACAACCTGGACGCCATGCGCTGCCTTGCCAGGCATATTGAGCGGGAAAAGCTCAATGGCAGGCTTGTGGTGGTTGCAGGCTTTCTGGATGACAAGCCCTATGAAGCCATGATGCCCATGCTTTTGTCCGGTGCAAGGGCAGCGGTCATAACGCAGGCAGACATTGACAGGGCCGTGGATGCAGGCGCGCTTCTGCCCTTTGCAAAAAAAATTCTGCCCCAAGCCCAAACTGCCCCGGATGTGGAAACAGCCCTTGAAAAAGCTCTGGCTTTGGCCCGGCCCGGAAAGGATACGATTCTTGTGGCAGGCTCCCTTTACATTGTGGGAGAAGCCCGCAAGGCTCTCATCAAAAAGGGTCTTTTATCGGACTCCTTTGAACTTGCAAGGGATTAGGCCTTGCTTTGCAGGGTGATTTTGCGTATAGAAGCCCTCAACAGATTGCGCTCGTAGCTCAGGGGATAGAGCGTCAGCCTCCGGAGCTGAAAGCCGCAGGTTCGAATCCTGCCGGGCGCACCAGAAAATTCAGGGGCTTGGCGTTAAAGCGCAAGGCCCCTTTTTTTTGCGATAAGGCTCTGGATAACCAGTGTTGCTGAAAAACAGGCTGCTTATAAAAGAAAAAGTTACGAGGCATGATTCCTATCAAGTTGGCAAAGCAGGCCCATTTTTCCGGCAGGGCCTTTTTCAGCGAGCTTGCCGCCCGGCTTCCGGAAAATGGCGGTAGGCCAGATTACGAAGATCTGCAAAGGGTTGCAGATATTTATCCCGCACGGATAACCAAGAACTTTCTGGAACTTATCCAAAAGGTTGACGACCCAATTTACAGGCAGTTTGTGCCATCTGTTGAGGAGCTTGCAGAGTGCGGCGAGGCAGACCCCCTTGCAGAGCAGGCCTGCTCGCCTGTTGAGGGCATACTCCACCGCTACCCGGACCGGGTTGTGCTGCTTGCATCAAGCGGTTGCCCTGTGCGCTGCCGCTTCTGTCTGCGAAAGCGCCTTTGGGCAAAGGAAGGGGATGGCGCTCCTGCGGATTTGGAGCCTGCTTTGGGCTACATAAAAAACACCCCGGCAATCAAAGAGGTCATTCTTTCCGGCGGGGACCCGCTGATGATGGAAAATGACAGACTTGAAGACCTGCTTGCACGGCTTGCCACCATCAGCCATGTCCGGGTTCTGCGCATCCATACCCGTGTGCCTGCTGCACAGCCTGAAAGGGTAAGCCAAAACCTGCTTGAGACTCTGGGTAGGCACAAGCCCATTTTCGTCAATATCCATGTCAACCATCCCCTGGAGCTTTCAGCCCCCGCAGCAAAGGCAATAGGGCTTATGGTGGATGCGGGCCTGGTTTTAGGCTCCCAGACTGTTCTGCTAAAGGGCGTGAACGACAATTCCAAAACCCTTGAGGCCCTTTTTGCAGACCTTTATACTCTGCGGGTGAGGCCCTACTACCTGCATCACCTGGACAGGGTAAAGGGGGTTGCCCACTTTATTGTGCCCATAAAAAAGGGGCTGGAGTTGATGGAAGGCCTGCGCCAAAGAATTGGGGGAATGACCCTGCCCGCCTTTGTGCTGGATCTGCCCGGTGGGTGGGGCAAGGTGAGGCTGGATTCAAATTCAATGAAGTATCTGGGCCAGGGCAAATGGCAGGTAAAAGATTTTGCCGGTCAAACCCATGAGTATCAGGAGTGATGCCTCTGGTCCGGCTGCCTTAAAGTTTTTTCAGAATTTGCTGCCGCTGTCTTCCTGCCCGGTTTCCAGAATGTCCTGCCCTGCAAAATCGGTTTTATCCAGCAGATGGGTAAGAATTGTAAGCCCCCGGACAATGTCTGCAATGTCCTTTTCCGGCAGGCGCAGCAGGCCGTCCACAATGGTTCTGGAAATGGGCGGCGGGGCATTGCCAGCAAGGTCGGCCCCTGCCTCGGTAAGCTCAATGGTAATAACTCTGCGGTCAGAGGAATAGCGCATCCTGCGCACAAGGCCCTTTTGCTCCAGCCGGTCTATTATGCCCGTAACCGTGGAGGACTGCACCATTATTTCCGCGGCAATGCGCGAAGGGGGCAGAGGGCCTTTTTCGTGCAGCACCGTAAGGCAGGCAAGCTGTGGAACGCTTACCTTGTAGGTCTTGTCCAGGGTCTTTGTGTAAACCTCGCCTGCCTGCATGAGTCTGCGGATAAGGCGGCCTATGGTTTTGGTCTGCTCAGAAAGGCTGTGTTCGGGCATAAAGACCTCGCAGGACCTTTTATTTTGCAAAAACAAACAAGGACGGCCCCCCTTTAAAGAGGGCCGTCCATGAATTTAGCCATTGCAGCTTTGCCCGTTTGAGGACCTACTTCATTTTGCCCAGCAAAGAGCTGGCAATGGTGTTTTTCTGGATTTCCTTGGTGCCTTCGTATATCTCGGTTATCTTGGCATCCCGGTAGAATCTCTCCACATCGTATTCTGCCATGTAGCCGTAACCGCCGTGAAGCTGTATTGCCTCGTCAGCCACCTCAACAGCAGCGCGGGCTGCAAACATCTTGGCCATTGATGTGAGCTTGGGATCAATGCGACCCTGATCATAGTTCCAGGCAGCCTTGTAGGTGAGCAGGCGGGCGGCCTCAATTTTGGTGGCCATGTCCGCAAGTTTGTGCTGTGTAATCTGGAACTCGGCAAGCTTCTTGCCGAACTGCTCCCTCTGCTTCACATAGTTTAGCGCCCTGTCCATTGCGCCCTGGGCTGTTCCAAGTGCCTGGGCTGCAATGAGGATGCGGCTTTCGTCAAAGAACTCAAGTACCTGATAAAAGCCTTTGCCTTCCTTGCCGATGATGTTTTCCTTTGGCACGCGCACATTGGCAAAGGTGACTTCCGCGGTGTCCATCATGCGGATGCCCATTTTCTCGCCCACTGAAGCTGTGCTTATGCCCTGGCGATCGGCCTCGGCAAGAATCATGCTTATGCCCCGGTACATGGGGTTGCTGGCAGGGTCTGTCTGGCAAAGGACCACATAAAAACCGGCCCTGCTGCCGCCGTTGGTGATGAATATCTTGGAGCCGTTGATGACCCATTCATCGCCTTCCAGCACTGCCGTGGTTTCCATCTTGGTTATGTCCGAGCCGCGGCCCGGCTCTGTGAAGCAGCCGCAGGAAAGGCACTTGCCTCCGGCAACTTTGGGCAGCCATTTGGCTTTCTGCTCTTCGGAACCGAAGCGCAGCACGCACTCGGACGCAAACCCGGCAAGAATGAGGCAGGCCCCGATGGTGGAATCAGCCCGGCAGAACTCCTCGGCCACGATGATGTTTTCAACAACACCGTAGTCCATGCCGCCGAATTTTTCGGGAAAATGCAGGCCGATAAAGCCAAGCTCTGCTGCCTTTTTCCAGATTTTTTCCGGGTACTCGTGCTTGGCATCCAGCTCCTGGGCCAAATCCTTGTCAAATTCGCCCTTGGCAAATTCCCTGGCTGCCTTCTGCAAGTCCAGTTGCTCTTTTGTCAGGCCAAAGTCCATGTTTTTAACTCCTCACGCCAAAGAAACGGCAAGCTTAAAGGGCAAAAAGCCTAGCCCTTCATCTCGTTAACTTTTTCGGTAAGCTCTGGCATGATCTCCAGAATGTCGCCCACAACGCCCACATCTGCAACCTGGAAAATGGGGGCCTTGGGGTTTTTGTTAATTGCCAGCATGAAGGGGTTGCCCTTGATGCCGCCCAGGTGCTGGAAGGCCCCGGAAATGCCAAGCGCCATGTAAACCTTGGGCTTGACTGTCTGGCCGGATGTGCCGACCTGGCGGGATTTTTCCAGCCACTTGGCATCAACAATGGGCCGGGAGCAGCTCACATCCGCGCCGATTGCCTTGGCCAGATCAAAGGCGATTTCCAGGTTGTCCTGGCTCTCGATGCCGCGGCCTATGGACACGAGCACATCGCTCTTGGTGATGTCAACATCGCCCACTTCAGCTTCAACCACTTCAATAAACTTGCGCTTTGCAGCCGGAACCGGGCCGGCATCCGCGCTCTTGTCCTCAACAGCTCCGCCTGCTCCGCCGGTCTCATCTGCAACAAAGGCACCGGGACGGCAGGTGATTACAGCACCGCTGGAAAGATTTGCCTCAACCTTGGCGTAAACCTGGCCTGCATACTCCTGACGATGGGCCACAAGCTTGCCGTCCTTTGCACCCTCAAAATCAATGGCATCGGCAATGTAGGCTGCGTTGCGCTTCACGGCAAGGCCGGGGCCAAGATCCATGCCAAAGGAATCGGTGGGCAGAAGAAGGATGGCTCCTTCAGGAAGCAGCTTGGCCAGCATGGGCCGGATAAGCTC
>JAGVAW010000152.1 GCA_020060085.1 Desulfobacterales bacterium
ACCAGGCACACAGCCCGTTTGCGGGTGGAAAGGGCCTGGCGAAGGAAGGAGTCAAAGGCCTCCTGGGCCTGGGCAACTGAAAGCCCGTGCAGGTCTCTGTGAGCCTGAATGGAAAAAAATCCCTGGTGAAGGCGCTTTGGCACCAGCCAATGAACCCCGCACCCTGCGCCCTCCACATATTCATTGGTCTGGGAAACAACAAAGCCCTCGCCTCCGGCCACAATGCTTTCCAAAACACTCTTCACAAGGCTGTCTGCGTCTTCCCCGTCATCATCCGGACAGACGGCAAGATTAGGGGTCACTGGCGGGAAATCCTCTCTTTTTGCAAGAGGCTTAACCCCTTCCATCCACTTTTCAAAAAGGGCTTTTTCATCTTCCGGGCAGGACGGCGGGCTGATTTGTTTGCGTTTTGCCTTTGGCGGTTTTGGGGCAGATATGCCCACCAAGCCCTTTCTGTTGCGCCGGGTCTGCTTGAGCACTTGGGAGAGATCTGCAAAGGGGGCATGAAAGGGGTTCTGGTTTTTGGGGGCCATTAAAAGACCTCCTTGTTGCACAACCATTCCTTGCACGGACTGCCGGGCAGAAGGCAAAGAAGCAGCCACAAGGGGTTGTGCCGATTTTTTAAGCCAGCCGTGCGCAAAAAAAACGGGGGCCGCTTTGCGACCCCCGTAAAAACAGCGATAATGCGATAAAACCCTATTTTCCGCTCATGGCCGCCATTGCCGCACCGGAGTGGGTAGCGCCCGATGAAGAGGTGCCGGCGTTTTTGGTCTTGCGTTTTTTAAGGCACTGCTTATCTTTACGTACAACGGCGCAAAGACGCGGATTATAGTATTCTCTGCAATTTACCGGATTGTATAGGGGGCATTCAGGATGCTTGTCCGCCATTTAACTTCGCTCCTTTCGCTCGCCATAAAAGGTCTATGATATTAAAAGCCTCCCTGGCCTTGTAAGCCGGGAAAACTCTGCAAAAGGCTTGCAGTCAGGCCTGAGACTAAAGCCAGCTCGCTTTTTCCGGCATCAAATGACTTGTGCCTTTCATTGGGCAAAAGCCTTAAACAGATAAATCTTTTTTCTTATAGCAGAAAAAAATTTGCTTGACAATGCCTTGGGGCTTTTAAGGTTTTGGTTTTTTTGTAAGCAGTTTGACTTTGCCTTGCCGCAGAAATCGACAGTCTTTCAGGCCTGTTTGTTTGGAGCCTACAAGTAAAATTCCTGCCTTTTATTTGTGGTGTAGGCAGCTTTTTGGGATGAAAAGTTCCTCCCGGCAAAAAGAGGTTTTGCAATTTGCTCAAAAGGCCTTGAAATTTTCCCTAAAATCCTCTTTAGTTGTGGGGTCAAAAAGGGTTGCGACCAATTTTATTCACTGCTGCCCATAAAGTTCTTTTGGCCGGGTCGCAATTTTTTTGAACAGGCAAAAGGCGTTCCAAAAGGAGCAAAACCCCCAGGCAGGCTTTGAAAAAGGCTTGCGGGCCTTGTAAAGTTGAGTCTTCATGTCCGATTTTGAGCAGGCAAAAAATCTCCTTTTAAATCTGTGTACCGAGCTTGCCTCTCTTTTTGACGAGGCCAAAAACCTGCCGGGAATAACCACAAACCCCTTTGCCTCGTGGCAGGCGGGCATAAACCAGATGCGCCGCCACATAAACGAGGGCCTGCTTCGGGTGGCTGTTGTCGGGGCCATTAAAAGCGGCAAAAGCACATTCTTAAACGCCTTTCTTGGGGCCGAGCACCTGCGCCGGGGGGCAGGCGTGCTCACAAGCATTGTTACCCGCATAAACACGGGCGGCCCACTATCGGCAACCCTTTCATTCAAGAACATACGGCAAATAAACGATGAGGTTAACCGCTCCCTTGTGCTCTTTCCGGGCAAAGCCCTTGACACACTGGAAGGTCCCGCGGACATTGCCAACCCAAAGCACAGGGCAATTCTTCAAAAAGCCCTTGATGAATTGGCCGCTGATAAGCTCATGGCAAGCGATACCCGCAACCCCCATGCTGTTGTCCTTGCCTCCCTGCTGGAAGGATTTGAAAAGGTGCAGACTTACCTTGGGTCCGATTCCGGCACGCTGGTTCTTTCCGGACGCGACTTTGACCTGCACCGGGATTTCGTGAGCCAGGAAAAACTGGCTTCCTATTTGAGCGACATAGCCCTCACTGTGCCGGAAAAAGCCAGCTTTAAGGATCATGTTGAGTTTGCCGACTGCCAGGGAAGCGACTCTCCAAACCCCATGCACCTGGCCAAAATTGAGGAGTACCTGCTAAAAGCCCATCTCATAATTTATGTTGTTTCCAGCCGAACGGGCCTGCGCCAGGCAGATATCCGCTTTCTCTCCCTTTTAAAGCAGATGGGCCTTGATGGGCTTATTTACTTTGTCCTCAACTGCGATCTCACAGAGCACTCAAGCCTTGAGGACCTTGTTCGCGTCAACGAGCAGGCCCACAAGGAAATTGAGCTTTTAAAGCCCGAACCCCAGATTTTTGCCTTTTCCGCCCTTTACACCCTTTTTTGCGCCACCAGCCAAAATCTGCCTGAAAAAGACAAGGCCCGCCTTGAGCAATGGAAGGTTGAAAAAAAGCTCCTTGCCTTTGTGGAGGAACAGCAGGCCCAATTCATTGAGCTTATTGAAAGAAGGCTCACCCAGGATCGGAAAACCATGCTGCTCCAGAGCCATGCCGACCGCCTTGCGGCCATGGCCGTGGGTTTAAGCCAGTGGATGCGCTTTGCCAGCGGGCTGGCGGAAAAAGATTCCGGCCAGGCAAGGGGCATGGCCCAGACGCTGGACAGGGAGGCCAAGACCCTTACCCAGGTGCGCTCCATGATTCGCGACACTCTGGATGGCTCCCTTATAAGCGCAAAAAAGGAAATGGGGATGCAGGTGGACCGCTTTTTGGATATGCGCCACGGGGATGTGGTGAGCGGAGTGCGCAAATTCATAAATGACTACAATCCGGATCTTACTGGCCTTTCCAAAAGCGATGCAGCCGTTTCCACAATTGTTTATGCTGCCTTCCAGAACCTTAAAAATGCTGTGGACGGGCATCTGACCCACGAGGTCAACCCTACCATGATTCGTTTTGTGCGAACCCAGGAAAAGGAAATTCAAAGGCTCTTTGAAAACATAGGCGGCCCCTTCGGAGCAATGGTCCGCGAGGCTGTGAGCCGTTATAACAAGGCCCTGCAGGAACTTGGCCTTGAGCCTGGCCTGGATGTGGAAAGAAGCCTGCCGCCCGTTGAGGTGGAGCAGGTTAAAAGGCAGAGCGCCCTTGCCGTGCCGCCGCTTGCCTCATCCATGCAGTATGCCGTGAGCATCAGGACTGAAGCTGTTATGCGAAGCGGATGGCAGAGCATGGTCCGGGGTGTGAAGGGCCTTTTTAAGTTAAGTGCCAAAAGCCCGGAGCAGTCCAGGCAGGACACCTTGAGCGTGGCTGTTTCCCGCATGAAGAAACAGACAGAAGAATCCTTGATGGATCAGTTCCTGGATTATCGCGAAAACCTTAAATATCAATATATTTTCAAACTGATGGATCAAGTAGCCGATTCCCTTTGGGCCAGCCTTTTCGAGCGTTTCAAGCTCTTTACCCAGGGATCGGCTCAGACCTTCGGGCTTATTGAGCAAAAAGCTGAGCAGAAGCAAAACGCCTTAAAGCAGATGGATGCCATGCAGGAAAAACTGACAGGGCTGATGAAGCAGTTGGAGGATTTGCGGACTGCCCAGGGCTGATTCCTTTTCCGGTGCAAAAAGGAAACAGACCCGGCATTAAAAAACAAACCCGCAACGCGGCTTTAAAACGCCCGCGGCAAAAAGCGCTGCACGCACCAGGGCATTTTAAGGTCAGGGCAAAGGGGGGATTTATGGCTGACAGTCGCATCATTGCCGTAGTGAACGAAAAAGGCGGAGTGGGTAAAACCACCACGGTTGTCAATCTGGCTGCCGCCCTGACCCAGTGGGATAAAAAGGTCCTCATCGTGGATGTGGACCCCCAGTTCAACGCCACCCGCAACCTGGGAATTGCCGTGGAGGAGGGTCAGCCCACCACCTATGAGCTGATCACCGCCAAAAAGCCGCTGAATCCGGCAAAAGCCGTGTGCGAAACCCCCTGGAGCGGACTTTTTATTATTCCCGCAAGCTCGGACCTGGCAGGAGCAGAGGTGGAGCTTGTAAACGAGATTGCACGGGAAAACCGCCTAAAGCGGCTAAAGCCCCTTGCTGACGAATATGATTTCATTTTTGTGGATGCCCCACCCAGCCTTTCGCTGCTCACTGTAAATGTTTTTGCCTTTGCCAATGAGGTGCTCATCCCCTGCCAGACCCAGCCCCATGCCTATGCAGCCCTGGATGACCTTTTGGAAACCCTTGACCTTGTGCGCGAGGAAATAAACCCGGAGTTGAACCTGTTGGGCGTGCTGCCCACCTTTTACGACCCGCGCACACGGGTAAGCCGTGCTGTAATGGACTCTCTATCCCAGGATCAGCGCTTTGTCGGCAAGGTATTCCCCACCCCCATACGCACCAATACAACCATTGCCGAAAGCGCAATGCACCAAAAGCCTGTGGTTTTCTTTGCCCGCAGCAGTTTTGGGGCAATGGACTACAACAGCCTTGCCCAGCATATTCTTGGCCAAATATAAAAAGGCGGCAAACCTAAAAACATTATTGAAAAGACTTTGGGCATACGAGAATGAGCGGTTTTGACTACAAAGGCAGGGTGGAAAAGCTGCGCCTTTCCATGCAGAAAATTGATGCTGACGCGCTTATGATAAGCATTGAGGAAAACCGGAGATACCTTTCCGGCTTCACGGGCCAGGACGACCGTTTCGACGAAAGCGCTGGAATCCTCTTTATAAGTGCGGACAAGCTTGTTCTGGCAACCGATTCCCGCTTTACTCTCCAGGCAACAAACCAATGCCCCAACTGGGAGGTTTTTGAGTACCGCCTGGGGCTGGAGCAATCCCTGCCGCAGATATGCGAAACCTTAAATGCAAAAAAACTTGGTTTTGAAAAGGTGCGCCTTTCAGTGGCCCAGTTTGAGAAAATGAAGGAAAGCCTGCAAAAAAGCGCCAGCGGGGTTGAACTGCTATCCCTGGAAAATTTGGTCGAACCCCTGCGGCTTGTTAAAGACGAGGCGGAGATAGACGCTTTGCGGAAAGCCCTGCTCATTGCCGAGACCGCCTTTAACGAGCTTTTGGACACCTTAATCCCTGGCATGACGGAAAAGGAGGCTGCCTTTCAGTTGGAAAGCCTCATGCACAGCCTGGGCGCACAAGAGCCTTCCTTTCCCACCATTGCCGCCTTTGGCCCAAACAGCGCCATGCCCCATGCCATACCCGGCGACACAAAGCTCAAAGAAGGCCAGCCAGCCCTTTTTGACTGGGGGTGCAAGGCAGACGGATACTGCTCGGATATTAGCCGCATGATGGTTTTTGGCGAGCCGGACAAAAAATTCTGGGAGATTTTTAACATTGTTCATGAAGCGCGGGACCGCGCCATTGCAGCAGTGAAGCCCGGCGCATCCTCAAAAACCGTTGATGAGGCTGCCAGGGGCTTTATCCGCGAAAAGGGCTATGCAGACTTTTTCGGGCACGGAACCGGCCACGGGGTGGGCCTAGCCGTGCACGAGGAGCCAAGAATAAGCCCCTTAAGGGAAAGCATTTTGTCTCCAGGCATGGTTTTTACCATTGAGCCGGGCATCTACCTGCCCGGATGGGGCGGCGTGCGCCTTGAAAATATGGTGCTTGTAACACAAGATGGCTGCGAGGTGCTAAACGGCCTGGGCCGGGATGCAGGGCCATAGTATTTTTTGCTGCACCCTGCCCTGCTGCAAAGCGCAAACAGTCGCATCATTTCTCACCTTCCAATATCTTTTCAAGTGCAAGGATGTTTGCCCGTGTCAGATGTCAATTCAGACATAGACAGCCTTCTTGACCGCTTTGTGCATTTTCTGCTGGTGGAAAAGGGCCTGGCAGACAACACTCTGTCCGCCTACACAAGGGATCTGGCCGAGTTTAGCAGCTTTGTCCGCGCCAAGGGGGTTGGCTCTGTCAGCAAAATCGACACACCGCTCATCCTAAAACACCTTATCCGCCTGCGTGAAAAAGGCCTTTCTCCAAGAAGCCGGGCGCGGCATCTTGTTTCCATAAGGGGTTTTTTTCGCTTTTTGGAAGCAGAAAAAATTCTTGAGAAAAACCCGGCCCGCCTTGTGGATATGCCCAGAACAGGGATGCGGCTGCCGGATGTGGTAACCGTGGAGCAGGTGGAAAAGTTGGTGGAAGCGCCGGATCTTACCAGCATTTTGGGCATTCGGGACCGCGCAATGCTGGAGCTTGCCTACGGGGCGGGGCTGCGTGTATCCGAGCTGGTGGGCGCAAAGATAGGTGACCTGGAGCTTGCTGCCGGCTTTATCCGCGTCATGGGCAAAGGCGCGAAAGAGCGGATAGTGCCTTTGGGCGAGGCTGCCATTGAGGCCATCAACGAATATCTTGAAAGCTCCAGGCCACGGCTCATGAGAAAAGGCCCAAGCCAATACCTTTTTTTAAGCCGCCTTGCCAAACCCATGACCCGGCAGAATTTTTTTAAAATGTTAAAGGAATATGCCCTAAAATGCGGCATAACCAAAAACATAAGCCCTCATTCCCTGCGCCATTCCTTTGCCAGCCATCTTCTGGAAGGCGGCGCGGATCTGCGCGTGGTGCAGGAAATGCTTGGCCACATTGACATTGCCACCACCCAGATATACACCCATGTTGCCCGTGAGCAGCTCAAAAAAATTCATCGGCAGTATCACCCCAGGGGTTAAAAGGCATCTCGATGCCCTGCTTCAAATAAAGGAGGATTTCCTTGAAAACATACACCTATCCTTCCCTGTCAGCCCTTGCCAAAATTGCATCCATATCCCAAAGGGGCCTTTCCTTTGCTGCTGCGGACCTGCGAGCCGTGCAAAAAATCCTCCGCCGGATACAAAAGGAGGATGATGCTGCACTTATAGAATACATCCGCAAATTTGATGCCCCTAACCTTGAAATATCCGACCTTGCCGCAAGCCAAAAGGAAATAGAAAAGGCGCTAAACAGCCTTGACCCTGCCTTTGAAAAGGCCCTGGACAAGGCAATCGCCAACATAAAGGCTTTTCACGAGCGCCAGAAGCAGCAGTCCTGGATTACAATGGACAGGGAAGGTGTGCTTTTAGGCCAGATTGTGCGGCCCGTGGACGCTGCCGGGATTTATGTGCCAGGCGGAAAAGGCGGCAACACGCCCCTTGTCTCATCCGTGCTCATGGGGGTAATACCCGCACAGATAGCAGGGGTGGAAAGAATTTGCATTGCAACCCCCCCCAGGCCCGATGGGTCCGTGCATCCCTACCTGCTGGCCGCAGCGGCAAAGCTAAATGTCCACACAGTTTACAAAATGGGCAGCGCCTGGGCCGTTGCAGCCCTGGCATACGGAACAAAGTCCGTGCACAAGGTGGATGTGATTGTGGGGCCGGGAAACATTTTTGTAACCATAGCCAAGAAGCTAGTGGCCGGAACTGTAGGCATTGACATGATTGCAGGGCCAAGCGAGGTCCTTGTCATTGCCGATTCTTCCGCCAACCCGCGCTTTGTTGCAGCAGATCTGCTCTCCCAGGCCGAGCATGACCCCCTTTCCGCAAGCATTCTTGTCACTCCCAATCGTTCTGTTGCCCAAAAGGCGAAAAAGGCCCTTGCCCTGGAACTGGAGCAGCTTGAAAGAAGAGAAATAGCCGAAAAAGCCTTAAATAAAAACGGCGCAATCTTTCTTGTGCCCGATCTCGATGCCGCAGCCCTTGTGGCCAACAAACTGGCTCCGGAACACCTGGAACTGGCAGTTGCCGACCCCTTTGCCCTCTTCCCAAAAATCCGCCATGCAGGGGCGATATTTTTAGGCCACCACACCCCGGAACCCGTGGGCGACTACATCGCAGGCCCAAACCATGTCCTGCCAACAGCAGGCACAGCCCGCTTCTCATCCGCCCTCTCGGTGGAGAACTTCACCAAAAAATCCAGCCTGCTCTCCTACTCGGCAGAAGCCTTTAACAAAGACGCACATGACATAATGCTCCTTGCCCAAACCGAAAACCTTTCAGCCCACGCCAGGTCCATCTCCGTAAGACTGGAAAAGGAAAAATAAGCAAAAAAAGAAAATTGAAACAGAAGAAAAGAGAAAAGAAAGATAAAAAACTAGCAAAAGCAAAAAAGCAGGAGGGGAACTTTTTTGAAAAAAGGTTCCCCTCCTTTAACCTCTCCTCAAAAAACTTTGGATTATGATAACAGGATGTTATACTTAAAAATGGCTGTCGGCCCAATCCGGACATTTGTTGGCTGAGGCAGGCAAAGCACCCTACTCCCAAATCCCTGCGGCCTGTGTGTTGCAGGAGGGGCAGGCTCCGCCCTTGGCAAGATTGTTTTTTTTGATGTGATATCCCACCCGGTCAATCAAAAGGCTGCCGCAGTTGTGGCACAGGGTTTCCTCTCCCCCCTGGCCGGGAATGTTGCCCGTATAGACATAATGCAGGCCTGCATCTTTTCCTATCTGCCGGGCATCCAGAAGGCTTTGCAGCGGGGTTGGGCCGCGATCCGTCAGCTTATAGGTGGGGTGAAAGCGGCTGATATGCCAGGGGGTCTGGGGGCCTAAATTCTCAACTATCCAGGCAGCCAGGTCGGCAAGCTCCTTGGGGTCATCATTGGCCTGGGGTATGAGCAGGGTTGTTATTTCCAGAAAAACACCTGCCTGGGAAAGGCATTTTATGGTTTCAAGTACCTTTTCAAGCTTTGCGCCCACCAAATCCTTGTAAAAGGTCTTGTTAAAGGCCTTCAGGTCCACATTGGCAGCATCCAGGTAAGGCCCCACAAGCATAACAGCCTCTGGCGTGGCATAGCCGTTTGTCACAAAAACATTTCGCAGGCCCTTTTGCTTTGCAAGTTTGGCCGTATCCAGGGCGTATTCAAAAAGACTGTCGGCTCGGTGTAGGTGTAGGCAATGCTTTTGCAGCCGGAGATAACTGCCTCCTGCACCACCTTTTCCGGCGGAAAATGCTCGCCAACAATGCGGCCGTTGTGGTCTTTAGGCAGTTGGGCGATGTTTGCGTTCTGGCAAAAGCGGCAGGAAAAATTGCAGCCCACCGTGGCTATGGAATAGCTCAAGGAGCCGGGCAGAACATGGAAAAGGGGTTTTTTTTCAATGGGATCAACATTTTTTGCCACAAGCTTTGCATAAACAAGGCTTTTTAAAACACCGGCCTGATTTTCGCGCACACCGCAGATTCCTCTCTTGCCGCTGGCTATGAGGCAGCGGTGCTGGCAGAGGTTGCAGCGGACCTTGTTATCTTCAAGCTTTTCATACAAAAGCGCTTCCATGATGGGACCTCGCTTTGGATGCAGAGCGGGTTTGGATTACAAGGCCCTTTGCCTTGGCAGCCTTTTCCCGCAGTTTTAGCGGGGTTGCCCGAAAGCGGGGCACGCACTGGGCTTCCAGAGCAATGAAGGTTCCAAAGGGGGAGCCTGAAAGGGGCGGTATATCAAGAGCCTGAACAACCCGTCCCGCAATGGCAGGCAGATGCCCGGAACTTTTCCATTGGGTCGGCACATCCCCAAGCACCTGACGCACCAGGTTCTTTACCTCCCAAAGGGAAAAAAAATGGGCATGGGAAAAGATATCCGGCGAAAAGGCGCTTTTTATGCGCCGCTCAATGCCTTTAAGCGCATAACGGTTCAAAAAGCCTATCACAACGCGGTCTTTGGCAACCCTGGCAGCCTCGGCCAGCACTTTTACCGGGTCGGCAACAAATTCCAGGGTCGTGACCAGAACCGCAATGTCAAAGCTGTTGTCGTCAAAGGGAAGGTCCTCGCCATAGCCCTGATGCAGATCCGCCTTGCCGCGCAGACGGGTCCTTGCCCGATCAAGCATCTGCACAGAGGGGTCAATGCCGGACACAGAAAGGCCCATGCCCAGAAAGTGCTCAAGAAACCAGCCGCTTCCGCAGCCTATCTCCAGCAGGCGCTTTCCGGGAAGCCCCTGGACAAACCCGCCCACAAGCGCCTTTTCCAGGTCAAGGAAACGGCGGTTTTCGGGCTTGGCAAGCCAGTCTTCATGAATCCTGACATCTTGAGAGTCAAATACATATCCCATAAAAATAAGGGTAGGTCATTTTTTTTTGTAAATCAAGGCCTGCCCCGCACCAAGAGCCGCCAATGCTTTGCAATCTTTGAATATGACAAAATTACAAGGCCGGTTGACAGAAATAAGGATTCGCGGTAAAAAAAACTCCCATGGTCAGAGGGCTTAATGTGTTACGACCGGCAATGACTGCAAGGGTCTTTTTTCCATTCAACAAAAAGCTTTTGCACCATAAAACCGGCCCTTCCATGCCCTGCCCCTGGCCGCAAAATCGGCGCAAATAAAAAAAGCGCCCCGCCTTTTTTCAATTTTTCAGGCTTCAAGAATCCAGGCTGTTTTGCTTTTTGGCCCTGGCCGGATTAAGGAACTCCTATATGGCGACCCCCACCAAGTACATCTTTGTAACCGGCGGTGTTTTATCCTCCCTGGGCAAGGGCCTGGCCTCGGCAGCCATCGGCGCGCTGCTGGAATGCCGTGGGCTTACCGTAAGCTTCCAGAAGCTGGACCCTTACATCAATGTGGACCCAGGCACCATGAACCCATTTCAGCACGGCGAAGTCTTTGTGACAGATGACGGCGCTGAAACGGATCTGGACCTGGGCCACTACGAGCGCTTTGCCAATGTGCGCCTGGGCAAGGACAACAACTTCACCACCGGCAAAATCTACCATTCGGTAATTACCAAGGAGCGCCAGGGCAAATACCTTGGCGGCACAGTCCAGGTTATTCCCCACATAACCGATGAAATTAAAAACGCCATCCGCCTTCAGGAAAACAAGTGCGATGTGGCAATAATAGAAATAGGCGGAACCATCGGCGACATTGAAAGCCTGCCCTTTCTGGAGGCCATCCGCCAGTTCCGCACAGATGCAGGCAAGGAGAATGTTCTCTACATACATTTAAGCTATGTACCCTACATTGCCACTGCCGGAGAGCTTAAAACCAAGCCCACCCAGCACTCCGTGAAGGAGCTGCGCGGCATAGGCATACAGCCCAACTTTCTTTTGTGCAGGACAAACCAGTTTTTGTCTGATGACATAAAGAAAAAGATAGCCCTTTTCTGCAATGTTACCAAAGAAGAGGTAATAACAGCCAAAGATGTTGACTGCATTTACGAAGTGCCCCTCATGTTCCATGCCGAGGGCCTTGACGACAAAATTCTGGAGCACCTTAATATATGGACCGGCGCGCCCAGGCTGGAGCAGTGGTCGCAACTTCTTGAGCGCATAAGAAACCCCAAGGATGAAGTGACCATAGCCATTGTGGGCAAGTATGTGGAGTTGAAGGAATCTTACAAAAGCTTAAACGAAGCCCTTGTCCACGGCGGCATTGCCAACAATGTTAAGGTTAACCTTGTTTTTGTGGATTCGGAAACCATAAGCGAAAAAACCTGCAATGAAGCCCTTGCAAATGTCCACGGCGTTCTTGTTCCCGGCGGTTTTGGCTCAAGGGGGGTGAGCGGAAAAATATGCTCCGTGGCCTTTGCCAGGGAAAACAAGATTCCCTTTTTCGGGATATGCTTGGGAATGCAGGTTGCGGTAATTGAGTTTGCCCGCCATGTTGCAGGCATTGCCAATGCAAACAGCACAGAGTTTGATGAGAATGCCGCAGATCCGGTCATCTATCTCATGCGGGAATGGCTGGACTCCAAAACCGGCATTGTCCACAAACGCGACAGCCAGAGCGACAAGGGCGGAACCATGCGCCTTGGGGCCTACCCCTGTGCTTTGGCCCCGGATACCTTTGCCCGCAATGCCTACGGGACAGAGCTTATTTCGGAAAGGCACCGCCACCGCTACGAGTTCAACAACAAGTATCGTAAAAGCCTTGAAGATGCAGGTCTTGTCATTTCCGGCGCAAGCCCGGATGAGGAATTGGTGGAGATTGTGGAAATAAAGGATCACCCCTGGTTTTTGGGCTGCCAGTTCCACCCGGAATTCAAGTCCAGGCCCATGGCCCCCCATCCCCTTTTCCGGGAATTCATTCGGGCAGCCTACGAGCAAAAGCTGAAGGCAAAGTAATTTAATGCTCTCAATCAATTTCGCAACAAAAAGCCCCTTTCCGGTTTTTAAGCTGACAGGAAAGGGGCTTTCATTTCTCCAAAAAATGAAAAAAGCCTTAAGCCGCCCGGTCAAGGGTGCGGTATTGAATTGCCTCGGATATGTGGGAAGCGCGGATATTGGCCTCTCCGGCAAGGTCTGCAATGGTGCGGGCGATTTTTAGTACGCGGTTGTAGGCCCTGGCCGAAAGGCCCAGCTTGTCCACCGCAGCCTCAAGAAGGCGGGTGGAGGAGTTGTCCACCTCGCAGAATTTTTTTACATGGCGGTTCTGCATGGCTGCATTGGTGTGTATATTCAGCCTGGCAAAGCGCTCCTGCTGAATGCCGCGCGCCTTTGCAACCCTTTGGCGCAGGGCGGATGAAGGCTCGGCCCTGGCTGTGGAGGCCAAATCCTTGTAGGCCACAGCCGGAACCTCCACATGAATGTCCAGCCTGTCCAGCAGAGGCCCGGAAATTCTGGAGCGATATTGGCGCACAAGGCGCTCGCCGCAACGGCATTCGTGGCGGGTATCCCCCAGGTGCCCGCATGGGCAGGGGTTCATGGCCGCCACAAGCATGAAGTCCGCCGGGTAGGTCATGGATATGGCTGCGCGGGAAATTGTAACAACCCCGTCTTCCATTGGCTGGCGCAAAACCTCAAGCACCTGCTTTTTGAATTCCGGCAGCTCATCCAGAAACAAAACTCCGTTGTGGGCAAGGCTCACCTCGCCGGGCCTGGGAATGCGCCCTCCCCCGATAAGGCCTGCATCGCTAACCGTGTGGTGAGGGGCGCGGAAAGGCCTTTGGGTCAAAAGGGCCTGGCCTTTTTTTAACAGGCCTGCAACGGAATAGACTGCTGTTGTGTCCAGGGCCTCTTCAAAGGAAAGGGGCGGCAGAATGGTGGGAAGCCTTTTGGCAAGCATGGTCTTGCCCGAACCGGGCGGCCCCAGCATGAGAACATTGTGCCCGCCTGCACAGGCGACTTCCAAGGCTCTTTTAACATACTCCTGACCGTGAACCTCGGAAAAATCCCCGGACAAGGCATGGCGGGCAGAAGCAAAAAGCGCATCCAGATCCACCCTTGTGGGGGGAATCTCCACCTCGCCGAGTAAAAAGTTCACAACATCTGCCAGATGAGCTGCGCCAAGAACCTTTATGCCAGCCACCACCCCTGCTTCGGCTGCATTGTCCGCGGGTACAATAACCCCTTCAAAACCTGCCTTGCGTGCTGCAATGGCAAGGGGCAGCGTGCCGTGAACAGGCTTTATGCGGCCATCAAGCGAAAGCTCGCCGAAAACAAGGTAGCGGTTAAGCGGCGCATCAACAATAAGCTCCATTGCTGCAAGAATGCCAATTGCAATGGGCAGGTCAAAACCAGTGCCCTCCTTTTTAATGTCCGCAGGGGCCAGGTTTACGGTTATGCGGTCATTGGGAGCCATGTAGCCGGAATTTATGAGTGCAGCCTTTACCCGCTCCTTGCTCTCCTTGACCGAGGTTTCTGCAAGCCCCACTGTGGAAAAAAAGGGAAGGCCCGTGCGGATATCCACCTCCACCTCAACAGGAACAGCCTCAATTCCGATAACCGCTCCGCTGCAAACCTTTGCCAGCATTCAATGCCTCCGGGCCTTGAAAGTATCTGCCAATTCAAAATGTGCTGTAAAATTTTCCGGTACTGTCCGGTCATTATGGCAGATGTGTACCTTCTTAACAACTCTTTGTCACACCACAATTACCTCACCAGACAAGGGTGGACATCCATAGCAAAATTGCTGCATTATGGAAGTGCTCAAATATAAGTGCTTTTGGCACCGCAGAAACCGTAACCCTTTCCTTCATAATTTTTTTGGCAGGTGAGTTATTTTGTGATCAGCATAGGCCGATGCGTTACAAATGAGCTTGCTTTTGGGTGCAGCTTTTCCTTCTTGACCCATAAAGCGCCTCCGTGCTATGAGGCGCTTCTACCAAAGGCCGACGTAGCTCAGATGGTAGAGCAGTTGATTCGTAATCATCAGGTCAGCGGTTCGATTCCGCTCGTCGGCTCCAAATAAATCAAGGGGTTAGCCTTTCGGGGTTAACCCTTTTTTCTTTGGACTGTGAATTGGACTGTGACTTTTTTTCTGATGATAAAAAGTCCGCTGTGTTAACGTGTTCTAACTCTAATCGCAGCCATTTTCTGACTGCGTTATCGCTTACCCCGTATTTTTTGCCTGTCCCGACGAAACCAAGATTGCCGATGTCTTTTTTCAACTGCTCTAAAGATGGCCTCTCCACCTTGCGCTGGTAATACTCACGGGGCATATTCCTTGGGACCTCCGGGTTTGAACTGGCAGCACCGGGAAATGCCTGTTCACCCAGCAAGCCCATTGCTCGCCGTGCTGAATCACCAATTGAATGCAGATAGATTTCCGTTGTTCTGCGGTTTTTATGCCCAAGTATCTTCTGTATTACACCCATGGTAACTCCAAGGTCATCCAGAAGAGAAGCCGTCAGGTGCCGGATAGGGTGAAAGCTGAAATACGGCACATCGGCTTTCTTGCATAGGGTTGCCAGGACTCTCTTTCTGTCGCCGTAAGGACCGGACACCTTTTGCTTCTTCTTGGAGCTGTAGCATGTGTGCCAAAACACCCAAGGCATATTCGGATTCCTTTGTTCATAGCGGCTCTTAAGTATCTCATAGAGATTCGGAACCATTGGCACATCCCTAGGCTCCCTGTTGGAATTTTTCCGCTTTCTAGTCGACCCTGAAAAACTCGTTTTTTAGCGGGTCAGAGCAAAAGATTGTTGTTCCGAGACAAAAATTTGTTGTTCCCAGGCTGCAAAAAGCCGCCGC
>JAGVAW010000179.1 GCA_020060085.1 Desulfobacterales bacterium
GACGGCCTGCCAAGCTGGGACAAAATAAAGGACAGGCTGGCCGATCAGGTGACCGACACTTACGAAAAATACGCTCCAGGCTTCAAGAGCCTTGTGAAGGATCGCATCCTTTACACGCCTTTGGATATGCAGAGGAACAACCCCTCGGCAGTTGAAGGCAACTGGGTGGGCGGCTCGGTCATTCCCGAACAGTACTACGAGAACCGGCCGGTTCCCGGTGTACTCAAGGGTGGCGGCTCCCGCACCTTCATAAAGAACCTCTATCTGTCCAACTCCATCCATCCCTTTGGTACAACCTGGCTGGCTTCGGGCTACATTGCAGCAACCGAGGTGGCCAAGGACCTGGGAGTGCGGGAGCAGGACTGGTGGAATGCCAAGGCCTGCATCTGGTATCTGGAGAACCTTGAGGACATTCCGTTGAACAGGGGGGTGAAATAAAGAATGAAAAAGACCCAGTTTGATGTCGTGATAATAGGAGCAGGCCCAAACGGCCTCATCTGTGCTGCCTATCTCACCCGCGCAGGCCTGGATGTGTGCGTGCTGGAGGCCCGCCACGAAACCGGCGGCGGTCTGGACACCCTGGAGTTTGCGGGCTTCAAGCACAATCCCCATGCGGTTTACCACATGATGGCCGAAATAATGCCTGTTTATTCGGATTTCAACCTGCGGGAAAGAGGGGTGCGCTTCATTTACCCGGAGGTTCAGGCAGCCTATGTGCGCCAGGACGGCCCGCCCCTGCTTTTCTACAGGGACACGGCCCGCACGGTGGCCCATGTTGCCAAGCATTTCGGTGCGGATCAGGCCGCAAAGTTTGAAGCCATGATGGCTGATTTCAAGGAATGGTCCGACAAGATTTTGATTCCCTATACCTATGTGCCTGCCATTCCGCCCATTGAAATGGTGCAGCAGCTTGATAACGCCGGTGATGATGCGGGTCGCCGCTTCAACGAAGTGGCCGAGCTCACGCCTCTGGAAATGCTTGAGCGCTATGGCCTTTCCGATCCTCTTAAAGCAGGCGTGTTGAACCTCTTCACCATGTGGGGAATGTCGCCCTACGAGGCATTGGGCTATCTTTTTCCCCTCTATGTTTACCGGATGACCAACGCAGCCCTTGTGTGCGGCGGGTCCCACAGATTGTCATCTGCCATCCACAAGGTTGTGGTGGGTCAGGGCGGAACCATTGTGGATTCTGCGCCCGTGGCAAAGGTCCTGACCAAAGACGGCAAGGCCTGCGGAGTGCTTCTGGAGGACGGCACCGAGATTTTTGCAAAGGCCGTGGCCTCAACTGTTGATCCGCAGCAGAACTTTTTGAAGTTCTTTGAGGCGGATGAAATACCAGAAGATTTGGTCAATGCGGCAAAGCGCTGGGAATGGGAAAAAATCACCCTGTTCGGCGCGCATCTGGCCCTTGCAGCCCCGCCGGAGTACATAGGCTCGGACAGCAATCCGGATGTCAACCGCGCATTCATAACCCATCTTGGCGTGGGCGATACCCAGTCCATTCTGGATCACCTTGACGAGCTTGAGGCAGGCAAGCTGCCAAAGGATCACATCATGGGCCATGCCACGGTGTCGAGCATTTTTGACCCCATAATGGCCCCGCCGGGACACGCGGCAGGCCGCTGGGAATGCCTTGTGCCCTACGAGGCGGACTGGGAGAAGATAAAGTGGGAATATGCAGATGCCTGCATTGCCCAGTGGAAGAAGTTTGCCCCCAATCTGGAGGTGTTGAACAAGCTTGTTTATCCGCCCACCTACATTGAGGCCAAAATCCGCAACATGGTGCGCGGCTCCATCAAGCAGGGGGCCTATGTGCCGCTCCAGATGGGCTATTTTCGGCCAAACGATTCCTGCTCCGGCGTATGGACGCCCATTGAAAACTTTTTTGTGTGCGGCGCATCCGTTTATCCGGGCGGCATGATAATCGGCGGCCCCGGCTACATTGGGGCAAATGTGCTTTGCGCAGAGCTGAATGCCAAAAAGAACTGGGATGACCCACCCCAGGTTAAGGCAGCCAAAGCAGCAGGGCTGATGGCGGAATAATACCGCACAGATTGCGGCGAAACCGGGAAGGCCCTGTCAACAAAAGGCTCGGCCTTCCCGGCCATCTGCAGAAAAAGTCTGCCTTTAAGTAGTGGAGGAAGGCAAAATGGAGCAAAAAACCGTTTTTATTACCGGCGCATCCGGCTATGTGGGGAGCATCCTGTGCCGGGAGCTTGACCGCTTAAACTGGTGCAAGGCCTTTTACGGCATGGACATCAACCTGCCCAGGGCAAAGTACCGCAAGGGAACTTTCCGTCAGATGGATATAACTGACCCGGCCCTGGTGGACTGGGTGGATGAAATAAAGCCAGATATCCTGGTTCATCTGGCCTTCATCCTAAATCCCATACGAGATGAAGAGCACATGACGCGCATAAATGTGGGAGGAACCCAAAACACCTTAAATGCTCTAAAAAAGGCAAAGGTCCCCCAGGCCTGCATGATAAGCTCAGCCACGGCTTACGGAGCCTTTGCAGACAACCCGGTCCCCATCACGGAAAAAGACCCCATCCGGCCCCACCCCCATTTTTCATATGCAAGAGACAAGGCCCAGATGGAGGCCCTTTGCGTTGAATTCATGGAAGCGAATCCAAAAGTTATAATGAGCATCATCCGGCCCTGCATCATCTACGGCCCTGGGGTGGACAACTATCTTTCCTATCTTTTCACCCTGCCCGTGGGCATGGTGCCGAAAAATCACAACACTCCGCTCCAGTTTGTACACGAGGATGATGTTGTTGGCTCCATAATCCACCTTCTGGAAAACAAGGGCAAAGGCCCTTTCAATGTTGCTCCGCCTGACACCATGACCTTGCGGGAATGTGTGAGCTTTGCAGGCCGTACCATCCTGCCCATGCCCGACTGGGTTTTGTACCGCGTTTTTGACTGGACCTGGCGCATGAAACTGCCCATTGCGCGCGTGCCACCAACATTCTATGATTATGTGCGATACCCTTGGGTGCTGGACAGCAGCCGACTTATAAATGAAGTGGGATACAAGTTCCTGTATTCAACAAAGGATACGCTAAAAGCCATGTTTTTGGCCAAAAACATGGCCTGTCGGGAAAAATAAAAGGCTTTTAAAGCCGGAAAGCAGCGCCGGAAAATGAAAAAAAACCGGGCAGATAAAATCCTGGATGCAGCCCGCGAGCTTTTTCTCACCAAGGGCTACCATGCCACAAGCATGGACGAGATCGCCAAAAAGGCCGGATACAGCAAGCGAACCCTGTATCTTGATTATGTGAACAAGGATGATCTCTTTGTCACTGTGGGCGCAGGAGGCCTGGAGCAGCTTCTGGCGGAACTCAAAGCCGTCCCCCAGGTGGAGACCGATATCGAGGCCTTCATAAATAAGCTTCTTGAGGTGGTTTTCAGCTTTTCCAACCGGCACAGTGAATACTTCAGGGTATTTTTTTCCGAAACCACTCCCGACATCATTGCCAACTGCCCGGAAAAACTCAAACGCCGGGTGGCGGGCCTTGAGCGCAGCGTTTTAGCTGTGGTGGCCGTGCAGATTGACAGGGCAAAGGAAGCAGGCATAGTTCCGGAAATCGACTCCTGGGAGGCGGCAGGCATATTCATAGGGGCAGTCATCGGCATAATAATGCTCACAATGGCAGGCAGCCAGACAGTTTTTACAAAAGAGCGCTTAGGGATAATGGCGGGCATGGCCGCCCGCCTCATCTGGCAGGGCCTGCAAGGCCCCTCCCCGGGACCCGCTGCAAACGGTGAAAATAAAATAACCCCAAGCAAAGACCCCAATCTTATTTTTACTCACTGATGCAAAAGATGTATTAAAAGCCCTTGAAGAAAAAATGCAGGAGGGAAACTTTTTAAAAAGTTTCCCTCCGAGCCAAATGCAAAACCTGGGTTTGCAACCGGCTCTTCATTTAATGCCGGATTTTCATGGAAAGGATGCTCTTTTACAGATGGAAACTGCCTTTTTCCCATTCACATATCTGCCGGAGGATGCCGCTCGCTTTGTCTGTGCCCTGCTGGGGCCTTTTGTTCTCTATCGGCCTTCGGCCCTTCAAGCCCCCGAAGATCTGGCGGCCATGGAAAAGGAGGGGTTGTTGAGGCTTGAGACCCCCCTTGCATCCCTGGGAAAGTCCCCGGAGTATCTTTCTGGAATGCTTGCCCGCATGAACCAGTGGGGGGCAGCGTTTCCGGAGATGGATTCCCAGTGGCTTGCAACCCAGGGCAGCCGTCCGCCCCTTTACGATGATACCCTGCCCACAGTCCTGCGGGACGCCATAAGCAGCCATGCTAAACAGGAATTGAATGATGCAGGCCAGGACCAAATCGCCCAGGCCCAGGTTTTTTTGCACCTTATAGAGGGCATGGATGCCCGGCAATGGGAAATTGCCGCATCAATGAACCGGGTGGCTGCGAAGCAGAAGGCCATGACGAGGGCTATTACCGGAAAAGCGGATGCAGAGCCTTTGAAAAAAGACCATGCCCCCCTTGCCGTGCCGGCAGAAGCGGCGGACAGCCTTATTCCCCGCCGCTTGAGCGCCTGGGGACTGCTTCTGGCCCATGCCAAATCAAAACCAACAGTGCTTGCAACCACAAGCATGGCCGCTGCGGAACATATTGCAGATATGGCCCCGGAAGCTGTCCTTGTGTGGAAAGCCCCTTATCCGCCGGAAGAGGGTTTTGCCAAAAAAAGTCTTGAGCGCTGGCACAAGCCCCTGGGGGAAATCCTTGCTTCTTTGGCCCAGGGCCAAATAGCGGCAAAGGATGCGGCCCAGCGCATGGATAAAGCCCTTGATTCCCCATCTCCAGGCCCCTTGCGGGAGCTTGCAATATGGCTTGTACCCCAAAAATCCGCATCAGTTGCCCTTGGCCTGCCCTCCGGGTTTTTTGAGGAAAAAAACTTCCTTCTTGTGGCCATGCGCTTTTGGCCATAGAGATTTTTTTGGGTCTTTCTATCATCCTGCTGCATAACTCATTTATTTATTGGGATTTATTTTCCTAAATATTTTTTTTGCACTTGGCGTCCGAATGCTTGACTCGCTGGTCTGATTGGTATAACCAACCTTGATGCTAAAGGGTGGGACTGTAATAAAAGCCCTGCCGGACTTTTGGCTTGCAACCAAATTTTTAGAGTCGTCATGCCGGGAGGAGCCCGGACTTATTTCAAACTTAAAGGAGGAATCGTTTCATGGCTTTCAATCCTACTGTGGATGCTGACAAGTGCACTGGCTGCGAAGAATGCGTTGATGTTTGTCCTGTGGATGTTTTCGAGCTTCAGGATGGCAAGTCTGTTCCCGTAAATGCAGATGAGTGCCTGGGCTGCGAGTCCTGCGTTGAGGTTTGCGAGCAGGGCGCCATTGTCATTGAGGAAACCTAAAAACCCTTGCAAAACCCTTGGGGAAAATTGCAAAGGCTTTTGCAGTAAAAAGACAAGGACAGGCGTCTGTTGTGCATATCCCTTCGGACGCCTGTTTTGTCTTTTGTTGCAGGCAGGGCAAAGCTGGTTCTGTTTTGCCTGCCAGCGCCCATCCCGTAACCCTTGGGAATCAGCTTGGGAAGCCTTTGGACAAAGGCCATGCAAAAGCACCCTTTTTGCCACAATGCCTGCTGCACCCTTGTGGAAACGCCTTTTGGCACAGGCGGCATAATCCATGCCGATAAACCCCTGCGTATATTGGCCTGCCTGCTGCCCCACGAAAATATTGAGGACCTTCCCCAACAGGCCCTCAAACTGACGCGTTCTCCCAGGCCGCCCAAGGCCCTTGAGCAGACAATTGATGCCTTTGCCCAATACTTTTTGGGCAGGCCGCCGGTCTTTGATTTGCCGCTTTTGGACTTCTCGCCCCTTTCAGAGCTTGAAAAGGCGGTGCTTGTTCAGACCATGAAAATTCCCTGGGGCCAGACCCTTTCCTACGGGCAACTGGCTTTGGCGGCAGGAAGGCCCAAGGCCGCCCGCTTTGTGGGCGCAACAATGGCCAAAAACCCTTTTCCGGTTTTTGTGCCCTGCCACAGGGTTGTGAGAAGCGACGGCTCCCTTGGGGGCTTTGGCGGCGGCTTGGATCTCAAGCGGAGAATGCTGGCCCTTGAACAGGGCTAAAAAAAGCTTTAGCACAAAGGAGAGGTTTTTGTTCCCGCGCACCTTTCCTTTCCAGTGAAGAACCGGTTTGCCCGGGTCTGTCCACTTCTCTTGGCTGTTTGTCCTTAACCGGAGTTTTTTTGTGTCAGGTCTTTTGTCGCCATATGTTTTCGGCTTTTTTTGACAAAAGCGACTGTTTGTTATAAATATTTTTGTTTATGACAGCTCATGGTACTTTTTTAAAACAGGAGGAAACAACGCATGGCCCCGAAAATGAAGACCATGGACGGCAACACAGCCGCCGCCCACATCGCGTATGCCCTTTCCGAAGTTGCTGCCATTTACCCCATAACCCCATCTTCTCCAATGGGCGAAACCGCTGATGAATGGGCGTCCCAGGGCCGCAAGAACATATTCGGCCAGACCCTGCGCATCCGTGAGATGCAGTCTGAAGCAGGTGCTGCCGGAGCGGTTCACGGGTCTTTGTCCGCAGGCGCCCTCACCACCACATTCACGGCCTCCCAGGGCCTTCTGCTCATGATTCCCAATATGTACAAAATAGCAGGAGAGCTTTTGCCGTGCGTTTTTCATGTTTCCGCCCGCACAATCGCCACCCATGCACTTTCAATTTTCGGGGATCATTCCGATGTGATGTCCGTGCGCCAGACAGGTTTTGCGCTGCTTGCCTCCGCATCTGTTCAGGAGGTCATGGATCTTGGCCTTGTGGCTCATCTTTCAGCCATTGATTCTTCGGTTCCTGCTCTGCATTTTTTTGATGGCTTTCGCACAAGCCACGAAATTCAGAAGATTGAGACCATTGATTACGATGACATCGCCAATCTTGTGGATTACGAGGCCATCAGCGAGTTCCGCAGCCGGGCCATGAATCCGGAGTCCCCCAACCTGCGGGGCACGGCCCAGAACCCGGATATATTTTTCCAGAACCGCGAGGCTGCAAACCCCTTTCACGAGGATGTTCCCCACATTGTTGCCGCCAACATGAAAAAGGTGGCCAACCTCACGGGCCGCCCCTACAATCTTTTTGACTATGTGGGCCACCCGGAGGCGGAGCGCGTGATTGTGGCAATGGGTTCGGCCTGTGAAACCATTGAGGAGACCATCAATTATCTTCTGACCACCGGCGAAAAGGTGGGGCTTGTAAAGGTGCGCCTGTACCGGCCCTTCTCTGCCGAGCATTTTCTGCGCGCCCTTCCGGCCACAGCATTGGTGGTTACAGCGCTGGACCGCACCAAGGAGCCGGGCGCTCTTGGCGACCCTCTGTATCTTGACCTTTGCACCCTTTTTATGGAGCGCGGCGAGTCCCCGGTTCTTCTGGGCGGGCGCTACGGCCTTTCCTCCAAGGAATTCACCCCTGCAATGGTGAAGGCGGTTTTCGACAACATGAAATCCGCTGGCCCCAAAAATCACTTCACCGTTGGCATCAATGATGATGTGACCCACACTTCCCTTGAAGTGCCAAAGGATGTCGAAACCTCTCCGAAGGGCACAATCGCCTGCAAGTTCTGGGGCTTTGGCTCGGACGGCACTGTGGGCGCAAACAAGAGCGCCATCAAAATCATCGGCGACAATACCGATATGTACGCCCAGGCATATTTTGCCTACGACTCCAAGAAATCCGGCGGCCTCACGGTTAGCCACCTGCGCTTTGGCAAGCAGCCCATCCAGTCCACCTATCAGGTGCACAGGGCTGACTTTATCGCCTGCCACAAGCCCAACTACATTCACGAATACGATGTGCTGGCAGGCATCAGGCCGGAAGGAACCTTCCTTTTAAATTCCCCCTGGTCGGGCAAGGAGCTTGAAAAACAGCTTCCTGCTGCCATGAAGGCCACAATCGCCAATAAAAAAATCAAGTTCTACAACATTGATGCTGTTAAAATCGCCACGGATGTCGGGCTTGGCGGGCGCATAAACATGATAATGCAGACCGCCTTTTTTCAGCTCTCCCAGGTAGTGCCAGTGGAGCAGGCCATAAGCCTTTTGAAGGATGAAATACAAAAGGCCTACGGCAAAAAGGGCGACAAGGTGGTTCAGATGAACTACCAGGCCGTGGATAAGACCATTGAAAACATTAAGGAAGTTAAGGTTCCCAAGGCATGGGCCAGTGCCGTGGATTCAGAGGGCGCTCCCCATAGGCATGAGCCGGAATTTGTAAGTGAGGTGATGCGGCCCATGCTGGCCCAGAAGGGCGATGAGCTTCCTGTTTCCGCCTTTAGCCCGGACGGCGTTTTCCCTGTTGGTACAACCGCCTACGAAAAGCGCGGTGTTGCAATAGAGGTTCCCCAGTGGATTGCAGACAACTGCATCCAGTGCAACCAGTGCGCCTTTGTGTGCCCCCATGCGGCAATCCGCCCCGTGCTTGTTGATGACGATGAAAAAGAGGCAGCACCCGAAAAATTTGACACCATAAAGGCCATCGGCAAGGAACTTAAAGACCTGCATTTCCGCATCCAGGTCTATCCGCTGGACTGCCAGGGCTGCGGCAACTGCGCAGACATCTGCCCTGCCAAGAAAAAGGCCCTTGTGATGCGGCCCATTGAAACCCAGGTGGGGGTTGAAGTTCCCAACCAGCGTTTTACCCAGACCCTTTCCCACAAGAAAAACCCCTTGAAGCGCGACTCGGTGAAGGGAAGCCAGTTTGAAATCCCCCTCATGGAGTTTTCCGGGGCTTGCGCAGGCTGCGGCGAAACACCCTATGTAAAGGTGCTCACCCAGCTTTTCGGTGAAAGGATGATGATAGCCAATGCAACCGGCTGCTCCTCCATCTGGGGAGGATCTGCCCCCTCCATTCCCTACTGCACTAACCAGGAGGGCCAGGGGCCAGTCTGGAACAACTCCCTTTTTGAAGACCCGGCAGAGCTTGGCTACGGAATGCTCCAGGCTGTGACCGTGCAGAGGGACCGCCTTGTCATGAAGATGGAAAAGGCCATTGCCGAAGGCCTGCCTGAGCCTGTGACAAAGGCCATGAAAGCCTGGATTGATGCAAGGGGCGATGCAGCTCTTTCCAGGGAGAAGGGAGATGACCTCATTGCCGCTCTTATGGAGTATGGCATGGATGATGAGGAAATCACCCATGAGATATTCTCCCGCGCGGATCTTCTCACCAAGCGCTCCTTCTGGATTTTCGGCGGGGACGGCTGGGCCTATGACATCGGCTACGGCGGCCTTGACCATGTTCTGGCTTCCGGCGAGGACATCAATGTGCTGGTCATGGACACAGAGGTTTACTCCAACACGGGCGGCCAGTCATCCAAGGCAACGCCAATGGGTTCTGTGGCCAAGTTTGCTGCATCCGGCAAAAAGACGGGCAAAAAGGACCTTGGCCGCATGGCCATGACCTATGGCTATGTGTATGTGGCTTGCGTTTCAATGGGGGCCAACAAAAATCAGTTCCTGAAGGCTGTAATGGAAGCGGAAAGCTATCCGGGGCCTGCCATTATTTTAAGCTATGCGCCCTGCATCAACCACGGCATCCGCGCAGGCATGGGCAAGAGCCAGGAGGAGTCAAAGCTGGCCGTGGATTCGGGCTACTGGCCCCTGTACCGCTTCAACCCCATGCTGGCAAAAGAGGGCAAAAACCCCTTCACACTTGACTCCAAGGAGCCGGATGGCTCAATTGACGCCTTCCTGGAAGGCGAGGTGCGCTACGCATCCCTTAAAAAGACATTCCCCGAAGAATACAAGCGTCTCATTGATGGGCTTAAAAAGGACCTCACAGCCCGCTACCAGGCCCTTCGCATAATGGCTGACCCCACTGTGGTCTGCCCGGAAAACCAGACAAAGGGCAAAAAGGAATAATTTTACCTCGTTCAAAACAAAGGCAGGGGCTTTTCTGCGCTTTAAGCGGAAAACCCCTGCCTGCATATTTTTTTGCCATGCAAATTAAAGCGCCCAAGCGGCTTAAGGCCCCAGGCAAGCTGCCCGGACTCAAGAAGGCCCAGGCAGGCCGCCGGGCCGCTGAAACCGCCGGAAGCTTTTCCCCCTAAAACAGACTTTTCAAGGAGGGCATTATAATGAGAGAGGTTGTCATTGTTTCTGCTGTGCGCACGCCTCTTGGCGCATTCAACGGAACGCTTTCGGGCATTGGCGCTACGGGTCTTGGCGCGCTTGTGATTGCAGAAGCGGTTTTAAGGGCCGGCATAGAAAAAAGCGCAGTCAACGAGGTAATCATGGGCCAGGTTCTGCCTTTGGGCTATGGCCAGAACCCTGCCCGCCAGGCGGCTGTCAAGGCGGGAATGCCCTGGGAATGCGAGTGCCTCACCATCAACAAGGTGTGCGGCTCGGCATTAAAGAGCGTAATGATGGCAGCCCAGGCCATTGCCTGCAATGATGCGGATGTTATTGTGGCAGGCGGCATGGAAAACATGAGTTCTGCACCATACTTCCTCAAAAAGGCCCGCACCGGCTACCGCATGGGCCACGGCGAAATTCTTGACCATATGATCTATGACGGCCTGTGGGATCATGTTAACGACTTTCACATGGGCATGAGCAACGAGCTTTGCTCGGAAAAATACGCCATCTCCCGCGAGGATCAGGATCGCTACGCAGCCCTTTCCTACTCCCGCTCACTGGAAAGCATTTCAAGCGGACGCTTTAAAAATGAGATAATGCCTGTTGAAATCCCTTCGAGAAAAGGCGCTCCCAAAATTTTTGACACGGACGAATGCCCCCGCGACACATCCTATGACCTTTTGGCAGCCATGAAGCCCGCATTTAAAAAGGACGGCGTGGGCACTGCCGGAAACGCATCCATAATTTCAGACGGCGCAGCAGCCGTGGTGGTCATGGCCAAGGAAAAAGCCCTTGAGCTTGGTTGCACCCCCCTTGTAACCATTGGCGCACAGGCATCTTACGGCATTGACATGAAGTTCGTTCTCGTGGCCCCCATCTGGGCCGTGCCAAAGGCCCTCAAAAAAGAGGGCATCTCCCTTGCCGATGTTGATCTCTTTGAAATCAACGAGGCCTTTTCCGGCTCCACAGCAGCAGTCATAAAGGAGCTTAACCTGGACATCGAAAAGGTGAATGTCAACGGCGGGTCCGTGGCTCTTGGCCACCCCATCGGTGCATCCGGCTGCCGGGTCCTTGTAACCCTCATCAACGAAATGATCCGCCGGGATGTCAAAACCGGCTGCGCCTCCCTGTGCCTTGGCGGCGGCGAGGCAGTCGCCCTGGTGGTGAAAAGATAAAGAGAATAAAAAAGCAGGGGA
>JAGVAW010000008.1 GCA_020060085.1 Desulfobacterales bacterium
AAGGGCGCTTTCCATGAATCCAAAAATCATGCTCTTTGACGAACCCACCAGCGCCCTTGACCCGGAGATGATCGGCGAGGTGCTTGATGTCATGGTGAAACTGGCAAAGGAAGGCATGACAATGGTTGTTGTGACCCATGAAATGGGCTTTGCCAGGGAGGTGGCAGACCGGGTGGTCTTCATGGACGAAGGAAGGATTCTTGAGCAGGGAAGCCCCCGCCACTTTTTTGAAAGCCCCAACCACCCCCGGCTGGTGCAGTTTCTAAAGCAGATATTATAGAACCCATCTCAAAAACAGGCTCTAACTGTTCCGGCTGCCCCAATATTGCCCCTCAACATGGGGCGCACCTTAAAAAATTGCCTGCCCTGCCCTTTATGATCCTTCAAAGAGCTTTTTAATTTTTTTGATGCGCCTCTTGTTTGCGCCTAAATCCCAGTACCCAAGGCGGGAAGCAGACCGAAAGTGAATAAGGCCCTTTTCCCTGTCCGCATGAAATTCAACATCATCCACAAAGCCGAACACCCTGGATTTGAATGTGGCGTGCAGGTAATCCGCATCCAAAGTTTCAACCCTTGCGCCGGGCATTGCCTCAATAACCTTTCCAAGCCTGGTCATGGCCTGCTCTGCTGAACCTGAAAAATCAAAAGGCTTTTGGCCTTCTTGGGATGAAACGCAGTTGGGGCTGGATGGGCAAGGGGCAAGGTTTCCGTTTTGAAGCCCTATGTTTCCGGGCTTTTTGCCGGAGCAGCCAAAGGACAGGATTCCCAACAGGGGAAGGATGAGCAGAAATTTTTTCACGGACAGCCTCCTTTTTTGTTTTGGTTCAGCGTGCTTGTTCCTTGAGGTGCAAAAGGCGGTTGCCGCTGATTGCCGTCGGTCCCGCCGAGACCGGGCACCAGGACGGGGCATCTTCCTTCTTGAGCCGCAAATCGCTTTTCAAGCTGTCAGGGGCTGTTTCGTTGACAGCCGCCCTTAATGTGGCCTTTCCCTTTTTATACAATATATTGTGGTTTTTGAAAACCAGCGAAGGTTACAATGTCTGAAGGGAGTCGCGAACCGCTTTTAAAAGCGTCTCCGAATCATCGTCCGAAATGGTAAGCGACGGACGCAGCACAACACTGGCCTTCATTACTTCGCCGGGCATGCATAAAAGGCCTGCTTTTCTTGCGGCCTTGCAAAACCCCAGCGCCCTTTCCACAGAATCCATCTGAATGGATATCAGAAGGCCGACCCCGGAAACGGACCTTACGATTTTGGAATGTTCCACAGCCAACGCCTGGAGTTCACCCAGAATATGTCTCCCTTGCCTTTTGGCGTTTTCCCATGGCTTAAGGGTCTCGTACAATTCCAGTGATTTTTCCGCCACAAGACACCCCACATCATGCCCCCCGAAGGTGCATAAGTGAATAAGGGGATGCTTGTCAAAAAAGGCCTTGACCCGGGGGGGGAATGCAAGTCCACACATGGGGAACATACCTCCGGCCAGGGCCTCACCCAGGATCAGAATGTCCGGATAAACACCTAGGCCTTCACAGGCGAACCGCTCCCCGGTGCGTCCGAATCCGGTCTGGGTCTCGTCCAAAATAAGAAGCGTTCCATTCCGGTCACAGATCTGTCGCAATTGCCGCAAATATTCTTTGGAAGCTGCGCGGCATCCATTTTCAGCCTGAACAGGCTCCAGAATCACGGCGGCCGTCCGTTTGGAAACCGCTTTTTTCATCTCAACCACATCCCCGAAAGGAACAGTGGTGACGCCAGGGATCAGGGAACCATACTTGGATTTGTCCTCGCGTTCCGAAAGGCTCATGGCAAATCCGGTCTGCCCGTACCACCCCCCATCAACGGTGACCAAGTGGGGTCTTTCCGTGTGTCCGCGAGCCAGCTTGCATGCCGCATCCATGGCTTCGCCCCGCACGACTGTGAACAGCACGCATGAGAGGTCATGGGGCAGAAAGGAGGCCAAGCGGCGGGCAAGCCGCACTTTCTCTTCCGAAAGCAGGATGAAGTTCCCTTGATCCGTGCTTTGCACCGCTTCCAGAAGGGCCTGGGAAAGCTCCGAACGGGTTCGCCCCAGGTTATGGGTACCGGCAGCCGTGTATGCGTCTATCGAGGCGTTTCCTTTCTCATCATATAACCACACACCTTCTGACCGCGATTCCAGAAAGTCTTGGCCCTTTGCCGCCAGCTCGGCAACCATAGCCTCGGAAAAAACCTTTTTTGCTGCCTGCATCCAGTCGCTATTCGCTGAATTCCCCTTTGCCACGAAGCACCTCCAATCATTTGCGTCGGCTATAAACCGAACCTTCTCAATAAATTGTTGGCGAAAATCAGAACTTTCGGGTCATTTACAAGTCGCCGGGAAAGAGGCAGCCGGGAAAGGGGTATGAGCAGAATAAAATAGAGCTTCATTAATTTCAGGGCAGCCTGCACAACATCAAGCACTTCCTTTGCTTCCCCCTCGGTAATGGTGAGGGGGATCTGGAAGCGCATCACCTGGGGGGCGTTTCCGGAGTAGGCGGCAAACATGCCTTTTCGGCTCAAGCATTCCGCCATGAGCATGCCCATGAAATCATGCTTGTATTCCAAGCCCAGCATCATGCCCCGGCCACGGACTTCGAGTATGATTGCCGGATTTTCTTTTTGCAGCTTTAAAAGCCCCTCTCTGATTATTCCGCCCATC
>JAGVAW010000272.1 GCA_020060085.1 Desulfobacterales bacterium
AGGGCCTCGCTTTTGGGGACAAGGTGCGGCCCCTGCAAAAAGTTCAGCTCCAAAAGGGTGGAGTCCACAGCAGGTTCAGGGATGAAGCACCCCGGCGAAAGGTGCAAAAGAGGCCTTATGGCGCAAGCATACTGCACTGTAACCGAAACCCGGCCATAGTCCTTTCCTCCGGGCGAAGCGGCCATGCGCAGGGCAAGCTCCTTCTGAAAAAGAAAGACAGCCCTTTTTATATTGCTGCGGGCCTCGACAACCTTAAAAAGCAGGGGCGTGGAAATGTTGTAGGGCAGATTGCCGATGACTGTAAGGGGGGCATTTCCCCCGGCCATTTCCTGCCAGTTGAGCTTTAGGGCGTCTGCATTGACCACGGTGACATTTTTCAGCCCTGCATCATCCACAACTTTTTCCAGGAGTTTTATCAGGCGGGAATCCTTTTCAACAGCAACAAGGCTCTCCACAAGCGGGGCCGCAGCCAGGGTCAGCGCACCCAGGCCCGCGCCTATTTCCACAACCCTGTCGGTCTTGGCAAGGCCTGCGGCCAGGGCAATTTCATGGGCCGAGGAGGCATCTTTCAAAAAATTCTGGCCCATGCTTTTTTTGGGCAGAAGATCAAAGGCCTTTAAAAGGGCTGCTGTGGAAAAGGCATGAGGCTTCTGCCTGACGGTTGATGACATGGCTTTGCCTTGTCTGCGGGTTCAAAAAACTCCATAAGTGAGGCGGCCTTGCAATAAACGCTTTGGCAGTAAAGCATTGGCAGCCATGTCAAGGCAAGGCAAAAAACGCTTGGGCAGCGAATTTGTCTAGCAAAAAAAATGCGTCAAAAGGCTCCAAATCCAAATGGCCCTTTGCCCTAAAGGGCAAAATTTACAGGACAAGCTTCTTGACAATCCGTTTTTGCCCGGTTATGCAAAAGAAAGTAGCAATCTCATGTAGTTTTCATAAGCCAAAGCAAACTTCCGGCAAAAGATTACTTGCGGCAAGCTTGTAGCAAAAGTATTTTTTCCTTTACAATTTTCCTTGCGATTCCTTTAAGGGGAGGGGACAGGTTATGGCAAAACCCAAAAAGAACATGAGCTTTGACGGAATGGTCAAGTTCTTCCTTCAGTACTACCGCATTCCCACCCGCAAGGACATTGAAAAGCTGATGGATCGCATTGACCAGCTTGAAAAGCTCATCAAGGTGAAATGGGCGGAAGCCGGGAAGCTGCGGGGCCGCTTTGGCGACAGGAAGGACGGACAGACCGGCGAAAGGGATGTTCTCACAGCTTCCGACCGGGTAGAGCAGGTTGTGCGCGAGGCAGGGCCTGCGGGCTTGAGCTTTGGAGACATAAAGGAGAAAACCGGCTTTCCCGACAAAAAATTGAGAAACATCATCTTCCGCCTCAACAAGAATGGCCGCATACAGCGCAAGGCCCGCGGCATTTATACGGTTTAGGGCTGCCTGCCTTCTTTTTCTTCTGAGAAATGCGCCTGGGGGCGGCACATCCTCCGGGCGCTTTTTGCGTATTCAGGCATTTTTTGAGTTGATTGCAAAATCCGCAAAAAAAGAGGTTTTTTTAAATCCTCTTTGGCTTTTTTCCAGTTCGAGGTGTCATGAATTTTTCCGGCCAAAGGCCCTGGCTTGCCCAGGGCGAAAACACAAACGGCTTTACGGTTCTTAAAAAGGTGGAGCTTGTCGGCATTGACGCCTTTTATTTTGAGCTTGTCCACGAACAAACCGGCGCGCGCTGCATCCACATTCAAAGGCCTGACCGGGAAAACGCCTTTGCCGTGGGATTCAAGACCGTGCCGCAAGATTCCACGGGTGTAGCCCACATCCTTGAGCACACGGCTCTTTGCGGCAGCAGAAAGTATCCGGTTCGCGACCCCTTTTTCTCCATGTTGAAGCGAAGCCTCAGTAGCTTCATGAATGCCTTCACGGCAAGCGACTGGACCATGTACCCCTTTCTCACGCCCAATTCCAAAGACTTTGCCAACCTCATGGATGTTTATCTGGATGCGGTTTTCTTTCCGCTTCTTTCAGAGCTTTCCTTCAAGCAGGAGGGATGGCGTCTGGAAAAACAGGGCGGCAGGCTTGTTTTCAAGGGCGTTGTTTACAACGAGATGAAGGGCGCGCTTTCAAGCCCTAACCAGATAATGGCCCATGCGCTCATGGAGGCCCTTTACCCGGATGTTACCTACGGCAACAACTCCGGCGGAGACCCGCGCTTCATACCGGATTTGACCCACGAAAACCTTGTGGCCTTTCACCGCCGCCATTATCACCCATCCAACGCCTTTTTTTATACCTACGGCGATTTGGACCCCAGGCCCCATCTGGAAAAAATGAGCCGCGTTCTGGAAAGCTTTGAGCGCATTGATCCAAATACTGTCGTGCCCCTCCAGCCGCGCTTTGCTCAACCTGTTTCCAAAAGTGTGCCTTACCCAATCTCCCCGGAAGAGGATCTGGATAAAAAATCCCAGGCAGCTTTGGGCTGGCTTGTTGCGCCCATTGAGGACTGCCGGAAGGTGCTTGCCTTCACGCTGCTGGAAAGGGTTCTTCTGGCAAATGCTGGCAGCCCTTTAAGAAAGGCCCTCACAGACAGCGCTCTTGGCTCGACCCTGGCGGATTCCACGGGTTTTGAGGGCGATCTGCGTGACACCCTGTTTGCCGCAGGGCTAAAGGGCGTTTCAAAAGAGAGCGCACCTGCTGTTTGGGAGCTTGTGGAAAAAACCCTTGCAGACCTTGCAAGGGAAGGCCTTGACCAGAAGCTTGTGCTCACAGCGGCAGACCAGTACGAATTTGCGCGCAAGGAAATATCAAACGCGCATTTTGGCTGGGGATTAAAGCTCTTCATGGGCTTCTGCTCTCCCTGGTTCCACGGCGCAGACCCCGTGCGCTTTCTGGACTTTGAAAAGGACCTTGCAGAGCTGAAAAAGGCCTCGTCCCAGGGCTATTTCGAGATGCTCATAAAAGAGCACCTTCTGGAAAACCCCCATTCCGTGCGCCTTTTGCTGTACCCGGACCCGGATTTGGATGCCAGGCGCGAGGAGGAGGAGAGCAAGCGGCTTGAACTTGTCAGCCAAAATCTTTCAGACAGCCAAAAGGCAAAGATTGATGCAGATGCAAAGGCCCTGGAGGAGCTTCAGGAGGCCCGCGAGCTTGTTTCTGTTCTGCCCACCCTTGCCGTGAACGACATTACCCGCGAAATAGAAAGGGTAGAGGCCTTTTCCGGCATTGACCCAACAGGGCGCACCCGCTGCTTTGTTGCGCCCACAAACGGCATACTCTATGCCACTGCCGCATTTTTGTTTCCGCAAATGGAAGAGGATCTTGCCCTGCTTGCACCATTTTTTGCCTATGCCCTTACCCGCACTGGAACCCGCAAAAAGGACTTTGTAACGCTGGCCAGGGAAATAGCCACCAACACGGGCGGCATGGGGGCGTCCTGCACTGCAATGACAGCCCACGGGAAAGAGGCGGCCCCTTGCTCATGGATTGCGCTGGATGTGAAATGCCTGGAAAAAAAGAGCGAAGCAGCGCTTAGCCTTTTTGAGGAAATTGTTTTTGATACGGATTTTTCGGACCTTTCCCGTTTGGGCCAGCTTGTCAGCGAGTATGCGGCCCTTTTAGAATCGCGGGTGGTGGCAAACGGGCACCATTACGCCATGAGCCTTTGCAGCCGGGGCTTTTCTCCTGTCCATGCCCTTGGCGAGGCCTGGAGCGGCATACACCAGGTGCGCTTTGCAAGGCAGCTTGCGCTGGAATATAAGGGCGAAAAGCTGCAAGAGCTTTCAGACAGGCTAAAGCTCATGTCCGGTTTTGTTTTTGCAAAAAGCCGCATTGCCCCTGGGCTTTCCGGCGGGCAGGCTGCTGTTGAAAAGGCCGCAAACTTCATGGAGAAAATGTCAGCCGCTCTTGGAGAGCAAAGCCCCGGCGCGCTGCAAAAACCCCTCAACCTGGGCCTGCCCCAAAGGGAGGGCTGGACAACCTCAACATCGGTTTCCTTTTGCGCCTATGCAAAGCAGACCGTGCGGCTGTCAGACCCGGATGCCCCGGCCCTGGCAGTTGCAGCCAAGCTTCTTCGCAGCCTTTATCTGCACAGGGAAATAAGGGAAAAAGGCGGTGCTTACGGCGGCTTTGCCCTGTATTCAGCCCAGGGCGGCCTTTTCTCTATGGCAAGCTACCGCGACCCCCATGTGAGCCGCACCATAGAGGCCTTTGCCGGCGCTTTGGACTTTGCGGTTTCAGGGGATTATGAAAATCAGGATGTGGCAGAGGCCATTTTGCAGGTGGCCTCGGAAATAGACAAGCCTGACAGCCCATCTGACGCTGCCCGCAAGGCCTTTGTCCGCAGCCTGATAGGGCTTGAAGATGAGGTTCGCCAGGGCTTCAAGGACGACCTGCTTGCCCTTACCCCGGCAAAGGTGCGCGCAGCCTGTGAGCGCCATCTTCAGGCGCAAAGGCCCCTTTCGCCCGTGTGCGTAATATCCGGCAGCCAGATTTTGGAAAAGGAGAACAAGAAGCTTAATCCGCTGCTGGTGATAAATAGCATAAACTGACTTTGTGTTGGTGGGCGGCCCCAGGAAGCTGTGGGCTGCGTTACGCGGGGGCGCGCCGGGACTCAATGTACAAGCAGTACACCTCGTCCCGGCGCACCCCCGCAAGCCTTGCCCACAACTCCCTGGAACCGCCCTTTTGTATTAGGGTGGCCCCAGGAAATCGTGGGCTGTGTTGCGCTTCGCATCGGAATTTCGGTCACATACAAAAAGTATGCTCCCTCATTCCTCGCTCGCGCGCCTTGCATCCGCCTCGCCTGGAACCGCCCTTTGCGTTTGTGGTTGAAAAGAAAAAACTTCCCTGGAACCGCCTGGGGCGTTGGTGGTTGAAGGTGAAAGGGCAGCAAAATCGGTATGTTGTGCTATCTTGAGTGTAGCGAAAGCGTAGCCCAACAATAGGGCCGGGATTTGCCTGTCCCAGGCTGCGAATCTATTTCCGAGGCAAGGGGGCAGCAAAAACAAAAGGTGAAATGATATGCTCAAAACCGTTTTCAAGCCCTGGCAGGAGATTTCTGAAGCCCTTGCCGATAAAAAAAATGTCGGCATTGTTTCATGCGGAATATGCGCCCAGCTTTCCGGAACAGGCGGCGCACAGGGAGCAGCGGCCATGAGCAGCCTTACCCGCTCATGGGGCAAGCAGGTTCTTTTTGCCCAGGTTATAATCCCCTGCTGCTCCCCGCGGGTTATGCAGCTTGCCCTTGATTCGTGCCTTGCCAAAAGCACCGCACCCTGTGATGCAATTTTGTGCCTTTCCTGCGCTTCGGGCGTGCAAAGCGCCTTTTTGTGCAGCCGCGGCGTTCCGGTGGTTGCAGCCCTGGACACCCTGGGGCCGCGCATCATAGGCAACCATGACGGCTTTATTGCCCAAACCCACTGCCGGGGATGCGGAAAATGTGTGCTCACCCTTACAGCAGGAA
>JAGVAW010000293.1 GCA_020060085.1 Desulfobacterales bacterium
AAAAGGAAAAACAGGCGCTCAACCACAATAACAATTGCCAGAATTGCAATTGCCAGTATGGGATAAACAATGGGGCCGCCGCTTTTAAGCTGCTCGCTCCAGTTCATGCGGTGAATCATCTGGCGTAGTGCCGCCCCGCGAGAAAGATCCACGGCAACTGATATGCCCTGTCCTTCAATATAGGAAGCAAGATTCTTGCGCAGCTTTTTGGGAGATGGCCTTGAAGGCTCGAAAAAACGGCCTGTCTGCTCCGAATACAAAAGAAAGTCCGCTTGTCCGCCAATTTTGGCAAAGGCGGAAAAATTGCCGACAAGCATCACCGGAACCGCCTCTTCATTGCCCTGGCGGGTCACCACGGGCAGGTTCTCCTTGCGCACCTGACCGGATTTGGCAATCTCCTCCTCAAGAAGCTTCTGCATGACAGCAAGGTCTTCCATGGAAGGAAAACTTGCCTCCTCTGCCAAACGGCCCACCTGCTCAATTGCAGCCCTGCGGCCAGGGGAGGCACTTTGGGGGCTTTGGTGCAAAAGGGTGTCAAGCTCTTTCGCGCTCATTTTCACAAAACCGGCAAGCTCGCGAATCTCTGCTTCCATCATGCGGGCCTCGCCTGTCAGGCCGTCAATCTTCTCTTCCAAAGCCCTTGCCTGCTGCCCAAGGGCATTTAAAGAGCCGTCAAGCCGGGCATTTTCTTTTTCCAGAATATTTATGGCCTCCTTAAGGCGGGTTTTATCCTCAAGGATTTGGCTTTCAATGCGCCTTGCCTCTTCAATGGCCTGCTGTTTCTCCCTTTTTGCCGCCTCCACAAGCTGCTGCTCGATTTTTAAAGCCTCCTGGCGCTCCAGCCGAGCGTCCTGGGCAGAGCAGGGAAGGGCCAGGGCAAAAACCGCAAGCGCCATAACAGCAAAAATTTGTCTCATGGCGCAGCCACCTTTCCCAGGGGCAGGGTTACAATGCTTGCAGGCCGCTGCCTGCCCGCCATTGCAAAGGCCCTGGCAAGCTCCGGTGCATATCTGGAAGCAAGCCACTGCCACTGGCCTGATGAAGGCTCGTAAACTCCGTAGCGGGCTTCATCCAGGCTCTGGCAGAAAAGGGCCACCCGGCCAAAGCGGAATATGTTGGCCCTTATTTGTGCGCCCTCCACCTGAATAAGGGCGCGGTAAGTCTCCATTGTGTTGCCGTATTCGGCCTCAAGAAAAAAGGCTTCCATGACCTTGCGGAACTTCTCGCCGGGCGGCACGGACAAATCCGTCAGGGTCTTTTCCAAAGCCTCCACCCGAAGCCTTCGCTCTTCTACAAGAAAAGGCTCGCCGCTTTCCACAATGCTTTTTAAAGACGCCACAGCCTCAAAAAGAAAGGGCATTATCCCGTCAGCCATCCTGGCAGCCTGCTCCTTGCGGGCCGTGAGGCTGGCCGCCTGTTCAACAAGTGCCTGCACCCGGCCTTGCGCCTCCTCAACAAGTGCCCCTTTCTGCTCCACCTGGCCAGTAAGAGACTTGTAGCGGGCCACAAGCTGGCTGTGCTCTTTGTCCCAGGAATCCAAAGCCTTCTGTGTCTTCTGCCCGGCCTCAAAGGAATCGGTCAGGGGCTTTTCCACCCTGCTGCCCAAATCCTGGGCAGCCAGAGGAAGGGTTGCTGCCAGCAAAACAAGAGCCAGCAGGCAAAAATATTTAAAGGGCATAACTCCTCCAGATTTGTTCTTCTCCATCCGGCACCACAAAAGCAGGCCCCAAAAAGGCCCCTCCACAAAAAAACCACAAGAGTCTTCCTTTAATTTCAATCAAGGAAGCAAGACCCTCGTGGCCCCATTGCTCAAACAGGCTTCGCCGTTTTTTTTATCAGCGCCCCGCTCCCTTGCGCCTGGTCACGGCGGCGGCAATCAACTGCAAAATTCGGATTTCTATCCGAAATTGACAAAAAACATAGCCAAAAGAAGCTGGCCGGTCAATAGCTTATTTGGAGCAGGCTCCATTATCATGCGGCCAATCTTTTTTGGTGAACTTGACGCGCTCAAAAGCATTGGCTATGAGTTTTTACATTCACAAACCTTTAAATGCCTGGAGCCGCAATGGACGATTACAAAAACAAGGTGGAGCAGGCAGCGGATTTTCTGCGGGAAAAAATAGGCGGGCCGCCGCTTATCGGGCTTCTGGCAGGAACAGGCATGGGCGGGGCTGTTGAGGCCATGCAGGACGCGGACTTTATTGCCTACGGGCAGATTCCCCATTTTCCTGTGTCAACGGTTGCCGGTCACAAAGGCAGGCTTGTTTTCGGCAGCTTTGCAGGGCACAGGGCCGTGGCATTGCAGGGCCGCTTCCATCTGTATGAAGGCTACTCGGTTCTGGAAGCAACCTTTGGCATCCGCGTGCTGGCCCGGTTGGGAATAAAGGTGCTGGCAATGGCCAACGCCACCGGGGGGCTTAACCCCTCCCACAATGCAGGCGACATAATGCTCATTACAGATCACATCAACCTGTCAGGAGAAAACCCCCTGGTGGGCAAAAATGTGGATGAATGGGGGCCGCGCTTCCCGGAGATGCACACCCCTTACGACCCGGCCCTGGCGGCTGCTGCACGGGCTGCGGCCTTAACCCTGGAAATTGCCCTGACAGAGGGGGTTTATGCGGGGCTTAAAGGCCCTTCCCTTGAAACCCCTGCGGAAATGCGCTTTCTGCGCATGATAGGGGCCGATGTTGTGGGCTTTTCCACGGTCAACGAGGTCATCTGCGCGGTGCACGAGGGAATAAGGGTGCTGGGGCTGGCGGTTGTCACCAATGTAAATGTGCCTGGCCGGCTTTCCCCTGCCTCCCTGGATGAAATAATAGCAGTGGCAGATGCAGCAGCCCCAAAGGTGAGCCAAATTTTGGAAAAGGCATTGGAAGGCAGTCTTTCCTGATGACCCTGTAGCCTGCCGGAATGGATGCAGGCTTTTTGCAAACCCTTTTTCCCTGCCCGGAGTGCGCCATGCCCTTTGATATTGTGATTGAAAACGGCATTGTCATCACCCTGAATAAAAACAACGAAATCATACCAAACGGCGCTGTGGGCATAAAGGCAAGCTCCATTGCCGCAGTGGGCAAAACCGGCGAGCTTGACAAGGCCGGGGCTGCAAAGGTGCTGGACGCAAAGGGCGGAATCATCCTTCCCGGTTTTGTCAACGCCCACACCCATGCAGCCATGACCCTTTTTCGGGGCCTTGCCGATGACCTGCCCCTCATGGACTGGCTCAACAACCACATTTTTCCTGCCGAGGCAACGCTGAACCGCGACATGGTTTATGCAGGAACAATGCTGGCCTGCGCGGAGATGATTCTTTCCGGCACCACCTGCTTTTGCGATATGTATCTTTTTGAGGACGCAGTTGCCCAGGCGGCTGATGATGCGCAGATGAGGGCTGTTGTGGGCGAGGTTCTATATGATTTCCCCTCCCCCAACTACGGCCCCATTGAAAAGGGCTTTTTGTTCACGGAAATGCTTTTGGAAAAATACAGGAATCACCCCAGGGTGAGCATTGCCGTGGAGCCTCACTCGCCTTATCTTTGCGCCCCGCCCATTCTGGAACAATCTGCCCGCATTGCCCAAAAATGGAATGCCCCGGTTGTCATCCATGTTTCGGAAACCAAGGCCGAGGTGGCCCAGATGCTGGAAAAATACGGCAAAACGCCCGTGGCGCATCTGGCGGATCTTGGCTTTCTCTCCCCAAGGGTAGTGGCGGATCACTGCGTGGTTTTAACTGAAGATGACATAAATCTTCTGGCAGCAAACAGCGTTAAAGTTGCCATAAACCCGGAAAGCAACATGAAGCTTGCTTCAGGCACGGCCCCGGTAAGGGAGCTTATGGCAGCAGGGGTGTGCGTTGCTTTGGGCACGGATGGTTGTGCCAGCAACAACGATTTGGACATGATTGGCGAAATGGACACAGCAGCCAAGGTGTACAAGGTTGTGACAGAGGACCCCACGGTGATGAAGGCCCAAACCGCTCTTGAAATTGCC
>JAGVAW010000112.1 GCA_020060085.1 Desulfobacterales bacterium
GCATTGCTTTTGGCTGCGGATATTTTTCCGTAGGCAAAAAACTTATTTTCAATATCCAAATTTGCAAGAACCTGTCTGACAAGGGCTGTCTTGCCTGCACCTGCCCTGCCGGAAACAAAGAGCGCGCAGGCCCGGCCATTTTGTGCGGATTCCTTTAGTTCCTGAATGAGGCTTATTTCCTCCTGCCTTCCGTAAAGTTTTGTGGGCGGGGAAAACAGGATTTCCCGATCCAGCTCTCCTGCATAATTCCGCCCCTTGCTGCCGGAGCGCATAAGGCGCAGGCAATGCTCAATGTCTTTTCTCAATGTGCGGGCGCTTGGGTATCTGTCAAACGGGTTTTTGGCAACAAGCCTTTCCACAATTGCCGAAATTTCCGGTTGTTGACCAAAGGGCTTTTGGGGCAGAACCGCAGGCTTGTCGGATTGAGCAAAGGCCAGCCACTGCTCCGGGGAATTGCCTTGGGCAAGGGGGCTCCCTGTGAGCATCTCGCAAAAAATTGCGCCTAAAGCATAGAGGTCGCTTCTTGCGTCAACAGGCAGGTTGTGCTTCCCGGTCTGCTCCGGGGAAAGGTATTGGATAAATCCGGAAAGGAGCCTTTTTTGCAATTGAGCCGGGTCGGAAATTGCATTTTCGGATGCAAGGGCCGGGCAGAGAAGGCGCATTTCCAGGCTTTGGGAGTTGAGCAAAAAGGCGTGGGGAACCAGAAAGTTCAACACCTCAAACTGCGCGTGGGCAAGCTCAAGGATTTTGGCTGCCTCAAGAGCCACAGAAAGGAAAAGCACAGGCTCTTTATAGGGCGCGCCAAAGCTCCATGTAAGGGGCCTGCCCCCAAAATCCTCATAAACCGCCTGCACCTTGCCTTCGTAATACTCCATGCGGACCGGCTCAACAAACCCTCTGGAAAAGCGCCCTGCAAAGGCAAATTCCCTTTCCAGCATTTTTGCCTCGTCCGGTGACTGGCTGCGCGATACCTTTACGATGCGCCAGCCCGGTTTTTCCGGGCAAAATCCCAGGCCGCAAATGCAGTGCTGCTCAACAAACCAGGGCTGACGAATGTGCAAAAAAGGCTTTTCCATTGCAAACCCTTACAAATCGCCTGAAAGTTGAACCCGCCCGATTTTGGCAGCCAGACAAATTAATTCGCCGCGGTTCTGTTTTATGCAAGTGATAACTACTCCATACATTTTTGAATTTCAAGCTTTTTGCAAGCAGGAACCTTTTGCGGCTGTGAGCGCTTTTATATTAAATAAATACCACAAAGGACACGCCTTTGAAAACACCTGATTTTTAAGGGAAGGATAAAACAGATATTGTAAAATGTTTTTGAAAAATTGCTGTTGGCCCGTAAAATACGGTCACGAAAAATAGACGGTAAGGGTATCTCCTGCAAATTTGGCGCGGGCTTTTTTGGCAGCAGCAACATGGCCTGGCAGAAGAATATGGCGGCGAAAGCTGCCAAGCCGGACAATAAGCTCGGTGCTGTTTCTGGAAACCGCGATGTCGGGCTTGTCTGCAAAGGCAAGGCGCATGGAAAGGCAGTACTGGCCATCCTCTTTTTTAAGCTCGTAAGCCCTCTGGCTGTGCAGCACGGCAAGGGGGTTTTTCTCTTTGTAAATTGCCCTGCCAAGCGCGTCCAGGCTTTCTGCTCCAAGCACCTCGCCAGGAAAAAGATCCACCAGAAAAAGTGGAAGAGGGGCAAAATATCGCTCTGCAAGGGCGATGTATTTTTTCTGGCTTTTCTGCCAGGAGGCAAAGTATTTGTCCTTTACCTTGTCGGGCAGCACCCTATTTATTATCACGGCGTCAATGTGCATGCGGTATAGGGTGAAATACATGAATGCCCGCTGGGTTTCCTTGAGCACGATTTTTTCCGGGTTGGTCACAAGGCGCACGGTTGTTACGGCAGGGTCCGTCAAAACTTCATCCACGCCTTTAAGCCGCTCAAAAAGGGTTTTTATGGATTCAAAATAGCGGTCATCAGGCAGGGGGACATCCGTCATTTTTTGCACAACAGGCCTTGCAACCTTCATGAGTTTGCGCTCAAGGTTGAAAAACTTTTTCATGTACCATTCCAGGGCTGTGGGCAGGCTGATAAAGCGAACAGCCTCACCGGTGGGCGCGGAATCAAGAATAATGGTGTCAAAAGCCTTTTCCTGCACATAGCGGTTGATCTTCAAAAGCAGGGAAATCTCCTCCATGCCCGGAAGAATGGCAAGCTCTTCAGCCAGAATTTCCTCAATGCCTGTGGCGTTTAACACCTTTGTTATGTATTGGTGAATCTCGCCCCAGTCCGAAGCAAGCTCTGCGCCTATATCCAGCTCCTGAATCCAGAGATTGTCCGCAACAGGTATGGGTTGGCCCTTGTTCTGGTCCAAAAGCCCCCTGTCCAGGTCAAATATGTCTGCAAGGCTGTGGGCTGTATCCAGGCTCAAAACCAGTGTTTTGGATCCCTGCCGCGCGGCTGCCATTCCTGTTGCCGCGCTGGCGCTGGTTTTGCCCACTCCGCCTTTTCCTGCAAAAAATATGATTCGCATTCATGCCTCTTGGTTTGAGGTGGTATTTTGCTCTGTTGAACAAAAACAATTCTGCTCCAAATCAGGGCAGATAAGCAATGTTATCAAAAACAATACACCAAGACAGCATTTTACGCCATCAAACCAGGCAGGGCAGCCGGAAAAAATATGGTTTTGGGCTTAAACAAAAAAGAGCAAAAAGGGCAGTGTCTCAACAATTGATAGCATTTTCGGCGACAAGCTGGGGCTGGTCCTTTTCCTGCTCAAGAACTTTGCGTATCTGGCGGGAGAGGGCAATGATGTCAAAGGGTTTTTGGATAAAGCCTTCACAGCCCTGGGAAAGCATTTGCGCGGCTTCTCCATTGGCGCTGTAGCCTGTGGCCAGAAGAACCCGCACGGTGGGGTTCATAAGCGCAAGCCACCGAAAGGTTTCAGACCCGTGCATATCGGGCATCACCATATCTAAAATAACCAAGTCTATTTCTCTTGCCCTTGAGCTGTAAATATCCACGGCCTCGCGCCCCCCGGAAGCCTGAATCACTGTGTAGCCGAGAGCTTCGAGCATTCGACCCGTGGCCTGAAGCACCATCTGCTCGTCATCCACAAGCAGTATTGTCTCCCGGCCATAGAGGGGCTTCTCCTCGCAGATTTCAGTCATCTCGGCGGGCTTTCCGCAGGCAGGCAGGGTTATGGCAAAGGTTGTGCCCTGTTCAGGGGCGCTTGTAACTTTAATGGAGCCGCCGTGGTTGCTTATAATGCCATATGTGGAGAAAAGGCCAAGCCCCGTGCCCTGGCTCATGGGCTTTGTGGAGAAAAAAGGCTCAAAAATGCGGCCTTTCACCTCATCGCTCATGCCGCAACCCGTATCGGAGACCATTATCCTTACTCCAGGCAGGGCAGGGTTGCCGGGGCATTCTGCATCAGCCTTTTCCGGAATGGCATTGGCTGTGCTTACGGTTAAAGTTCCACCCCTTGGCATGGCCTGGCCTGCGTTGAGGAACAGATTCATAAAAACCTGCTCCATCTGGCTTGGGTCTGCCTCAACAGATGCAAGGTCCGGGGCCAGATTCATGTTAACGGAAACATCCTTGTGAGTGCGGCCAAACATGGCTGCCGTCTCAAGGATAAGGGCGTTTATATCCATCGGTCTGGGTCGGCCTACACCCTTTCGTGAAAAAGCAAGAAGCCTTCTGGTCATGTCCGCGCCCCTGCGCACGCAGCGCTCCATTTCCTTTAGGCGCGGCACAATGGGGTCATCGGGATTTGACGAAAGCAGCAAAATGCTGACATTTCCAGAAAGGCCCATGAGCAGATTATTAAAATCGTGAGCCACGCCTCCGGCAAGGGTGCCGACAGCCTCAAGCTTTTGCACCTGGGTCAGCTTTTCTTCAAGACGCCTCTTTTCCTCCTGGGCGAGCCACCTTTCAGTAATATCGCTCGCAAGACCCGAAAAGCCCAGA
>JAGVAW010000147.1 GCA_020060085.1 Desulfobacterales bacterium
AGGCCGTCACTGCCACATAGAGGTTGTGGAGGTGGCAGTCAGGGAGGCCAAAAAGGTGCTCACCGGAAACGGGGCTGCATCCAAGGCCCAGCTTGAGCTTGCCGTGCGCCAGCGCCTTAACAGCAAGGTCCCAGTCCGCCCCTCCCATGCGTCAGACGCCCTTGCCCTTGCCCTCATCGGCCTTTACCGTGGCAAGGCTCTTATTAAAAATCCAATATAATAAGGTTATTGCAAATCCCCTTGGCTTTTTGGCAGCCTTCTGCTCAATTGTGCAGGCCCTGGGCAGAGAAAGCCGAAAACTTTGCCCTGTAATCCTTGGGCGGCATTCCCACAATTTTTTTGAAAACCTTCCGAAATGAATTTACATCCTCATAGCCGACCATGAAAGCTATTTCATTTACCGTGTCCATTCCGCCTTCCAGGTGCTTCTTTGCCGTTTCCACGCGAAGATTTTGCAGGTAGGCCAGAGGCGAATCGCCGGTGGCCTTTTTGAAGCGCCTTTTGAAATGCCGGGGGCTCAATGAAACCTCGCCTGCTATTTCATCAATGCACACAGGGCCTGCAATTTTCCTTTCCATCAACTGCTGGGCCTTCAATATGCGGTTGTCTGCATGGCCCTTAAAAAAATCACGCATCATGTAGGGAGCCTGGCTTTTCCTGTCGGCATCTATGAGCAGCGACCTGGAACACAGGCAGGCAAGCTCTTTTGAGCCATATCTTTCGATGATTTCAAGGCAAAGGTTGAGAAAGGCGCTGGCTGCGCCCGTGCATATAAGGCCTGAATCCTCAACCAGGATTTCATCTGCCTTCAAATTCACCTTGGGATACTTCCGGCCAAACTCGCCTGCAAACTGCCAGTTGGTGGTGGCGTTACGGCCGTCCAGAAGCCCGCTTTCTGCCAGAATAAAGGAGCCGGTGCATATTGCTGCTATGGTTGTTCCTTTCAAATGCCTTTCCTTGAGCCAGAGGCCTGTCTCCTTTATCCTTTCCGTGGAAAAATCAAAGGGCGGCAGAAAGCCCGGCAGGATTATCATGTCCGAATTTCCGGCCTCATGGATGGAGCAGTCGGCCTTTATCTCGATTGAGCCGTTGGCTGTGACCGGTTTTCCGTCAACAGTTACAATGCGGCAGGAAAAAAGCGTGCCGGAGTGTCCCTGAATGGCCCGCCACAGATTGGCCACGGCAAGGGAATCAACAATCCCGGTTATTGCCGAAGAGGCGCAGCCTTCCTCTGCAAGAATTGTTATTGTGGCCATGATAATCTCCCTGGCGTTTGATATTCCCGTAAAACTCTTTGGCCCGCTGTTTCGACATTATGGCACTTTTGCCATGAAATATGTCATATATGCCTCTTTTAGTTTTCCCGGTCAAGCAATAAGGTGAATACGGCAAAGGCCGGAAGTAAAAAATGACCTTAAAAAGGCGAGGAAGTCATGGAGCTTAAAATAGCCGGATGTGATTTGGGCAAGGCCTCCGCGGGCTTTGTTGTTGCGGGCATAAGCGATGACGGCGCTTTCACGGTGGAAGAGACGCAATATGTTGATCATGAGGGCAAACCTTTTGAGGCCTTTGAAAAATGGTGCAGCCAGCAGGATATGAGCCAATTTTGCGCCCTTGGGGCAACAGGGCTTTATGCCGCCGATTTTCTTGCCCCTGCCCTGGTTCTTCCTGAAGATGCCTGCCGGGAGGATGTGCTGGAAAAATATGCAGATTTTCCCGATGAAATGAATCTTGTGAGTGTCGGCGCAAGGGGTTACAGCATTCTTTCCAGAAAGCTCCTTGAAAAGGCGCAGGGTTCCCCCAAAAACGGAAAGGCGGGCCGCTTTCAATACAGGTTCATTGAAAATGAAAAATGCTCGTCAGGCACCGGCGAAAACATGAAAAAAATCGCCGCCCGCTTCGGCTTGAGCATTGCAGAGGCTGATGCCCTTGCCGCCGGTGCGCCCGGCCTGATCCCCATCACAGCCCGCTGCTCGGTTTTTGCAAAAAGCGAAATGACCCATCACGCCAACTCCGGCAAGCCCACAGGCGACCTGTTTGCAGGCTTTTTTGATTCTGTTGCCAAAAACACGGCAGCCCTTCTTTCCCGCAACAAGGTAAGCGGGCCTGTTTATCTGATAGGCGGCTGCTCCAGAATAGAATCCTTTGTAAGGGCGCTTGGCCGCTCGGCGGGCCAGGAAGTTCTGCTGCCTGAAAACCACCTTGTGTTTGATGCCTTGGGCGCGGCCTTGATGGCAGCGGGCCATGCTGTAAAAAATCCCGATGCCCGTCTCTCCAAAGACTGCACGGCGCTTTTTTCGGCAAGAAAAAAGCGTTTTGCCGTGCTTGCCCCTGCCGCGCAGTACAAAGACAAAGTGACCATGATGTCGGCAGACCAACAAACAGCAAACTGGGAATCAATCCCTGCGGTTCTGGGGCTTGATCTGGGCTCCACCGGGGCCAAGGCTGTCCTCACCTCCATTGAAACAGGCCAAAGCCTTTTTGATGTGTATGACTGCACGCGGGGCAACCCTGTTGATGCAAGCTATCGGCTCATATCCGCCATTCTGGAAAAAGGCTCGCCGGACATAAGGGCCATCGGCCTTACAGGTTCAGGCCGCGAGGCTGTGGCCACCCTTGCCAGGGCTGTTTACCCGGATTCCGGGCGCGTATGCGTTTTAAATGAAATTGTGGCCCATGCCAGGGCCGCCATAAAGCTTGATCCGGAAGCCGGGGCGGACATGTCCATAGTGGAAATCGGCGGTCAGGACGCCAAGTACATACGCATAAGCGGGGGCCGCATAACAGAAAGCGACATGAACAAGGCTTGCAGCGCGGGAACAGGCTCTTTTCTGGAGGAGCAGGCCCTTTGTTACAATGTGAATGACATTGCACAGTTCACGGCCCTTGCCAGCAGTGCCTTGAGGCCGCCGGATCTTGGCCAGATGTGCACGGTTTTCATAGCTGATTCAGGAGCCCAGGCCCTCAATGACGGCTTTTCCACGGCTGACATATTCGCCGGGTTCCAGTATTCGGTTATTAACAATTACTTAAACAGGGTCATGGGACAGAGAACCCTTGGGAAAAAGGTGTCGTTTCAGGGCAAGCCTGCTTCCAACCCTTCGCTTGCATGGACCCTGGCTGCTGTCACGGGGCGCGAAATTGTTGTCCCCCCCAACCCGGGGGCAATGGGGGCCTGGGGCATAGGAATATGCACTGTGGAGCAATCCAGCGCAAAGGCTCTTCTTGATTTGCAGCCAATTGACTTAACCCATTTTCTGGATGCGCAGATACTTGAGCGCAGCGAGTTCACATGCAGGGACAAAAAATGCAAAACCCTTTGCCCAATCCAGAAAACCACCATCCAGTACAAGGGCCAAAATCTTGTTGCAACTTCAGGCGGGGCCTGCCCCAAGTACGAGATAGCAGCCCAGCGCCTTGCCAAGCTGGAGAAAAACGCACCTAATCCTTTTATGGAGCGGGCCGGGCTGCTGATGGAGTTTGAAAGGCAAAACCCCAACGGCAAACTGGTGGCCATACCTATGACCGGCCCCATAGGGGGCTACCTGCCTTTTCTGGCAACCCTTGTTTTTGAGCTTGGTCACGGCGTGAAGGTTCTTCGCTCAAACGCATCATCCCTGGCCAGAGGCGAGCATCTGTGCAATTCCTACGATTCATGCGGGCCTGTTAAAATAACACATGCAATATGCGACACGGACGATGAGCTGCTGTTCTTCCCCAAGATAATGGATTTTCCCGATCGCAGCGGCCCAGGGGGCCAGCCCTGCGTGACCGAGCAGGCAATGCCGGAAATGATTGAGCAGGCATTGAAGGCTGCCAGCAAAAAAACCCGTGTCGTCCGCCCCAAGCTCTTTTTTGCAAAGGGGCTTGCCGGAGAAGCAATGAAAAAGGCCCTGCTGCCTTTGGCAAAGGCCCTGAAAGCCGACCCTGCCCTGCTTGGCCCGGCCCTGAAAAAAGCTGCTGCCGCGCAACATGCTTATGAGCTGGCCCTGGAGGAAATCGGGGGAAAAGCCCTGGATTACGCCAAGGGAAAAGGCGTTCCCGCTGTTGTTGTGTGCGGCTCCCTGCATGTGATACACGACCCGGCCGCCAACTCGGCCATTCCCGACATCTTGAGGCAGAATGGGGCTGTGGCCATTCCGGCGGACTGCTATCCCATTGCTGCTGATACGCCGGAACTCAAAAGAATATACTGGGGGGATGCCAACAGGTACTTGAGGGCCGCCCTTTCCGCCAGAAACACCGGGGAGGCTTATCCTCTCATGCTCTCCTCCTTTGGCTGTGGCCCGGCCTCCTTTACGGAGCAGAGCTTCCAGGCCCTGCTTGACGGCTATCCCCATACAATCCTGGAAAGTGACGGGCATGGCGGTGCGGCAGGCTTTGTTACGCGGATACAGGCCTTTTTGCAGTCTGTGTACCAGTACAGGGCGCAGGACGGCAAAATAGCCCTGCCGGACAATTCCGGGGCCGTATCGCACATTTCTTCCGGCGCTTATTCAGGAAAATACATGGACCGGAATATCCGCTATGTGTTTTTCTCAAGCGTTGACTACCTTGGGGATGTCCTGGCAGCGGTTTACCGCTCATACGGTTATGATGCGGTGAGCGCGCCGCCCGTTTCCGAGCACAATTACGCCGCCGGAAAAAGGGACTGCTCCGGCAAGGAATGTATGTCCTACCAACTGATATGGGGGGCCTTCAGGGAGTATCTTGATAAAAACCCTGTCAACAAGCCCACAAGGCTGGTGCAGCTTTCCGGCAGAATGTGCCGTGCGGGAATGTACCCTGTAAAGGATCGCCTGGCCCTGGCGCACATGGGCATGGAGCAGAATCTGACGGTGGTTCCTTTGCGCCTGGCAGGCGGGGCGGGCATGGCTGCCAGAACATCGGCAGGCGTGGCGGCCCTGGACATAATCCGGCAGCTTTACATCTATTTTATGCCTGTGGAGCAGGAGCTGGGCCAGGCAAAGGCCCTGTACCAAAGTTACAGTGAAAGGATAATCGAACTAATTGCCCTTAAAAAGCGCACAGGCATTGCCGGCCCGGCCCAGACCGCCTTTCACTGGGCCTGGCTTAACCGCATTGTGGCCCAGGCCTGCAAAGATTTTGCCCGCATGGAAAAGCAAAATGCCAGCAAAAATCGGCCGCTCTCAACCATATTTGTAAGCGGCGACCCCATGACCAAGGGAAACGATGTGGCCAACGGAGGCCTGTTCAAACTCTTGAGCGACCAGGGCGTCCGCGCCATGGTGGAGCCGGCAGGGGACATCATTGAGTATTTTGCCCGCGAGCATCCCAACATACTGTTCGGCCAGGGCAGCAGCCCGGCGCAGCAGTTCATGTACCTTAAAGGCATGGTTGTCATCCGGGAGCAGCTTTACAAGACAGCCCGCAAATTCCATCCCTGGCTGCCCATGCCGGACATGGATGCTGTCATAAGGCGGGGAGCAAAAATAATTGACCCACAAACCGCAGGCGGCACGGGCTACGCTGTGGGCAGCGCGCTTTATCACTGGGAAAGCGGAATTTATGACGGGGTTCTTATGACAAGCCCCTGGGGATGCGACAACGGCCTGGTGGAGGAAAGCCTTTTGCGCAACAATGAAAACATACCATTTTACTTTTTTTACGATGACGGGACACCCATTGATCAGCGCAAGGTAAGGAGCTTTGCGTTCCGCCTGAATCGCCAGGCCGCCTGATGTGAGGAGGGGCGGCCCCTTGCGGGCGGCCCCAGGAAAACTTTTAGCGGCGTTATGCGAGTTTGGCAAGGTCTCGATGTACAGCAAGTACACCTTCGACTTTGCCAAACTCGCAAGCCTTGCTATCCTTTCCCTGGAACCGCCCCTTGAGTTGGGAGGCGGCCCAGGCCCGCCATTCCAGCGCACGCTTTGAATCCAGCCCCCAGGCCGTCATCCCCGCGAAGGCGGGGATCCAGAATAAAAACTGGTTGTTTTCCTTATTACAATAGACCATTGCCTCTATTAAGAGAGGCCCTTGCCAAAGTAACCGGCGCCGTGCTTGTGGCAGGCCGTCACTGCCACATAGAGGTTGTGGAGGTGGCAGTCAGGGAGGCCAAAAAGGTGCTCACCG
>JAGVAW010000157.1 GCA_020060085.1 Desulfobacterales bacterium
GCCCCACACAATTGTAACAGCAAGGCCCTCTCCGCGTTTTTTTCTTAAAGACAAGGCCCCGCCTAAAATTCCCATTATCACGCACACAAAGGGAAAGGCTATTTTTGCATGGGCGTCTGCGCGATGGCGGGAGGCATCGTAGCCCTTTGCCTCAACCGCGCGGGCATGGGCCATGAGCAGAGAGTAATTCATCTCCTCTGGCCGCCTGGCAACCCTTGTGAGATCCTCATCGGAAAAACCAAGATCCACCCAGGCCTCTTGCAGAAGGGCCATTTTCAGCCCGTCAGCCAGATCCTGCTCCAGAATGCCGGCAAGCCGCCAGAGGCCCTGGTCGAAAACGCCGGAAGCTGCATCCAGGCGGCGCACCAGATTAAAATCATCATCCAGATATGCCACAGTCACATCCAGGGCCGCTTTTTCCGGGGCCATATAGTTGCCCACATGGACAAAGAAGCCATCCCCTGCATACCATATATTGCTGCCCCGACCTGCAACCGGCGTTTCCTGGCGCACCTGGCCGTACCAGATGCTGTTGGCCTTGCGCGCAGCGCCCGGCAGGGCTGTTTCCATAAAAACCATAAGGGCAAAGGTTGCAGCAAGGGCAAAAACCAGCACCGGGGCAAGCAGGCGCAAAGAACCTGCCCCTCCGCAGCGCAGGGCTATTATTTCGTTATGGCGGGCCATTATGCCAAAAACCACAAGCACGGAAAGCAGCACGCCCACCGGAGCCACCTGGCTTATAACAAGAGGAAGTCGCAGGGCAAAGAACCATAAGGCTGTTGAAAAGGCCAGGCCCTGGTCCATGAAGTCGTCAATCTTCTCGAAAAAATCGATGGCCAGATAAATCACCACCACAGCAGCAAGCATAACAAAAAGCTGGCGGGCCAGGGAAAAGCCTATGTAGCGAGTAAGGATTTTCAATCCAAAGCCCCCTTTTGCGCCTTTCTCTGCGCTCTGCGCCTTAAAAGCGACCCAATGGCCTGGGCCGGTGCAAAAGGCCTGTCTGTGGCCGCGCTGCGCCACAATGGCAGGGCAACAGCAGCCAGGACAAGGTTTGGCATCCACATTCCAATGGCAGGCGGATAAACGCCTGCCTCCCCGAAAACCTCGCCCGCCACCAGTATAAGATAGTAAACAAGGAAGAAAACAAGGGCCAGAATTACCCCAAAGGAGCGCCGGGTACTGCGGGAGACCACGCCTAGAGGCACAGCCAGAAGGCCAAGAACAACGCAGGCAAAGGGAAGCGAAAACTTTTTATGGAGGGCAAGCTTGGCCAGCCAGTAGAGATCATCGCGCTCCTGGCGGGTGTTGAGAAACTCCATCAGCTCGCCTATACTCATCTCCTCCTCATCCTTGGGCCCGTCCGGGTCGTGGGCAAAAATCCTGCTCACAAGGCTAACCCGCAGGTCGTAGGTTTCAAATGCGGTTTCGTACACGGTTTTTGCCTTGGCATCCACCTGGTTTAGCACCCCGTTTTCAAGGCGCAGAACCCACAGGGACTTATCAGGCGCGCTCAACAGCGCCCCGGAGCGGGCTGTTACAACAGTCGTAACGCCCGGTGTGCGGCGATCCTCAATAAAAACATGCTTCAAAAGCCTTTTTGCCTTGTCCACCTCGTTGACAAAAAGAACCACGCCCTCAAACTGGTCAAGAAAGGTGCGCTCTGCAAGACCTATGTCAATGTGGCCCGCCACAACATCGGCAAGAAGAATCTTGGCCGACATCCGGCCCCAGACAAGGCCCTTTACCATCATAAACCCTGTAAGGCCTGCGGTGATGGCGCAGAAAAGCGCCACAGGCCAGACAAGGCGGTAAAGGCTGCAACCACCTGCCTTGAGGGCGGTTATGTTGTTTTGGGTGCTTAAGGATAAAAAAGTGAGCAGAACAGCCAGCATGGTGGCCATTGGTATGATGAAGGTGAGCAGATACGGCAGGGTGTAGAATACCAGCAGGGCAATGGCACCCACCCCCACCCGGTGATTGACCACATAATTGCCAAAATCCAGCATCTGGGTCATCACCAAAAGGGCGCAGAGGGCCAGCACGGTAACGCCAAAAGGCGGCCAAAGCTCCAAAAAGATATGGCGATGTATTATAAGCGGGCGTCTCATGCTGGTTTGCAAACCCGGATCATTGTCAAGGAGTCCCCAAAAAAGGCTGCGGGGGGAAACCCTAAAAACAAGTTCTCCCCCCGCATCCTTTCAAGACCCCCCGGATTAAAATAACAGGCCGATTCCGTTCAAGGCCAAGGCATTTGCCCCTGCGCTCATCAGCGGGAAATGACCAGCGTATTGCCCTTTTTTTCCACCTTGTAAGCAGTAAGGGGCTTTGGGGCCGGGCCGGAGAGCACCTTGCCGTCGTAGCCGTAGGTGGACTTGTTCACGCTGCAACACTGGATGGTTCCGGCTCCCGGAACAGGGTCCATGCGGCGGTGGCCCAGGTGGGAGCAGCGGTTTTCAAAAGCGCGGAACTGGCCTTCATCATCACGGATGACAAGCAGGCGGAAAGGCGCCTTTCCTCCCTCCACCC
>JAGVAW010000294.1 GCA_020060085.1 Desulfobacterales bacterium
AGAAGATAAGCGTGACATTGGTCTTGATGCCCTCTTTGGAAAGGGCTGCCGTGGCCTTTATGCCATCAGCCGTCATGGGGATTTTAACCACGATGTTCTCATGGATTTGGGCTATCTGCCGGGCTTCGGCTATCATTTCATCAGCCTTGACAGCAATAACCTCCGCGCTGATGGGGCCGTCCACAACCTCGCAGATTTCGCGGATAACCTCCTCAAAGGGCTTTCCTTCCTTTGCCACAAGCGATGGGTTGGTGGTAACGCCATCCACAACGCCCATGCTGTATGCTTCCTTAATCTCGTCAATGTTTGCCGTGTCTATGAAAAACTGCATATCTTGCTCCTTAAAAAATCCAAAAGCGGTTTATGTTAAAAAAACGCGGTATAGAAAACCTTGCGGCTATTTTGCCTTGTGATCAGCCAGAAATTCATCCCGGCATTTTTCGCTGCAAAAGTAATGGGTCTGGCCGTCCACCTTTGCGGCAAAGCCTTCCCGCCGGGGAAAATAGACCTGGCACTTCGGGTCCTGAACCATTACATCATCAATCTGGCCCGCCGGCTGCCTGCCCTGGGAAATGTTAGCCGGGCCTTTGCCTAAAGCTGTGCGGAAAATCCGCCAGGCCAGATACAGAAGCGCACCTATTACGATAAGCCTTATCATCGGGGAACCACCTTTTGCTCGAATGGATCCAGAGAGTTTAGAAGCTCTCCGAAAGTCTGCCCCGAAACCGGATGAACTTCAAGACAGCCTATATCACAAAGAGGTGCCAGCACAAAGCGCCGCTCGTGCATTCTGGGGTGGGGCAGGACAAGATCTTTGTCATCTGTAACAAAATCTTCAAATACAAGTATGTCCATGTCCAGAACCCTGGGGCCGAAGCGCAGGCCGCCGGGCTTGCGGCCAACAGCCTTTTCGATTTCCTTTAACAGGCCAAGAAGCTCTTTGGGTAAAAGGCGCGTTTCAATGCGCGCAGCCCCGTTGACAAACCAGTCCTGATCTTCAATGTGCATTGGGGCGGTGCTGTAAAAACCGGAAACCGCACTCAAAAAAACATCCGGGCTTGCTGCCAGAAGGCCCAAACCCGCCTTGCAGTTGTCCTCCTTTTTGCCAAGGTTGGCCCCAAAACCCAAATAGGCCCTGCGCCATGGGGCTTTTTGCCGGGCAGCGCCGTTCATTAAAGTTTCAGAGCCTTTATGCGCTCCACAGCCTCGGCCAGCCGCTCCTCGCCCAGGCAAAGGGTCATGCGGAAGTAGCCCTCGCCCGGCTGGCCAAAGCCATTGCCGGGAGTGACCACAATGGCGCATTTTGTTAAAAGAAGCTCCGCAAAATCCGCAGAGCCGTAACCCTTTGGCACCTTTGTCCACACATAGAAGGTGGCCTTGGGACTCATGGGCTCCAACCCCGCGCTTTTCAGGCCTTCAACCAGAACCTCCCTGCGCCTGGCATAAAGGGCGCGCATTTCCTCAACGCAGTCCTGGTCGCTGTCCAGGGCTGTTATGCCTGCCACCTGAACCGCATCAAAGGCCCCGGAATCAATGTTGCTTTTAACCTTGCCAAGCCCGGCAATCACATCCGCGTTGCCCACGGCAAAGCCAATGCGCCAGCCTGTCATGTTGTAAGTCTTGGAAAGGGAGTGAAACTCTATTCCAACCTCCCGCGCACCCGGTGTTTCCAAAAAGCTTGGCGGCAGATACCCGTCAAAATAGGTTTCCGTGTAGGCTGCGTCATGGCAGACAATTATATTGTTTTCATTTGCAAAGCGCACCACCTGCTTAAAAAAGTCCGGGCTTGCGACCGCAGAGGTGGGGTTGTTGGGATAATTCAAAAACATCAACTTGGCTTTTTGGGCAATATCCTTTGGAATAGCAGAAAAATCCGGCAGATAGCCGTTTTGCTCCACAAGGGGCATAAAATAGCTGGTTCCCCCGCAAAAGGATACTGCCACAGAATACACCGGATAGGCCGGAGTGGGCACAAGGGCAATATCGCCAGGATTGATTACGGCCAAAGGCAGATGGGCAATGCCCTCCTTGGAGCCGATGAGAGTGATGACCTCGTTTCTGGGGTTCAAGTTCACATTGAAGCGCCTTTTGTAAAAGCGGGCCACAGATTCGTTAAAGGCACCCATGCCGGAATATGAGGGGTAGCGGTGATAGCGCGGGTCTGCCGCAGCCTTTTGCAGGGACTCAATGATGTGGCTGGGTGTGGGTTGATCCGGATCTCCAACCCCCAGATCGATTATGTCTGCGCCCTGGGCCTTTAACTGGGCCTTTTTCTTGTCTATCTGTGCAAAAAGATAGGGCGGAAGGGTTTTCACTCTGTCAGCAGGCTCAAAGGGCTTCATGCTTCCTCGTTTCTTTGCGGCAAAGGGTTGGTTCTTTCACAGGGTCAATTTCTGCATTGTTTCTTCAGACAATTCTCCTATGTAAACCATGCGGGCCTCGCCTTCAAGAAAAACTCCGTAAAATTTTTGTCCTTCCCGCAAAAAATGAATTTTAAGTTCGATATTGCTGCGGGTTTTGACCAAAACAGGCGATGGAACACCGCTTTTTTTCGCGACCACCAGGGCTGCGGCTGCCGCGCCTGTTCCGCAGGCAAGGGTTTCGGCCTCCACGCCGCGCTCATAAGTGCGGATGGCAATTGCCTTTCCCGGCAAGGCCTGCACAAATGTAGCGTTTGTGCCCTCCGGGCCAAAGGCCTCGTGAAAACGAATTGCTCTGCCCTGATTTTCAACATCAACAGCAGCAATATCCTCCACCTGCACAACCGCATGGGGGACACCTGTGTTCAAAAAGCTCACGGAATAGTCTTTTCCCCCTGCGTTTATGTCAAGAATCTTTATTGGGGAAGGCTCGGCAAGGGAGACCTTGACAGAATGGGGCGTTACAGAGGCCTCCACAATTCCTGCGCCGGTTTCAAAGGTCAAATTCTGCCCGGCAATGCCCAGATGATGGGCCAGCCTTGCCGCGCACCTTGATCCGTTGCCGCAGGCAGAGGCACCGGAGCCATCTGCATTGAAAAAGCGCCAGGCAAAATCCGCCTTATCTGAAGGCTCAAGAAGAACAAGCCCGTCCGCACCCACGCTTATTCCCCGCGGGCAAAGGGCGCGGGCCAGTTCCGGCCCCTTTTGGTGGTCAATCCGCAAGCTTAAGTTATCCAAAAAAATAAAGTCGTTTCCGGCTCCGGTCATCTTGTAAAAAACAAGGGGCTTTTCCATGGGGTGCTCTTTTCCGGCAGGTAAAAAGTGGATAAGGTTAAAAGAGCTGCCTTCTCAATGCAGGGCCGTGACGCTTTTTACAGGGGATTCCGGGCCAATAAGCCCTCTGGCGCTTACCGGATAAACCTTGTAGGAGCAGCGCATTTCCGGTTTTATGTTTTCAGCAAAGGAAAGTTTTGAATGCTCGGAGGCCACAACTCCGGTTGGAGCATCAACCTGCCCTGCCTTTACAAAGCGCTTGGGACAGGCCGGGCATTCCGGATTATGAGCAGGCTCGCAGTGGCGCATCACCACAAAATGGATGGCCTCAATTTCCTCACCCTCTTTTCCCAGACCCCAAACAAGAATCACCCTGTCGCCTTCAAGTCTGGCCTCCAGGTCAGCAACCTGGGGCGGCGGCTCCTTTTTTAAGGGCACGGGCGGCCCCTTTATGCCGCAGCCCGTGCCGAATGCCACAAGCACAATCGCCAGCAGATATGAAAAAAAAGCCTTTGTCATGGTCTGCATTTTCTGCACGGGGGAAACGCCCCCGTTCGTGGGGGGAAAATGAAAAGTGCGGGGCCTTACTGAAAGGGGGTTTTACATAAATTGCCCCTCCCTGCCCGTTCCGCCTGCTTTGCCAAAAAAAATCTTCTGGCCCTTGAAAACCGGCTTTAAACTATTTACCAAAAAAACCCGGGGCCTGCAATTTTATGCTGTTGAGTTTTGGTTTTTTTGCGCTAATATGTCAATCATGTGTCTGTGGATAATTGCATACGAGGCCAGCAGCGACTTTCCGCTGGTGCTGGCAGGCAACCGGGACGAGTTTTTCAAAAGGCGCTCCAGGCCAGCTTATTTTTGGCCGGAGTACCGGCTGGAGCTTCTTGCAGGCCAGGATTTTTCCGAACGCGGAACCTGGATGGGAGTGACCCGGAAAAAACGCCTTGCCCTTGTTACCAATATCCGCGACTTCAAGGCATTAAAGGAAAAGGCCTTGAGCCGGGGGATGCTGCCCCTGGAGTTTCTGGGTGCGGAAATTGGGCCTGAAGCATTTTTTGCCAGGCTTTTGGAAAAGGCCCAGAACTACAACCCCTTTAACATGGTGGCAGGCGGGCCGGATGGCCTTTTCTGCCTTTCCAGCCAGACAGGGAAAGTTGAGGCCATAAGCCCTGGCATTCACGGGCTTTCCAATGCATCCCTGGACACTCCCTGGCCCAAGGTCTTTAAGGGCAGGGCTGCCATGCCTGGGCTGCTAAAGGGCTTGACGGCAGGAAAAGAGCCGGACCCGGAGCCTTTTTTCCAGTTGCTGGCCGATACTGCCCCTGCCCCGGACAACAAACTGCCCGATACAGGGGTGGGCCTGGAATGGGAAAGGGCGCTTTCATCCATCTTTGTAGCAACACCTGCCTACGGAACGCGCTGCTCAACGGTTTATATTGTGGACAGCAGCGGCAATGCCTGGTTTTTTGAGCGTACCTTCGGCCCCAAGGGCCCGGACGACATTCAACTTTCGTTGCACTTTCCCCTTTGAAGGGCAGGCGCAACCCGAAAGTTTCCGGCACAAAAGCAAGACAGGAAAAAGACCGCTCCTTTTTAAAACCCTTCTCAATGCAGGCATAAAATGCCCGGCCCATTCATTGCATTAGGTGCCCGCCTGTGCCGCTGCGCCAATGTTATAACCCTTGGCGTGAAGCCCAATTTTTGCGATTACTCTGCCAAAGAGCAGGAGCTTATAAGAAACGCAAAAAAAATCTACTATCCAAGCTCCTTTTATTCCGCCATTTTTGCAGCAGCAGGAAAACCGGCCTTTCCAGGCCCGGCCAACTATCGCTTTGCCCTGGACAAAATAAGCCAGACCGCGCTTTTTTTAAGCCTTGGAATTGCTCACCCACGAACCCGCATCTATTACGGGCCGCGCGGCCACAGGCAGATTTTAAACGATTTTTCCCTGCCACTTGTGGCAAAAATCCCAAAAGGCTCGGCCAGGGGGGAAGGGGTGTTTTTTGTCCAAACCCGCCAAGAGCTTGCCGATTACTGCAACAAGGTCCATGCAGCCTACATTCAGGAGTACATACCGGCAGACAGGGACCTGCGGGTGCTTGTCATAGGCCGCAAAGCTGTGATCAGCTACTGGAAGATTGCAAAAAAAGGCGTTTTTGCGGCAAATTTGAGCCAGGGGGCATCGGTAAGTTTTGACAACATACCCCAAAAGGCCGTAAATATGGCGGTTGATGCAGCAAGGGCCTGCGGCTTTGATGACACGGGCCTGGATGTGAGGATGACAAAGGACGGCCCCGTGATTTTGGAAGCCAACATGAAATACGGAACTATAGGCCTAAAAAAAGCAGGGATTGACTACTTTAAACTTATGGAAGAATTGCTTGAAAATGGTCAAATCTGACATTCGCGCCAACCCGGCCTTTTTAAAGAAAATTCAGGCTGACCTGGCTGCCCGCGAAAAACGCGAGCTGGCCCAAAGAGCAACCCTGACCCAGGATGCGGTTCGCCGCAGCCCTGAAGAGGTGGTGGAAAAAGGCTACCGCCAGGACTTTTCCCTGGATGTGGATCGCATTCTCCACTCGCGGGCCTACACCCGCTATATTGATAAAACCCAGGTCTTTTACCTCATTGAAAACGACCACATCACCCACCGGGTTTTGCATGTGCAGCTTGTGAGCAAAATTGCCCGCACGATAGGCCGTTTTTTGCGCCTTAATGAAGATCTCATCGATGCCATTGCTTTAGGACACGACATTGGTCATGCACCATTTGGCCATGACGGGGAGACTCATCTTTCGGCCCTCTGCCAGAAGCATGGCATCGGGGCCTTTCTTCACAACATTCAGAGTGTTGTTTTTCTGGACAAGGTAGAAAGGGAAGGCAGGGGCTGGAATCTTACCCTCCAGACCCTGGACGGCATTCTGTGCCATGACGGTGAGGTGCATAACCAGAAGCTTGAGCCGGAAAGATCTCGAACCTTTGCTGATCTGGAAGCTGCCATGCAGGCAAAAAAGCAGAACCCGGCCCTTGCTCTCATTCCCATGACAGCAGAGGGCTGCGTGGTGCGCATGGCAGACACAATTGCCTACATAGGCCGGGACATTGAAGACGCCATCCGCCTTTCCCTTATAAGGCGCGATGAAATACCGGCCCGCTGCACAAGGGTGCTTGGCTCCACCAACGGAACCATTGTGCACAACCTTGTTACGGACATAATTGAAAACTCGGTGGAAAAACCCTACACAGGCTTCTCGCCCCAGGTTTCCGAAGCCCTTTTTGAGCTTAAAAAGTTTAACCTTGAGAGGATTTATACAAACCCGGATGTAAAAAGTCACAACGCAGTTTTTGCCGGGCTTTTTGAGTATTTGTTCGAGAAATATCTTGAAGACATAGCCAAAAACAACGAAGAGTCCGTCATCTTCACCCGTTTTCTTTTCGGAAAAAGCAGCCAATATGTTCAAAGCGCCAGGCCCGAAGAGCTTGTGCGCGACTTCATTGCAGGAATGACGGATCGCTACTTTCTTGCCCAATGCCCCAAGGAGAAAAGGCCAGCCAGAAGAAGGATGCCTTAAAGGGCAGGCAGCCACAAATAAATTGCAGCCTGAAAAATTGAGGGAGGAGGCCTTTTTGTAAAAGCCTCCTCCGCAAAAATATTCCGTAATAAGCTTGTTTATTTAAGGAAAAGGATATTTTGCCTTAAGCTCTTCCGCGGCCTTCAAAAGATCGTCAGGCGTAAAATCCAAAACCCCGTCCCGGTAGCAGTGGGCCATTGCAATGTAGAGAAGCGCTCCGTACCAGTGCATTGTCATGTCCGGGCTGCGGCCTTCCTTTATTATG
>JAGVAW010000083.1 GCA_020060085.1 Desulfobacterales bacterium
CAGGATAATTTAATAACAACCAACCGCATACAAAACCCGGCAGGCCGATTAAGATAAGGCAGGCCGGGCTGTTATGTCAATTTGTGCCGGGCAAAAAAAACGCAGCGGGCAGGGCTAAAACCAGAACGAGGCAACTCCTGCAGCAACAACAGGAATGGTGAAATTGTCGTTTATGCGCTGGCTGAAAAGCTCTGTTGCAGCACCCGCAGCAGAAACGATGACTGCTGCAAGGGCCATCTTCAAAAGCGCCATCTCCGGCTCGGCAAAACCAAGGTAAATCATGCAGATAACAAGCGCGGCCACAAAAAAGGCAAGCGTGCCTGCCATGCTTTTTTCCTGCCAGAGCTTTTTTCTGCCCCAGCGCCTGCCTGCAAGAGAGGCAACCGGATCGCCAAAGGCAAGCACCAGCAGCCCCATGCAAAGGGCTGTTTTGGGCGTTACTGCGGTCATCAGGGTAAGGGCTGCAAGGTAATATGTGGAAGCATTGACGCGATAGCGCTCGTGGGGCCGCACAATTATTCCAAAAATGCTGTCCACCAGAAAATCGTTAAAGCGCTCTGAAAAACGCCTGGAAACCTCAAGGCCAATAAAAACAGCCAGCGTTATTCCAAGAAGGGTCATGGCCATGCCCCAGGTCAGGACAAGCTCATAGAGCAGAACACAAACAAGACCTATTCCCACATGAAAGATGTTTCTATAATAGTTTATGGGTTTTAAATGGGGCAGCCTTTGGGAGCCCAGGGGGGAATCCAGCTCAAGCTCCCGGATTTGGATCAATATCTTTTCATAGAGCCTGGAGAGTTTGAGCCTCAATTCCTTTAGCTGGCCTTCATGGGTTGAGCCGGAAAGCTCATCGGAAAGCTTTTTTAAAGTCTCCATTATGTCGTCAACAGCTTCTTCAAGTGCCTTTTGCCTTCCGGCAAGGCTTGCCCTGGCCGCAGCCGCGCGCTCATAAAGATCGCTGCAATAGCAGCTTATGGATTCAATCCAGGTTTTATCGTGCAAACGGGGTTTTTGAATCTTGTAAACAAAGCCGTAAAGCTCACGGGCCATGGAGGTAAGGGCCTGCGCCTCGTCAAGATTGTCGTAATCTGCTGCTGTGTGCATATTATTCATCCCCGGCCTTGCGGCCCGGAAAATATATTCTTAAAAATTGCCCGGTATTGCCACGGGCCAGCCATAAAAACCTGTCATGGGCTTTTTTGCCCAAACTTTTTAATATTATGCCCGCTGGTGCAAATCTGCAAGCGTTTTTAGGCATATTTCAATGCTGCCGGGGCATAAAGCTGTGTGAGGGGCTGGCGCGCAGCCTTTAGGCAGGCTGGTTTGCCGATGAGCCGGTGATGAGGAAAACGCCTGAAGTAGCGAGCAGGTTGGGCAAAAAGCGGATTGTGCGGCCGGTTGCGCCATTGTTGTCCGATAAAAGAAAGGACTCGCGGAGTATCCAAAAGCCTGCCTGCATGGAAAACTGCCGAAAATCCTTTATGGTCATTACCCTTATGTTGGGGGTGTCGTGCCACTGATAAGGCAGGTGCTTTGTAACCGGGGCCCTTCCTGTTGCCAGAAGTTGCAGGCGCACAGCCCAGTAGCCGAAGTTGGGCAGGCTCACAATGCCCTTTTTGCCTATGCGCAGCATTGCCCTTATCATGCCTGCCGGGTCATAGACCTGCTGAAGGGTCTGGCTTAAAATCACAAAATCAAAGGCATTGTCCGGGTAGTCCAGAACCTCTTTGCTTATATCGCCCTGCAAAACCGCAAGGCCCTCCTCAATGCAGCGGGCGACCTTGGCTTCAGATATTTCTATGCCCGTGCCGTCCACAGCCTTGTGTTTGGCCAGATAATGCAAAAGCCTGCCTTCTCCGCAGCCCAGATCAAGCACTTTTGCTCCAGGCTCAACCCAGTTGGCGATTACTGCAAGGTCCGGGCGCAGATTTGTGTGAGTTGTCATGGCAGGGCCTTTTCAAGAAAACCTTTTATGAGCGGGGAAAGCCTTTTGTCGGGCAGAAGAAAGGCATCATGGCCCAGAGTGGAATCTATTTCGCAAAAGCTTGCCTTAAGCCCGTTTTTTTTCATGGCAGTAACAATGGCCCGCGACTGGAGCGTTGGATAAAGCCAGTCGGAAGTGTAGCTCACCACAAGAAACCTTGCCTGCGAGCAGGAAAAGGCCTTTGCAGCAGAACCCTGGCCGTGCTGCCTTTTAAGGTCAAAGTAATCAGCCGCGCGGGTGATGTACAAAAAGGAGTTGGCGTCAAATCGCTCCACAAACTTTTTGCCCTGGTGCCGCAGATAGCTCTCCACCTGAAAGTCTGCTTCAAAGTTGAAGGAGAAATCGCTTTTGTCCTGGAGCTTTCTGCCGAACTTGAAGGACATGGACTTGTCGGAAAGATAGGTGATGTGGCCTATCATGCGGGCCACAGCAAGGCCCAAATCCGGCTTTGGCCCCTGGTAGTAATCTCCCCCCTTCCAGTTGGGGTCTGCCATTATGGCCTGACGGGCCACCTCGTTAAAGGCGATTGCCTGGGCAGAGTGCCGCATGGTGGTTGCCAGAAGAATGGCCGATACCACCATTTGCGGATAGCGGACGCACCATTCCAGGACCTGCATTCCGCCCACAGAGCCGCCCACAACAGCAAGCAGCCTTTCTATTTTCAGATGATCAATCAGGGCATTCTGGGCCTTTACCATGTCGCCTATGGTTACAAGGGGAAAGGAAAGACCATAGGGCCTGCCGGTTTCCGGGTTGATTGAACACGGCCCTGTGCTGCCCATGCACCCGCCAAGAATGTTGGAGCAGATGACAAAGTATTTTTCCGTGTCAATGCCCTTGCCCGGCCCCACCATTGTGTCCCACCAGCCGGGCCTGTTGCCTGCACCGTTGTTGCCCGCAACATGGGCATCCCCGGTAAGTGCGTGGCATATAAGAACTGCGTTTGAGCCTTCCGCATTGAGCGCGCCGTAAGTTTCATAGGCAATTGTTACAGGCCCCAGCGTTGCCCCGCTTTCAAGGCACATTTTTTGCGGCGGATGGGCGAATGTGAATGTCCTGGCTTCCACTTTTTTTAAATCCCTGTTCAATGACCAATGGTGTTAAGGGCCTGGTCACTGTCTGCGATTATGTCTTCAATATCCTCAATGCCCACAGAAAGCCTTATCAGTTCAGGCAAAACGCCAAGGTCCAGCTTGAGATTCTCTGCAAAGGCCAGATACTGGGATGAGGAAGGATGAATAACCAGGGTCTTGCAGTCCCCCAGGTTGGCCAGGTGCGTGATCAGTTTAAGGTTGTCAATAAAGGCAAAGCACTTTTCCTTGTTTGCAAGGCCGAATGTGAGCAGGCCGCCAAAGCCCTTGCCGTCAAACTGTTTTTTTGCTGTGTCATGGCTGGGGCTTTTCTCAAGGCCCGGATAGTTAACCCATTTGACCTCCGGCCTTTCTGCCAGAAAGCGCGCCACAGCAAGGGCGTTTTCCGAGTGCTTTCTTACGCGCAGGCCCAGGGTGTCCATGCCAAGGGCAGTGAGATAGGAATGAAAAGGGGCCTGGGTGGTGCCAAAGTTGATGTGGTGCTCGCGCCAAACCCTGTCCAGAAAGGCAAGGGGGCCTTTTCTGTCCACAAATGGCGCAAAATCCGCAAAGCGGGAGGATGCCCAGTCAAAGCGGCCTGCATCCACAACCGCGCCGCCAGTGGCGCATCCGTGGCCCGAAAGATACTTGGTGGTGGAGTGCAGCACAACATCTGCCCCCAATTCCAGCGGGCGGCAAAGGCAGGGTGTGGCCAGGGTGTTGTCCACAATAAGGGGCAGGCCGTTTTCATGGGCGATTTTTGCAAGAGCCTCAATATCGGGCACATCCATTTTGGGGTTGCCTATTGTTTCAATGTACAAAAAGCGCGTTTTTTGGTTTATGGCAGCCCTTACAGCGTCCAAATCCGTTGGCTCCACCATGCGACAGGTAAGGTTGTACTTTTTGAAAATGTTGGCAAAAAGTACATAGGTGGACATGAAAAGGGAGTTGCCCGCCACAAATTCATCGCCCGCGCGCAAAAGGGCCATGCAGGAATTGGCAACCGCAGCCATGCCCGAAGCCATGACAACAGCGCCTTTGCCTCCCTCCAAAGCGCAGAGCTTTTCTTCAAGCACACGGTTTGTGGGGTTGGAAAGCCGCCCGTAAATGTGCTCGCTTGTGCGCCCGGCAAAGGCATCATTCAAGCTTTCCGCTGTGGGATGATAATTTGCAGCGGTCTGGAAAATGGGCGGCAGGGTGGCTCCCTGCCATTTTTCCGGCGTAAGGCCGCAGTGGATGGCAAGGGTGTCAAATCCCTTGAATAAGTTGTTTTTCATGGCAAGCTCCTGCATTGTTTAAGGGGTGGGCAGCCTTCAGTCCAAAAAAAGCCCTGTGCTCATATATCTTTCGCCCGTGCTGGGCAGAACCGTTACAACAAGCCTGCCTGCCATTTGCTTGCTGGAGGCGATGCCAAATGCGGCAAAGGCCGCAGCACCTGAAGAAATGCCGCAGAATATGCCCTGGGTGGAAGCAAGCATCCTGGCGGTTTCAAAGGCCTGCTCATCTGTTACCGTGATAACCTCGTCAATGACCGAGGTGTCCAACACGCTTGGCACAAAGCCTGCGCCTATGCCCTGAATGGAGTGGGGGCCTTTTTTGCCGCCAGAAAGAACTGGCGAGGCAGCAGGCTCGACAGCCACAATTTTAATGCGTTGGTCATGCTCCTTTAACGCCTGGCCCACACCTGTTATGGTACCGCCCGTGCCAACCCCGCATACAAAGGCCCCGATTTTGCCGCCCGTGTCCTCTAAAATCTCCCTGGCTGTTGTCTGCCGGTGAATCTGCGGGTTTGCAGGGTTGTTGAACTGATCGGGCATAAAGGAGTTTTTTTCTGCCGCGCAAATCCTTTTGGCCTCTATAAGAGCGCCGGCCATGCCTTCCGCTGCCGGGGTGAGCACAATCTGCGCCCCAAGGTGCTTTAATATCCTGCGCCTTTCAATGCTCATGGTTTCGGGCATGGTAAGGCACAAATTATACCCGTAAGCCGCACAGATGGAGGCAAGGGCAATGCCCGTGTTCCCGCTTGTGGCCTCCACCACCAGGGTATCGGGTTCAATAAGGCCCCTTTGCATGGCGTCCTCCATCATGGCCATACCTATACGATCCTTCACCGAGCCAAGGGGGTTGAAAAACTCCAGCTTGGCGGCAACAGGCGCCCAGTTGTCCCCTTCTTGAGGCCGGATTCTCACCAGGGGCGTTTTGCCTATCGTGCTTGTGATTTGAGGCAGAACCCTCATGCCATGCTCCTTTGCAAAGGGGTTTGGGGGGATGAGGGCCTGCGGGGAAAAAAAGCCACCCGCGCCCCTTCCATTACAACCCTTGTGTCCGGGTCCACAGAGTGGGTGAGCCAGACATTACCGCCGATGACGCTGCGCGCGCCTATGCGGGTTTCGCCCCCCAGAAGCGTTGCGCCTGAATAGATGATGACTTCATCCTCGATTGTGGGGTGGCGCTTTGTGCTCCGCAGGGCATCGCAGGCATGGGCCGGAACCGAAAGCGCGCCCAATGTAACGCCCTGGTAGATGCGGACGCAGTCGCCTATCTGGGTGGTCTGCCCGATCACAACGCCCGTGCCGTGATCTATGACAAAGCGCCTGCCGATAGTTGCCCCAGGGTGTATGTCAATTCCTGTAATGCTGTGGGCGTATTCCGTCATCACCCTTGGCAGCAGGGGAACCTCCGCCAGATACAGCCGGTGGGCAATGCGATAAACAAATATGGCTGTCAAGCCCGGATAGCAGAGGACTATCTCCTTGTGGCAGGTGGCAGCCGGGTCCCCATGAAAGGCTGCATCAACATCAGCAGCCATCTCCTCCTTCAGGGCGGGAATATCTTCCAGAATTCCAAGGGCTATGCGAGCTGCCCTGCTTTGGCGCTCCTGTTGGACAAGCCCCTTGCAGTCCGTGGCATGGGCAAGGCCAAGCTCAATCTGTGCGGCAAGGGCGTCATACAGGTTTTCGAGGGTCTGCTTCGCGCTCCTTTTAGGGTTTGGAATGTCGCCAGCCCCGTCCCCTTCAAAATAACCGGGGAATACAAGATTGCGAAGGCCCCAAAGAATCTGCCTTGCCGATTGGGTTGAAGGCAGCGGGGACATGGGCCGCCCAAGCACTGCAAGGGCGCTTTCTTGAGGGGTTTGTACCTGTTCAAGGATTTGGAAAAGCCTTTTGATTCTGGTTGTTGGCCGGGAAGGTTTTTTTCTGCTTCTTGAGCGCCTCAAATGCCTTTTTGTTTTCATTGTCTTTGCCTCATGCTTTTTTTGGGAGAAGGAGACAACTGTTTTGTCTGCGTGCAAAAATCCGGTCTGTTTAACAAAAACATCGACCGCAGGCGCCGCTGTGCACCATTGTAAAATCAAGCTGTTGCACGCAAAAAACCTCCCTACAAAAGCCCGTGCGAATTGAGCATGGGGCGGGGATCAACAATGTGGCGGGCAAACCAGGGCCCGTGGTGCTTCTGGCCAAAGGCAAGGGATATAAGCTCGGAAATGTAGAGCACCGGCATTGGGTTTTTAACTGTGGCGCGAATTTCCAGGTTGAGGTGGCACATGGCGCAAGCCGTTACAATGCAGTCCGCGTTCACCTGCCGGGCCTCATCCATCATATTGTTTACAATCTTTGTAACAGCATCGGGCCGGGTCACGGAAAGAAAGGTCCCGCAGCAGGTCCTTGAGCCGGACCAGGAAATGGGGTTTGCCCCCAGATTGGACAGGACGCCTTCGAGTATTCCGGTAAATTTTCTTTCAGCATAAAGGGCCGGGGGCCGGTTTTGCATGCACCCATAGTAAGGCGCAAATTTAAGCCCCTGGAGCTTGTGCTTTTTGTCGGAGCCAAGATTCCTTTTTAAAAGGTCTTCCAGAATCTCGAAAAGGTGCACAATTTTAAGCTCATAATCAAAGGGCCTGCACCAGTCTCTTTCGTAATTTTCCCTGGCAGAAGAATCTCCCGCCAGTTTCTTTTGTGCCTCCTTTAAACGCAGATAGCAGTTGGGGCAGGCCACAAGCAGGGGTCGGCCCGGCGGGGCAAGGGAAAGGTTCCTGCCTGCAAGGCGGTCTGCCAACCTCCGGTTAATGCTATGCGCCGATGAGCTTCCGCAACAGTTCCAGTCCACAAGCTCGGCAAGCTCGATATTCAGATACCGGGACAAAGCTCTAAGGCTGCTGCCGTGTTCCGTGTGCGCGGATGCAAGCGAGCAACCCGGAAAAAAGGACAGGGTTTTTATGGTTTGCCCTTGCATGAGTCCTCCTTGCCGTTTTCCGCCTCAAAAAGCCTTTTTAAAGCCGCGGTGTCCGAAACCCGCGAAGGAAAGAGATCAAGCTTTCCCTTCAAAAGCATTTTGGTACCCATTGCAGCATCCGAAAAAAAGTCCCTGTTGCCCAGCTTGTACTTCATCATTATGGATAGCTTGTGGGTTCGCCCATATTTTGCGATGGAGGAGACAACCTCCTGATGAAAGGAGAGTATATCCCCCGCAGGATTTTTAACGCCCCTTTCCATAGCCATTTCGCGAAGCACATCCATAATGGCCGCCACATCAATGCTGTTGGGGCAGGCATCGGAGCAGGAATGGCAGCCCACACAGCCCCAGATGGAGGCGGATTCCAAAACCGCCTTTTCCTGGCCAAGCTGCACAAGACGCAGCACACCCACCGGCGGATAGCCCATTGGTGCAAGAAAGGGGCAGGCCGCAGCACACACCAGGCAATGCCAGCAAAGGCCCACGCTGGTTTTGGCCCGCCGGGAAACCTCCGCGGCAAAGCCGCCGGATGCACCGGACAGATTTATCTGCCTTTTGCTGACTGCTGCTGAGCCTTGTTCGGGCATATTTTTTACCTTAAACCCTTTTCAATTCCGCCAACGCATCCCCTTGAAGCTGCCCTGACGAATTTATCTGGCCGAACCACTTACTGACACATTGTGATACTTCTACATATCACTGCGTGTCATGTCAAGAGGAAATTTTTTTCTCCCATCGTGTCACCATTGGAAAAAATACAGCTTTAACATACCAATTAATTTGCAAATTATTTAGCAGCAATTTGCTTGACAATATATATCACACAGTGATATTAATTGCAAGATTCTTTTATAGTCCCTTATCAAGACCCGTAAAGTTGCGGGTTTCGGATGCCTTACGGTGAAGAAAAGATGAGCGGAGCCAGATTTTTAAAAGCAAGGAAGGCCCTGGGCAAAACTCAAAAGCAGATGGCTGTTCTTCTGGGAGTTTCCATGCGCGCTGTTCACAGCTACGAGCAGGGCTGGCGCAAGGTTCCCTCCCATGTTGAGCGTCAGGTTTATTTTCTGCTCTCCCAAAAGAGCGATGCCTTCAGGCAGATGGGCCCATGCTGGGAAACAAGGGGCTGCGACCTTAAAACCCGCAGCCAGTGCCCTGCCTGGGAGTTTGATGCAGGCAAGCTCTGCTGGCTGATAAACGGAACTTTCTGCGAGGGAACCGAGCAGCAGGACTGGGAGCAGAAAATGAAAATCTGCCGGAAATGCCCTGTGCTGAAGGCGTTTTTATAATAGGCAGACAAAGGGCAGATTAAGCCTTGCGGCCTGACGCCCACAAAAAATGCCTCTGCCCAAAAAAATCTGTGGGGGCAGATTGTTAAAGAATAATGGTGCCATCGGGCTTATGGAAAAAATCTTTGCCCTCCGGCAGGCAAAAGTGATAACTGTAATAATTATCAAACAATTTATATAAATTGCGC
>JAGVAW010000149.1 GCA_020060085.1 Desulfobacterales bacterium
CCCCCTGCACTTTCCGGATTCCAAATCCTGGCTCAACTTCCTTGCTGCATATTCTTCCGGTTCAATATTAAGGGCCGGGGTGGAAAAGCTCTTTTCTTCCGCCAGGGCCGCAGCCCTTGCCCAAACAGCCGGGCCTTTGCCTGTAGAGGCCTTTGGGCAGGCTGCTGAAATGCTCAACAATCCGGCCATAAATCCGGCAATCGTCCGCAAAAAGGCCATTGCTGCTCTGCCGGAAAACTGGTTTTCGCCCATTCCGTGTTCAGAAGGTGTTTTTGCGCGTTTTTGGGGCCATAAAACCCTCACAGACCTGGGCCGCTCCGGTGAGGTTCTGGCCAAATCCTCATGGCTTAAGGCCATAATTGAAAAAGGCAAAAAGCCGGAAAACAGCCCAACAGAGCTTTTAAAAGAAGCAAAGGATGCAGCCGGGCGCTTTTCTTCTGAAGATTCCCCGCGCTATTGGCTATGCCTTGAAACGGCCCTGGCAGAAATAATCCAGGCCCATTCAGGCCTCATGCTGGCTCAAGACGCCCTGCCCGGCGATTTTTCCGCAATTCTTGACTGCACCTGCCGCATTCTAGGGCCTGTTGCCTGGGCACGCACCCTTTCTGCTGCCTGCGCCAGAGCCTTGTGCGCAGACATGGCCTTTTGCCTTGTGCACAAGGGCGGCCTGGACAAGGGTGTTGAATCTGCGCTGAACAGGCTTGGCATGGAGTCTGTTGACCCGGCATTTCTTGCCAGCCTTGTGAGCCGCAAGGCAGACAACACAAACTACCTGCTGCCCGAAAATCTTGCACCAGCTTGGGCTTGCGCCCTTCGCACCTTTCTGCTGGCAGGCGGCGGGCTTGTTGCAGAGGGGCATGGCGGGCAGCGCCCTTCTCCGGCTGGCGCGGCCATGAATTTTCTGCTTAAAATACCGGGCGCGCCCTGGGGGGAGGCTGCTGCCAGCACCTTGGATGCGGGGGATTCCATTCCCAGCCCCGGCGGCCTGGCCCGCTTTATTGCCAACCTGCCCCTTTTGGCCTGGCTTAAAATTTGCGCCCAGAAAATGGCCATAGGCAGCCAGCCGCCCAGCCCGGCAGATGAAGGCACATGGATACGGGCAGCAAACCTTTCCGGCGCAACCGGCCTTTATGCAGACTGGCTTTTTGACCGGCTGAAAAACCTGGAAACCGGCCCGGCAAGCGCCCAGGCCCTTCTGGAAACAGCCCTTGCAATGGCAAAAAACCAGCCCCAGGGCCAGCAAACCTTTGCAAAAGCAATTCTGCAAACGCCATTTGTGAACTTGAGCTATGCCAAAACAGCCTTGGACTGGAGCATTGCCAGCGTCTGAAAAAAACTGCCGAATAAAAGTAATGCAAAAAGCAAAAAATTTAAGGGAAGGGCTTTGTTAAAAGGCCTTTCCCTTTTTTGGCTTCCAGGGAGCAAAACTGGTGGATAAAAGATAACAGCCTTGTTATAAAGGGCATATTTTAAAGATGCAGAGGCGTGAAGCGGGCCAGAAGAAATGTGCCTTAAGTTTTGGGCTAGGCAAAAAGGCCCTATCCGGCAAAAACCTTGACCCGCTTGAAATGTCAGCGGCAAAAACAAAAAATACAGACCATCAGATGAACAGAAGCCTTATCTCTTTTGATTCAAAGCAGATTCTTCTTGTAAGCGAGGCCCTTGCCGTGGCCGAGGAGCTTGTGGCGCAGGCCTACAAGCTTTCCGCCGGGCGCTGGGGCCGCTATCATTATGATCTGAAAACCCTCTCCCAGCTTGTTGACCAGGAGATCAGCCACGAGCACTTTGCACAGATATTCCGCTATCAGGGCCGGAAAAGCGGCGCATCTTTGACCTCTGACACCTTTGATTTTTACAAGATATGCCTCATGGATCATGTCATTCTTGACGCCCTTGACCGCAACAGCACCCTTTCCCTTTTTCCGGCAGCCCTTTACATAACCTGCCACGAGCTTGTGCACATTGTGCGCTTTGCCCGCTTTCTCCAGGCCTTTGAAACCTCAAAGCAGGCCAGAAACCAGGAGGAGGCCCTTGTGCACGCCAAAACCCGCGAAATACTGGCCCCCACAAACATAAAGGGCCTTGCCCCGGTGATGGATTACTTCAAAACCCACGCAGCAGACGGCCCTGTGCAGGAATGGCCCCTTGAATAGCCCGAAATAGATGCCCCTGCCCGCCCTGGAACCGCCCCGTCCGCCGGTGGTTGGAGAAAAACGGCAATTATTAACCACGAAAAGCACGAAACACACGAAAAGATGCAGAATCAGTAGGTTAGGCTATCGTAGCCCAACAAAACAACGCATCGGGCGGCAAAGGCATTTTCAGTTTATTGTTGGGCTACGCTGGGTGACACTTGCAACTTGTTGCTGCGCTATCCCGACCTTACGATTCTGTTTCAATAAGGATAACACCTCATTTTATTCTGGTTCCCCGCTTTCGCGGGGATGACGGCCTGGAGCTGTTTTTCCCCTTCAACCATATGCGTGCAGGGTGGTACCAGCGATTTTGGTTTTCTTTTCAACCACCGGCGTACAGGGCGGTTCCAGGGAGAGGAGAGCAAGGCGCGCGAGCTGGGCAGGAACAAGGTGTACTTTTTGTACATCGAGTTCCTGCACGGCGAAGCGCAACGCAGCTATCGTCTTTCTGGAACCGCCTCCCAACACACGCCCCTGGCAGCCCCAGGGAGCCGTGGGCAAGGCTTGCGGGGTGAGCTGGGGCTTGCGGTGTACTGTTAGTACATCGAGACCCAGCGATGCCCCGTATAACGCAGCCCACCCAAAACGCCCCTGGCAGCCCCAGGGAGCCGTGGGCAAGGCGCACGAACGAAAAGCGAGGGAGTGTACATTTAGTACATGACCGAGCTTTGATGTGAAGTGCAACGCAGCCATCACCATTGTCCTGGCAGCCCCAGGGAAACGAGGGCAAGGCTTGCGAGCGAGGAATGAGGGAGCATACTTATAGTATGTGACCGAATTCCGATGCGAAGCATAACGCAGCCCTCGTTTTCCTGGGGCTGCCAGGTTATTTGCGGCGGAAAAACCGGCCAAACCCCCCACCCCCCCCCTTGGCAGCGGGAGCAGCGGCTTTGGCAAGGCCTGCCATTGCGGATTCTACATTGAGGCGTACTGTGGAGAGGGGGGCCATGAGGCCCATCAGGACAAAGATGTGGCCGGTTTCGGTCTGTCGGACGAAAATGCGGCGTTTGGCAAAAACCAGGGTGGCTTCTTTTGCGTTATCGAGGCTTTTTATGAGGTCTGTCCAGGGGGCATTTGCAACATCTGACTTGGTATCAACGGAAATTTCCGAGAAGGAGACCTTCCCTTGGCTGTCCACGAAAATAACTCCGTAAACATTGTCCATGCCCAAAATATCTGCAAAAATCTCCTTCATATGGCAAAATTTTTCCCTGGGCTAAAAGAGGGCCTGCACAATTTGGGTTTTGGGGCACCTGGGTTTGAGTTTGGCCAGCACCACCTTTTCGCCTTTAAAGATGAGCTTGTCAGGGGAGTCGCCGTTGTCCAGATAGGCAAACTGCAGTTCCCCCGCGTCAAAGATGCTGCCGATTGCCTCCATGCTTTGGACAAAGCCACTCATGGAGTTGTCAATATTCATGTCCGTAAGGCCGCAGCGATTTCCCATCCGCTCCAGCCTGCCCCGCACAATGGCCAGGGTATCCTCGCCCGGAGATGGCGGCGCAGGTTCGGGTGCTTCTTCGGCCTTTTCTCCGGCTTCAAGGTCCTCATCTGTCAGGGCCTCATAGCCGCCCAAAGAGTCATCCGCCCCGGCCTGGAGGTCTGCATCTGCAAGGTCTGCGGAATACTCGTTCAACTCCTCGCTTGTGCCATCGCCCGTGTCTGCGTGCCTGCCGGTTTCGTCCTTGCGGCGCATGGCTTCCAGCAAAAGGCCCTGGGCATTCTGCTCGATAACTGCTTCGCGGGGGGGGCAGCCGTTCTGTATGGAGAGGGAGACCTCGTCCCATGTGAAGATGGCGTAAGCGGCCTCTGCGCCGGAGAGATTCCGGATTCTGGCATCAAGCAGGGCACCGTCCTTGAAGAAAAGCACACCAAGCTCGTCATGGGCCTCGTTTTCCATGCGGATGACGCAAGAGCGCTCTTCCATCTCTATCATCTGCAAGAACATTCCAGGGCTTACACCCCGCAGAATTCCGGCATCGCCCTCCTTTTTGAGGGCAGCATTCACTTTGCGGGCAAGGTCTTTAAAATCCATCGGCTTGGGCAAAAAGTGCATGGCACCATTTGCCTTGGCCATATCTTCAAGCTCCTGGGAGGCAGCGCTGGTAATGAAAAAGGGGACTTCAGGATATTTTTCCGAAAGTATGTTCAATAACTCCAGGGTCTGGCCGTCATCAGGAGACTGGGCGCAAATGAGCACCACGGAAACCGGCAGTCTTTCAAGCTCTGCATTGGCTTCCTCAACGCTTGTGGCCAGAAGCACCACAAAGGAGTCGGAATAAGGCTCCAGGGCGTCGATAGCCTGTGAGAGAAAGGCCTCGTCAGAATCCACAATTAGAATGTGTCTTGTCGCCATCCGGCAGCCCTCAGAAGATCCTGCCATGCGCACCCGGCATTCCCCTGCCTAAAGCGCACCCCGCATAATCTTGTCAGAATAATAAAATGAAGTATCTTTGTCAAAGATTTACTTGATTTTCAAGACAAAGCAGTCATTTTTTGTTTGAAAAGCGGATTCGGGCGTCTTGCTTTGCAATGCCCAGGCCCGCCTGGGAGCGCCCTAACACAAAAGGGCGGTTCCTTTGGAGCCGCTTTTCTCTTAACCCCCAAACACACGGGGCGGTTCCAGGGAGCCGTGGGCAAGGCGCACGAGCGAGGAATGAGGGAGCATACTTTTTGTATGTGACCGAAATTCCTTTGCGAGCGCAACGCAGCAGCCGTCCGCCTGGGGCCGCCTCTCCACACACACGGGGCGGTTCCAGGGAAAGGATGGCAAGGCTTGCGGGTGTGGCAAGGGCTTTAGGTGTACTGTGGTAGTACATCGAGTCCCTTGCCAAACGAGCGTAACGCAGCCCAAGCCCGCCTGGGAGCACCCTAGCACAAAAGGGCGGTTCCAGGGAAAGGATAGCAAGGCGCACAAGCGAGGAATAAAGGAGCGTACTGTTGGGTACGTGACTGAAATTCCGAGGCGCAGTGCAACACAGCTATCGTTTTCCTGGGGCCGCCCTATGCTTCCAATGTTTTTTTGAGGTTTTTGATATATGTCTCCGACATGGAGTTGAACTCGCTTTTCACCACCGGCGCTATGACTATCTTGGCCAGTTTTGGCAGGGGCAGGGTCATAATCCCTTTTGCCTCGAAGTGTATGCGTGTGGAGCTGCCCTGGGCTGATAGCTGCCAATGGCCTTCCACAACGGAGTTGCCTTCTCCGGGAATTGGCGTCCACCAGATTTTTGCGGCCTTTTTGTCTGCAAAATAGGTGCATGCGTAGATTGTCTGGAGGTGGTATTTGTCCAGGCCGATTTTTTCTATTTCCCAGCGGAATGCATTGTTGCCCAGATCCACAAGCTTTTCCACCTTGGGGAAATGGCTTGCACTTCTTGGCACATCGGCAAGCAGATCAAAGACCGTGTCCAGGTCGCTTTCCACCACAAAGTCCTTTTCCAGTTTCACGGCAACATCAATGGCCATTTGAGCCACCTCCTTTTTTTAAGGAATCATGCCAGAATGATATGCTGTTCAAGCCTTCTGCGGAAAAGTTCTGCCCGGAATCTTTTTTGCATACTGTTTATCATAACCCAAACCCGATAAATCTGTCACAAAAAAATCCGGCAGATGCCCTGCTTTTCCTGGCAGCAGCAAAAAACGGTTTGATGGCGCTGCCGGGCAAGGGATTTTAAGGAGAAAAAAAGGGCTGATGGGAAAAACCCACCAGCCCTTTGTTGTTCTTACAGCAGGATGAAGCTTACATCAGGTAAGGCACCATGAGCAATGCAACAACATTGAGAATCTTGATCATGGGGTTGACGGCCGGGCCAGCGGTGTCCTTGTAGGGGTCGCCTACGGTGTCGCCGGTGACGGCTGCCTTGTGGGCTTCGGAGCCTTTGCCGCCCAGATGTCCGTCTTCAATGTATTTCTTGGCATTGTCCCATGCAGCGCCGCCCGTGGTCATGGAGATGGCCACGAACAGACCCGTGATGATGGAGCCGATGAGCAGGCCGCCAAGGGCCACCTTGCCAAGGAGCAGGCCCACGACAATCGGTGCCACAACGGGCAGCAGTGCGGGAACCAGCATTTCCTTGAGTGCAAAGGAGGTGACGATATCAACGCACGCAGCGTAGTCGGGCTTTGCTGTGCCTTCCATGATTCCGGGGATTTCACGGAACTGGCGGCGGACTTCCTCGACAACTGCGCCGCCTGCGCGGCCAACAGCGTTCATGGCCATGGAGGCGAACAGGTAGGGCAGCAGGCCGCCCACAAACAGACCGATGATGACATTAACATCGCCAAGGTCGAAGTGGATGGAATCTGCACCGCCGTGAAGCACAAACTCCTGCACATATGCTGCAAAAAGAACCAGGGCGGCCAAACCGGCAGAACCGATGGCATAGCCCTTGGTAACGGCCTTGGTGGTGTTGCCGACAGCATCCAGGGGGTCGGTGACGGCGCGCACGGACTCATCCAGGCCTGCCATTTCAGCGATTCCGCCTGCATTGTCGGTGATGGGGCCGTAAGCGTCAACGGCAATGACCATGCCGGTCATGGAGAGCATGGCCATGGCTGCCATTGCAATGCCGTAAAGGCCTGCAAAATGGTGGGACACCCAGATGCCAAGGCAGATGGTGAGAACCGGGGCAGCAGTGGCCTGCATGCTAACGCCAAGACCAGCGATGATGTTGGTGCCGTGGCCGGTTACAGAAGCCTGGGCAATGCGCTTCACAGGGCCGTACTTGCCGGTGTAGTACTCGGTGATGATGACGATTGCCACCGTGAGCACCAGACCCACAAGCGCGGAGTAGAAAAGCTCGATGGGCAGAATGTCGTTGGGCATTCCCACCATGATCTTGTCAAAGGCAAAGTAGAAGGCAATGGCTGCCAGGATGGCGGAGCCGAACATGCCCTTGTACAGAGCGCCCATGATGTACTCGGACTTGCCAAGACGCACAAAGAATACCGCGATGGCGGAGGCCACAATGGAGATGGCGCCCAGCACAAGCGGGAAGATGGTTGCAAGCTCAAAGGTGGGGAAGAGCAGGTGGCCAAGAAGCATGGCCGAAACTGCGGTCACGCAGTAGGTCTCGAAAAGGTCGGCTGCCATGCCTGCGCAGTCGCCCACATTGTCGCCCACATTGTCTGCGATAACTGCGGGGTTGCGGGGGTCGTCTTCGGGAATGCCAGCTTCCACCTTGCCGACCAGGTCAGCGCCAACATCTGCACCCTTGGTGAAGATACCGCCGCCAAGACGGGCAAAGATGGAGATGAGGCTTCCGCCAAAACCCAGTGCAACAAGGCTGACCACTGCCTCGCGGGTGGAGCCTTCGCCCATGGTGAGCAGTGTGTAGTAGCCTGCGGTGGCGAAGAGGGCAAGGCCCGCAACCACCATGCCGGTGACAGCGCCGCCCTTGAATGCCAGGGAAAGGCCTGCTGCAAGGCCTCTTTTGGCTGCCTGGGCAACGCGCACATTGGCTATAACACTAACCCTCATGCCGATGTAACCGGCCATGTAGGATGCCACAGCGCCAATGGCAAAACCCAAGGCTGCTTTCCAGCCCAGGGCCACGAACAGGAGCACGAAAATTACTGCGCCCACAAGCGCCATGGTTTTGAGCTGACGGTTGAGGTAGGCGATGGCGCCTTCCTTGATTGCTGCAGCAATCTCAATCATTTTGCCGTCTCCGGCAGGGGCGCTGCGAACAACGCCTGCCAGAATCAGCGAGAACAGAACACCCAAAGCGCCCACTATTGTACAGGTAAGTGGGATATTAGCTACTGCCATTTCGTACATGAACACCCTCCCTTGTGAGTAGTGCGGCCCCAAAAAAAGCTTTTCCGGCGCCGGGGGTTGCCGGCGCGGCCCGAAAAAGGCCTTTTGTGACGCCTTAAATCGGTTTGTTGTTAAACTGGTTCATCCCTGCTGTTGGCCCTTGAAGTATTATGGTTTCCAGGGCTGTTGCAGCAAGGGGAATCACCTTGTCCAGAATCTCTTTTTCCTGAAGATCGAAACGGCCAAGAACAAAGTTTGTTACATCTTTTTGTTCCGGTCTCCCAATGCCTATCCGAAGCCGGACAAAATCGCCGCCTCCGATAGAGCTGATTATTGATTTGACCCCTTTATGCCCGCCATCGCCTCCTTTCTCTTTTATTTTTATCTGTCCGAAAACAAGGTCCAAATCGTCGTGGACCACAATAAGCCCGTTTGCTTCAATGCCAAAATACTGCATTATCCCTGCCACAGCCCTGCCGCTCAAATTCATGTAGGTTGTGGGCTTGGCTATGGTAATCTTTCTGCCTGCCAGGAAGCCATGTCCGAATTTCGCGTCAAACCGCTGCCGCGAAAGCGGTATTTCCAGGCGCCCGGCCAGTTCGTCTGCTGCCAGAAACCCCATATTGTGGCGGGTGTTGGCATATTCGGACCCCGGATTTCCAAGGCCTGCAACCAGAAAATGCGTACCAGAACCCGCCATAGCGATTTAAAAAAGCCCTTCGCCCAAAAAAGGGCTGTGCGCCAAAGGGGTTTTAAGACTCCTCATCTGCTGAAGCAGCCTCGCCTTCACCCTCTTCGCCTTCTTCAGGCTCAACCTTTTCCTTTTCAGGCCCGGACACGGCCAGAACAGTAAAGTTGATGCTTGCGTCAGGTATTTCCACTCCATCAGGCAGAGCAAGATCCAGCAAATGGATGGAATCGCCTATATTCAGGCCCGAAACATCCACCGTTACGGCTGAAGGCACATTGCCCGGCAGACACTTGACTGCCAGCTCCCGGCGCACCAGATTCAGAACGCCGCCCTCCTGCACGCCCACAGGCGTGCCAACGGTTTCCACGGCAATTTCCACAATAATTTCACGGGTCATGTCAACCTCGTAGAAATCTGCGTGGAGCAGTGCGCTTGTGAGGGTGTTCTGCTGGAGTTCCTTTATCATCACCTTGCGGCTTTTTTCGCCGTTGTCTTCAATGGCAAGGTTGATGATGATCTGGCGGCCTGCGGCCACCTTGAGAAGGTCGGCAAGCTCCTTGCGATCCACGGAGATTGGCAGTGCAGCCTCCATGGCAGGGCCGTATACAACCGCGGGAACCTTATTTTCCCGGCGCATTGCCCGGCAGGGGTTGTTGCCTTTTCTCTCCCGTTTTGCTGCTTTCAAGTCCAGTGTTTCCAAGAAAAAATTCCTCCTTGAGCAAAATCAAACGAAAAGGGAGCTGACCGAATCGCCCCGATGTGAGCGGATGATGGCTTCGCCCACCAGTGGGGCTATTGACAACACCCTTATTTTACCGCAATTTTTTGCGTTTTCCCGAAGCGGGATTGTATCTGTGACAACAAGTGTTTCAAGCATGGATGCGTTTATGCGGTCAATGGCCGGGCCGCTCAATACGGCATGGGAGACATAGGCGTGAACCTGCTTTGCCCCGTGGCCCACAAGGGCCTCCGCAGCCTGGGTGAGGGTGCCTGCGGTGTCTGCCATGTCATCCAAAATGATGACCGTTTTGCCGTCCACATCGCCAATCACATTCATGGCCTCAACCTGGTTGGGTGCAGGCCGCCTTTTATCAACAATGGCAAGGCCCGCGTGCAGGCGCTTGGCAAAGGCCCTTGCGCGCTCAACGCCTCCTGCATCCGGGCTGACGATTATAAGGTCATGGCCCACAAACTTGTCCCGGATGTCCTGCAAAAGCGTTGGGGCTGCAAACAGGTTGTCAACAGGTATGTTGAAAAAGCCCTGTATCTGGCCTGCGTGGAGATCCATTGTGATTATGCGGTTGGCCCCGGCCTTTTCAAGAATATCTGCAACCAGCTTGGCGCTTATGGGCACCCTGGGCGTCACCTTTTTGTCCTGCCTGGCGTAGCCGTAATAGGGGATGACTGCGGTTATGCGCTTGACCGATGCCCTTTTAAGCCCGTCAATGACCAGAAGCAGCTCCATGACGGATTCGTTCACCGGCGGGCAGGTGCTTTGAACAACAAAAACATCCTTTGCGCGGACATTTTCCTTTATCTCTATCTGCACCTCGCCATCGGAAAACCTTTTGGCCATTGCATCGCCCAAAGGCCTCTTGAGATAGCGGCAGATGTCCTTGGCCAATTGGGGATGGGCGCTGCCCGTGAAGATGACCAGCTCGTTGTTCATGGTTTTAGAATCCGCTTTTTTAAATTTTTGGCCTTTTGGCTGGGGCGGGAGGATTCGAACCTCCGAATGCAGGAACCAAAATCCTGTGTCTTACCGCTTGACGACGCCCCAGTGCTTGGTACCCTGCCAGGCCCGTGTGCGGCTGACTTTCACCCCCCCACGCAGGTATCCCTTTTTTAAGGTGCAGGCAACAAAAAAATGCCCCGAAAAATTCAGGGGGTTTTGCCCTGCACAGCAATATGCGTGGCCCATGCAGACCATTGGGGGCAAAGCCCTGCAATGCGCCCTGTTGCCTGTTGGGCCTGGCTTTGGCTTGCAAAAAGCCCGAAAACGGCGCTGCCGCTGCCCGTCATGCAGGCCGCCCTGGCACCAGCCTGCTCCAACAGAAGCCTGGCCTTTGTAATCTGCGGAAAATCCGCTGCTGCAACTGCTTCCAGGTCATTGGCCACCAAGTCCTCAAGGGGGGCCGGCCTGTTCTTCAAAGTGGGCAGGTTATGAATTTTTCCGCAGGTTGTCAATGTCAAAGTCAATTTTTTATAGACCTGGGCCGTGGGAACGCTCACCCCAGGAAAAACCACCACCAAAGGTTCGGGTTCAACCCAGTGGACCGGCGTTATGCGCTCGCCTATGCCGCTTGCCAGGGCAGGCACGCCGTAAACAAAAAATGGAACATCCGCACCAAGGTTGGCGGCCATCTGCGCAAGCTTTTCAGTTGAAAAAGGATTTTTAAATATGGAGTTGCAGGCCTTTAACACGGCTGCGGCATTGGAGCTGCCTCCCCCAAGGCCAGCGCCCGGCGGAATCTGCTTTTCAATGGAAATTGAAAGGCTGTGCTTTGTGCCAAGCGCTTTAAAAAAAACTTCCGCTGCCCGCACAGCAAGGTTGGATGAGTCTTCCGGCACGCCAGGATAAGGGCAGGAAACCTTTATAAGAGGCCCGGAGGATGGATTTTCAATGGGGGTGACAGTTACCCTGTCGCAAAAGGCCAGCGGAACCATGAGGCTTTTAATCTCGTGGTACCCGCTGGCCAGTTTGCCGACAACGCACAGAAACAGATTTATCTTGGCAGGCGACTTCAGCACCACGCCATTTCGGGCCGCCCGCGCCAATGCTTTATTTCTCCAGCTTCAGTACAATAAATGAGGCCCGGCGCTGGACAAAGAGGTTTAGGATATCGCCCTGCTTGGCCGCATCCACCAGCTTTTCCACATCAGCAACACTTGTAACTGCCTTGCGGTTGATCTCGCGGATGACATCCCCCGGCCTTAAGCCAGCCCCATCTGCCTTGCTGTTTGGCTCCACGCCGGTTACCACCACGCCCTTTTCATCGGCAATCCCTAACTGGGCGGCTGTTTGGGCATCCAGCGGCGCAAGGGTCCAGCCAAGCCTTGAGAATTCCTTTTCAGGTGCGGCGGGCGGCTCCTGCTCATCGTCATCCCTGCGGGCAATGGTAACATTGACTTTTGTCCGCTTGCCATCCCGGATGACAACAATGGGCGTTTTCCTGTCCACTGGAATATCGGCCACAATGCGGGTGAGCTCCCGGCTGTCCTCAACTCTTTTGCCGTCCACCTCAACAATCACATCTCCGGCCTTTATGCCGGCCCTGTCTGCCGGGTCGCCTTCAAAAACCCTTGCCACAAAAGCGCCCTTGGCAGATGACAGGCCGTAGTATTCCTTTATATCCTCGGTAACATCCTGAATTTGAACACCAAGCCAGCCACGGGTAACAGATCCGGTGGCCTTTAGCTGGGTTATGATGCCGCGGGCAAGGTCTGCGGGTATGGCAAAGCCTATTCCCTGGGCATGGGCGATTATGGCGGTGTTTATGCCAACCACCTCGCCCTTCATGTTGAGAAGCGGCCCGCCGGAATTGCCCGGATTGATGGACGCATCCGTCTGGATGAAGTCATCGTAAGGCCCGGCACCTATTGCGCGGCCCTTGGCGCTTACAATGCCTGCCGTAACCGTGTGGTCAAAACCAAAGGGGCTGCCTATGGCCACAACCCACTGGCCCACCTCCAGGGCTGTGGAATCCCCAAGGGGAAGCACGGGCAGGCGCTCTGCATTGGGCAGATCAATTTTTAAAAGGGCCAGATCCGTTTTCTGATCCGCGCCTATGATGCGGGCGGAAAATTCCCGGCCATCAGACAAGCGCACAAGAATCTGGTCTGCATTTCTCACCACATGGTGATTGGTTACAATGAATCCGTCATCGCTGATGATAAAGCCCGATCCCAGTGAGCGGGGCCTTGAATCGCGGGTGGGAGGCTCTCCGCCGAAAAAGCGGTCAAAAAACTCCTGAAAAGGGTCCTGCCTGCCGGGAAATCTCTCCTGGAACCCTTCCGGAAAAGGGCTGCGGCGGGAAACAGCTTCCCTTTTTGTGGCAATGTTCACAACAGCCGGGCCAGCCTCCTTCACAAGCTGGGTGAAGCTTGCGGGTGCGCCGTTTTCCATGCGCGCCCACGCAGGGCTGTTGGCTCCTGCAAGGGTCAGGGCCAGCACAAGCGCGGCAACAAGGGTGATAATCGGTTTTCTTTGCATAGGGTCTCCTTGGTTTTTTGTTCGGGCTTTGCCCTTGCGGCAAAAGGCAGGCTGCTTGTCTCTCAAACAAGGCCCTGCCATGTTTATGCCCGGCGTTTTTAGCCCCCCTGCGTCTTTTTTTGCCAATGCCTCTTTTGCCCCAAACCCTTCCGCCCCATATGCAGCCCGCTCAATCC
>JAGVAW010000045.1 GCA_020060085.1 Desulfobacterales bacterium
AGGGAGTGGGTTATGCCTTCAATGGAGTCGGAAAGGCAATGGGTGAAATCGTACATGGGGTAGATGCACCATTTGTCCCCTGTGCGGTGATGATGCACCCGCCGGATGCGGTACAGGGTGGGGTCGCGCATGAGCATATTGGGTGCGGCCATGTCTATTTTGGCCCGCAGAATGTGCGCTCCGTCCTCAAACTCTCCGGCCCTCATGCGGGTGAAAAGGTCTAGATTTTCCTCCACGCTGCGGTTTCGATAAGGGCTTTCAACCCCCGGTTCTGTAAGTGTGCCCCGGTTTTGGCGAATCTGCTCCGCGCTCTGGCTGTCCACATAGGCAAGGCCTTTTTTTATAAGCTCAAGGGCAAACCCATAGAGCTGCTCAAAGTAATTCGAGGCGTAGAATTCCCTGTCCTCCCAGTCAAAGCCAAGCCAGCGCACATCGCGCTTTATGGATTCGACAAATTCTTCGCTTTCCTTTGCCGGGTTTGTGTCGTCAAAGCGCAGGTTGCACTTGCCGCCAAACTCATTTGCAACGCCAAAATTAAGGCAGATGGATTTGGCATGGCCCAGGTGCAGGTAGCCGTTAGGCTCCGGCGGAAAGCGGGTGGCCACCCTGCCCTTATGCTTGTTTGCGGCAATGTCTTTTGTAACTTTTTCGCGGATAAAATCTCTGCCCGGCTCCCTTGCGGCCTCCGGCGGATTGCCTGTGCTATTTTCCATGAATTTTCCTTTTGCAACAGAGTGCTTCAAGTTGCTTGAAAAAAGGCCTTTAAACAAATTGCCCCGGCCCTTTGTTTAAAGGCGATAAGCCAAAAAGCGAAAATAAATTTAATAACACATACGCCTGCCCAAAACAACGGGCATCAGGCATCCAAAAGCGCCAAAATGCAGCAGGGTTTTAACTGGAGGGGCATTTTAAGCCCCTTTTACTTCCTTGACAAACCCCATTATGGCTGTTAGAAAATTATGCTTTTGAATAATAGGCTGATTTATAGGTTTTCAGGAGGGAGGTGATTTCTTGGGCAGCGTAATTAAGAAGCGTAGGAAGAAAATGCGCAAGCATAAGCACAGAAAACTTCTTGCCCGGACAAGGCATCAGAGGAGGAAGGGCAAGTAGGTTATAGAAGGGCGGTTCCAGAAAGACGATAGCTGCGTTGCGCTTCGCCATGCAGGAACTCGATGTACAACAAGTACACCTCGTTCCTGCCCGCCTCGCGCGCCTTGCTCTAGTCTCCCTGGAACCGCCCTGTGCGTTTGTGGTTGAAAAGAAAAAAACACCTCGTTCCTGCCCGCCTCGTGCGCCTTGCATACGCACCACCTGGAACCGCCCTGTTCGTATTTGAGGGGCGGCCCCAGGAAAACGATGGCTGCGTTACGCTCGTTTGGCAAGGTCTCGATGTACAGCAAGTACACCTTCGACCTTGCCAAACTCGCAAGCCTTGCCCTCGTTTCCCTGGACCCGCCCTGTTCGTTTGTGGGTGAAAAACCTTTCCCTGGAACCGCCCTGTGCGTTTGTGGTTGAAAAGAAAAAAACACCTCGTTCCTGCCCGCCTTGTGCGCCTTGCATACGCACCACCTGGAACCGCCCTGTTCGTATTTGAGGGGCGGGCCCAGGAAAACTTTTGGCTGCGTTACGCTCGTTTGGCAAGGTCTCGATGTACGGCAAGTACACCTTCGACCTTGCCAAACTCGCAAGCCTTGCTCTCGTCCCCCTGGAATCGCCAGGGCCGTAGGGGTTGGAAGGAGAAATGGCCCGTCTTCCTGGAACCGTCCTGTGCGTTTGTGGGTGAAAAGAAAAAACACCTCGTTCCTGCCCGCCTTGTACGCGCTTGGTTGAATAAACCTTTCCTTCCTGATTTTTCGTGGATTTTCGCTTTTTGGCCCTACATCTTGAACTTTTCACCCAGGTAGATGCGGCGGGCCACTTTGCTTGCGGCAATGTGCTGGGGCGGGCCGGACTCGATAACCCGGCCTTCGTTTAAAATGTAGGCCCTGTCGCAAACTGTGAGGGTTTCGCGCACATTGTGATCCGAGATGAGAATGCCGATGTTGCGGCTTGCCAGGCTGCGGATTATTTTCTGGATGTCTGCAACTGCAATGGGGTCAATGCCTGCAAATGGCTCGTCAAGGAGCATGAAAAGCGGATCTGTTGCCAGCGCGCGGGCTATTTCAAGCCTTCTGCGCTCCCCGCCTGAAAGCACAAGGGCCTTGCGGTCTGCAAGCTTTGCAATTCCCAGTTCGGCCATAAGCTCATCTGCCCTGGCAGTGCGCTCGCTGCGGCTTTTTTTGCCTATTTCAAGAATGGCAAGAATGTTGTCGCGCACCGAGAGCTTGCGGAAAACCGAGCTTTCCTGGGGCAGGTAGCCCACCCCTTTTAAAGCGCGGGCGTGCATGGGGTCTTTTGTTATGTCCCTGCCGTCAAGCAAAACGCTGCCGCTGTCTGCCTTTATCATGCCAACAGCCATGTAAAAGGTGGTTGTCTTGCCTGCGCCGTTTGGGCCAAGCAGGCCCACAACCGAGCCGGACTCCACGGATAGGCAGACACCCTCCACCACGGGCTTGCCATCGTATCGCTTGTAAAGGCCCTCAAGGCTTAAAATTGCCATTTTGCAAAATTCTTTCAGCAGGCGGAAATCATTGGCTGCCCGGAAAAAAATCCACCCTTACAGGCCCGCCGTCCACCTTTGTTATTCCTGTTGGGGTGTCAACGGTGATTCTTTTGCCTGTAACCGTGTTCTCACCTCTTTTTAAGGTGACCTTTTCGCCTGTAAGAACAAGCTGCTGCCTGCCTGCATCGTAGCGGGCATTGTCTGCCCATGCCGTGTAATCAGGGGTTTGAATGATGACGCTGCCATTTGCCAGAACCGTTTTAAGGCTGCCCAAGGGTGAGCGCTCATCCGGGCTGGTTTCCTCATCAAAATAAAGAATCAGCTCATCAGCCTTTAAGGTTGTCTCCTCCTGGACTGCCTCCACATTGCCTTTGAAAGTGGCGGAGTTTTCTTTGTGCATTAGCACAAGGCTGTCCGAGCTTATGTTGAGCGGGGCATCTGAAAAAACAAAGCCCGAAGGCTGGCTTTGCGCCAGCGCACCGTTGCTCAAGGTGGCAAGAAAAAGGGCTGCGGCAAAGGCCAGCAGCAATATTTTAGGAATCCGGGCGCAGGTCAAAGAACTGTCCTTTCACATTGCCTGTAACTGTTACAACGCTTTTATCCAGATCGTAGGTCAGGCTTTCGCCCGTAATGTGCAGGCGCGGGCCGCTCATTTCAACCGGGGTGGGGGCCGCAATGAGCCTGGAATCATTATCGTAATCCATTTGCCGGGATTTTAGGGCATAGTCCTTGTCGTGCAAAAGGACCTCCTCTTCAAGAAGAACGCCCTGGCTTTTTGTGTCTATTGTGCCCTTTTGGGCGCTTACAAAAATCTCCTGGCCGTCTTTTGCAAAAAAAGTGGCGTTTACATCTGTAAGAAACGCCTTTTCCCGGTCAAGGGAAAAGGATGCCCCGCCTGCTGTAAGGCTCCATTGAAGAACCCCGTCCTTGATGGCGCTGTGGCTTACGCCGGCCATGACCACATCCATAAATTCCTCGCCCGGGGCAGGCGGCTCCAAAAAATCGGGCTGGCCGCCGGGCTTTAGAAAGAAAATGCCAGCCGCAACCAGGGCTGCTGCAACAACAGCAAAAAAAAGCTTATTTGCCTGTACGGTAGCCATTGAGGATTTTTTCCCATAGGCCGTGGGCAGAAAGGATTGCCTCGCAGACCTCGCGCACGGCCCCGGACCCGCCGGGGGCAGCGGTTACAATGGAGGCAGCGGCAAGCACCTGCGGGTGCGCGTCTGCAACTGCAATGGGCAACCCCACAAGGCCCATGAGGGGCAAATCCGGCAGGTCATCGCCCACAAAGGCCATGTTTTGGGGCGAACAGCCCAAAGCCTGAACAAGGTCCGGCAGAACAGCAGCCTTGTTACTGACATTGTCCCACACATGGCGGATTTGCAAATTCTTCATGCGGGCTGCCAGGGCAGGCCCCATTCTGCCTGTCACCACGCCCACGGCAAAGCCGTTTTGCATAAGAAGCCTCAAGCCAAGGCCGTCTCTTACGGAAAAGATTTTGCTTTCCCGGCCCTCTCCATCATAGACAATTTCGCCCTTTGTGAGAACTCCGTCCACATCAAGCACCAGGGCCTTTACCTGGGCAAGTTTTGCCGTATCCCAATTTTTGGAGGAAAAGAGCGGCATTTTTACGCCTCCTTCACAGCAGTGCGAATTGCGGCCAGAACCTTTAAAATACCTGGCACATCCTTCAATGCAAGGGAGTTGGGGCCGTCGCAAAGCGCCTTGTCCGGGTCCGGGTGAACCTCAAAAAAGATTGCATCCACCCCTGCGGCCACGGCAGCCCTTGCCAGTACCGGGGCCTGACGGCGGTCGCCGCCGGAGCACGCGCC
>JAGVAW010000165.1 GCA_020060085.1 Desulfobacterales bacterium
GGGTTCACGCGGGATTCCATTGTGCCAAAGATGTCCGCCACGGTTACTTCCGGCACAGCAGCAGGAGGCTGGTAGGGCTTGAAGAAGGCAGTTGCCTTTGTGAGCAGGCCCATGTCGCCTTCCACCTTGAGCCTGCCGGAGGTGAAGGCTGTCATGCCGTCCAGTTTTTTCAGGGTTATGGCAATCCAGTCCTTGGCAGAAACCGTGGTGGTAACAGCCGGATCATGCAGGCCGGAAAGAACCTTCACCTTGCCGTCCTTGACAGAGACCGTCCATTCGCCGCCACCCTCGCCTGTGATGATGTATCCATAATTGGCGGTGATTCCGGCAACACCTTCGGGATTCACGCGGGATTCCATTGTGCCGAAGATGTCCTCCACCGAAACCTGGAGGCCTTTTTTGGAGGGCCGGGGGCCTGTTCCCCACTTGCGAAGGTCTTTTTTGAGCACCTTGCCCACCGGGCTTCTGGGGAAGTCCTCATCCTCAAGAATGGTGATGTACTTGGGCACCTTGAAGGCTGCAAGCTTCTCCTTGCAGTAGGCAAGAATCTCCTCTTCGGTGATGTCATCAGCAGGGATGACAAAGACCTGGACCTCCTCGCCCATTGTCTTGTCGGGCACGCCAACTGTGGCTGCCTCGGCAATTTTGGGATGGCTGGCCAGAACGGTGTCAATTTCCTTGGGATAAATGTTCTCGCCGCCACGGATTATCATGTCCTTTATGCGGTCAACAATGAAGATGTAACCGTCCTCATCCTTGTAGCCAACATCCCCTGTGTGCAAAAAGCCATCCACAATGGCCTCTGCCGTGGCTTCGGGCCGGTTGAAATAGCCCTTCATCACCACGGCCCCGCCAATGCATATTTCGCCGGGAATCATGGGCGGGCACTGCCTACCCTGCTCATCAAGGATTTTGACTTCCTGGCCGGGCAGGGCCAGGCCGATGGATCCCACCTTGCGGGTGCCGCTTCGCGGGTTGATGGTGGAAACGCAGGTGGCCTCTGTAAGCCCGTAGCCCTCCACAATGGGAATGCCAAAGGTCTTTTCAAACTCCTCCATTGTTTCCCTTGTGAGGGGGGCAGCCCCGCACACGCCAAACTGAAGGGAGGAAAGGTCGTACTGCTGGCGGCCCGGATCCTTTAAAAGAATCTGATAGACCGCAGGCACGGCAGACCAGAAGTTTACCTTGTAGCGGTCCACCACTTCCCAGAACTCGGATGCGCTGAAGGCCCGGCGCAGCACAATGGTGTGGCCGTTCTGAATGCTTGAAGAGCAGGAGAGCATTGCATTTACATGGAACAGGGGCAAAAAGATGAGGATTGTCATGCCCTCATCGGTTTCCAGTGCCTTGTTCACGCCATCCACATCTGCAAGCACATTCCTGTGGGACAAAAGCACGCCCTTGGGGTTGCCCGTTGTGCCTGAAGTGTAGAAGATGTAGGCCGTATCGTCCGGGTCTGCCTCGCACACAACCGGGGTCTTGTCGCCCTGTGCATTCAGCTCTGCAAAACTTGTGTGCTCCGGTCTGGGGTTTGCCCCCACCTCTATAATTTTTTCCAGGTGCGGGACATTGTTTTTTATCTTGTCGAGAATGCCAAGATACTGGTCTTCGATGATAAGCCCCCGGCCCTGGGAGTCGTTTAGCAGGTACTCCACCTCTGCGGCCTGCCACCAGCCGTTTATGGGGCCTGCAACAGCACCGATTTTAATAATGGCAAAGTAGGCCACCAAAGTTTCGGGGCTGTTCTGAACAAGGACATGTATGAAATCGCCCTTTTTGAAGCCCATTTTCAAAAGGGCATTGGCAAGGATATTCACCCTGTCGGAAAACTCCTTATAGGTGATGTCCTCGTCAAAATACCGCAGGTAATATTTGTCGCCGTATTTTTTAACGGCTTCATCCAAATAGTTTCCCAGATTCATGTCGCCTCCTTCAAAGTAAGCGATGGAGCTGCCGTTTAAACGGGCGGCTGCTTGGTCAGTAACATGAGCACCGTCCACATGGTGCCGCCAAAGCCCGATGCCAGCGCCTGGTTGATCGGCTTTGGCAACTGGTGCTCGCCTGCCTTGCCCATGACCTGAAGCGCAGCCTCGGCCACCCTCACAAGTGCTGTTGCGCCAATTGGGTTGGAGCCGATGACACCGCCGGAGGGGTTGATGGGAAAGCTTCCGTCAAAGGCGATGTCGGAGTTTTCAACCATCTTGAGGTGCTCGTCCCCTTCAAGCAGCAAAAACTCCCGAATCCAGTCCGTACCCCACCAGGAGCTGGGGTCGTACATCTCAAAGACATCAATCTCTTTTCTGGGGTCTTTTATGTTGTTTCTTTCAAAGAGCTTTTCCGCGCAGTAGCGCATACTTGTTTTGTAAGGCTCCCGCCCGAAAATGCAGAACATCTCCTCCCTGTGGGCAGTGATGTGATCCTTGACCCAGGCGGGCTGGATGCCAAGCTGCTTTGCCTTTTCCTCGGACGCGAAAATTACCACACAGGCCCCGTCCGACTGGCTGCACATGTGAATCATCCTCAGTTCGCCCACAAGGGCCGGGCTGTTGACCATAAGATCATCGGCCTGATCCATTGTAAGCCCCAGGCGGCGGTGGGCCTTCTGGTTTCTCATGCAGTTTTCGTCCATGAGAATGCGGTACTTCATGGAGGCCTTCTTGGCCCTCTCCTCGCCGAATTCCTCTATCATCTCCGCTGCGGTCATGCCTGTGAGCGCCCCTGTCTGGAGCTGGCGCGCCCACAGGGGGTCTGCCATGTTGGTTATGCCGCCTGTTGTGTGGCCCTCCTGGAGCTTTTCAAAACCTATTGCCATGACAACATCGTGCAGGCCCGAAGCCACAAGGTTATCTGCTGCACAGGCGATGGTGGCACCGGTTGTGCCGCCCGTGGTGATGCGGATGTTTTCCCGGCCAAAGGCCCCTGTGCCTATGGTGTGCCAGAGGTCGGGCTGATGCACCATTTCAAAAAGCTCCATGTTGCCGTGCACAATGCAGTCCACCTCATCCATTGTAAGCCCGGCCATCTGAAGAGCTTCCACAACCGCCTCGTGAATCATCTCCGGCTGGTTGACTTCCTCCCGGTGGCTGGAATAGCGGCTCTGGCCAACGCCGATTATGCCGACATTTCGATTTCTTTTCATGGGTTTTGCGCCTCCTTTAGTCCCGTTCCAGGATCAAGACGGAATGAAACTGGCCTGCAGGCCCCATCACTCCGTGGGCCAGGGCGCGCCTTGCGCCGTCCACCTGGCGCTCGCCCGCCTGCCCCATGAGCTGGGTTGCAGCTTCAGCAGCCCTTACCAGCCCTCCCAGAAGAAGCGGGTTGCCTGCCAGCATACCGCCGGAAAGGTTCACCCTGTCCTTGTCCGGTCCGCCCTTGTCCAGCCAGACCGGCCCGGACTCAGCAATACCCAGGCCTTCCATCCACATGGGTTGCTGGTAGGCGTACTGGTCAGAGACCTCTATGACATCAAAGGCCCCTTGCGGGTTATCAATGCCAGCCCGCTTGTAGGCCCGTTGAGCCGCCTTTTTAAGGGCAAAATTGGATGCAAGGTCCCTGTCGCCCATAAAAAAGCTGTCCATGCAGTTGCCCACGCCGGTTATCCACACGGGGTTCTTGCAGATTTTTTTTGCCCGTTCCTCGGAGGCCAGAATCATGCCCACAGAGCCGTCGGAAACCGGATAGGCGTGCAACTGGCGGAGAGGGTCTGCCAGCAGAGGCGAATTGTTCACATCCTGGGCCGTGATTGGAGTCAGATCCTGGGTGTGTGGGTTTTTGGCCGCCTTTTCCCGGCAGCGCACAACCACCTGGGCCATCTGGTCATCGGTAAGGCCTTTGGCCTTTTGGTAGGCGCGGGCCTGGAGGCCTGCGGCAGTCAGATAGTCCAGGCCCACAGGCCGGGTGTAGAAGGGGTCAAAGGCAAGGTGGCTGACCTGGTTGCGGCTCTCGCCCTGGGACTCCTTGCAGTGACCGATTATAAGCACAACATCCTGATGCCCCGAAAGAATGGCTGCAAGGCCGTAATAAACAGCCTGGATGCCCTCCTGGGCGATTTTTTCCTCGCAGCGCAAATGCCCGCCAAGCACATCGGTCATGCCGTTGTCCGATATGGTGCGGGCATCGAAAACATCATCAGATGCGGATACGGTCATATTGATGCCCGTGTCCTCTGCAAAGTCCAGCCCTGTCTGCTCCAAAAGCGGCTCAAGAATTTCCAGGCACATTCCCTGGAAACGCTCGTACCACTTTTCGCGCTCGTAGGTACTCTGGGCTACGGCGCAAATTCCAACGCGTCTGCTCATAAGCCCCTCCTTGTGGCGCATCTTGCAACAAATGCCCTTTTAGTTGGGCGGCGCTGCCTGCGCCTGCTGCTGGTTAGGTGAAAAAAATTGCGAGAAGCTGTTAAAACTTTTACTCTTTAATATTTCAGAAATTCCTGCTGTTGCCTGCAAAACAGTTCCAGAAATCATCGTTTTTTATGGCGCGCAAAATTGCGTCCTTGTCGCGGGGGCAGTCCATCTCCACCCATGCCCTGCCTATCATGTGCTTCCCGTGGGAGTCGTCTGTGGCCACCTTGGGGTAAGGGATTTTTTCCGTATCGTATTCCGGTGTGTAAAAACCCCTGCTGGTTATCTCCACAGCATCCAGGGGCAGGCTTTTTCCCACCTCAAGTATGCGCTCAACGGCCTTATCCACAGGAAGCCCCATTTCTCCGGGATGGTTGAAAATGTGCAGAAGCTCTTTTTCCCCCTCAATGCGGTTTATGTGCACATAGCCGTGGGCAAAGACCATCATTTCCACGCCAATAAAAACAATAAGCTCTGTGGAAATCCGGCTTAACTCATCATAACAGCCCTTTTTCATAAGAAAATCATGGTCTGTTAGCGCCACAAAGTCAAAGCCCATTGCCTCGTGGGCCGCAAGGGTTTTTGCAAGAGAAAGCTCCCCGTCCGAGCAGGTTGTGTGCACATGCAAGGCACCCTTGAGATGCATTTTACTCTGACTCCGCCCGCAGGCTCTGCACACCGCCCACAATGAAATCCAGGGCATCCTGGCCCACCTGGGCAAGCTCGCTTGAGCGGTCCTGCCAGATAAGGTACTGGTAGGCCACCCTTTCATACATACCCACAATGGAGACAGCCATAACCTCCGGGGCAAGGGGGTTTTTGAATGTCCAGCCCATCTTGTCGAAAAGCCGTGATAGTGCGCCCAAAATATCGGTTATTATTTTGTCGAAGATCTTTTTGCGCTGAATCTCCACCTCCGCGCTCTGGCCCACGGATTCCCGAAAGAAAATGGCGATTTTTTCCGGGTGCTTGAGGCAGAACTCGTTGAAAAAGGCCAGGCCAGCCTTCTCAAAGCCGGAAAGGGTGGCCTCGGAGCGGGAAAACTCCTTGCCCACAAGCTCGCGGATGTGAAAGCTGATGTCATTTAGCAGCTTTACTAAAAGGTCTTCCTTGTTCTTGAAGTAAAAGTACACTGTGCCGACCGAGACCTCTGCCTTGCGGGCGATTTTTTCCATGCTGGCTGCATGGTAGCCCTCGCTTGCAAAAAGATCTTCCGCACAGGCGAGAATGGTCTGATACCTGGCCTCCCGCTCGCGCTGCCTGCGGGCTGCGGTGGGTGAGTTTTCCAAATTTTTTGCCAACTGCGACATGGACGCTCCTTATTTTATCTGGCAGGTCTATTTGCCGTAACCAAGCTCCATGTCGCCGATTTTAACCCTGGCGATCTCCGTGCTCACGCCTGCAATCTGCACAAACTTGGCGTTGCGGTAAGCCCTTTCCGTTGGGTTTGGGGCGGTGAAGCCGGAGCCTGAAAGGATTTGAAGCGCGCCGGAAGCCACCTTCTCCGCGCATTCCCCGCACATGACCTTGGCGCAGAGGAAAACTTCCAGGGCCTGGTTGTCGTTGTTTTTGAGCAGCCAGCAAGCCCGCTGGGCAAGAAGCTCGCAGGTCTGGACCATTGTGAGCATTTCCGCCAGCTTGAAGGCCACTTCCTGATAGGCAATGATGGGCCTGCCGCCGGACTTGTGCTCCTTGGCGTGCTTTTTGGCAGCCTCAAAGGCCGCGCTCATGGCTCCCAGGGCCGCACCCACAAGCACCTGGTTTTCCATGAGCTTGAGCGCATCCATTGCTTCTTTGTGGGCCAGGGGGCCGATGACAAAATTCTTGTCCACAGGGCAGTTTTCCAGGCTTACGGCAGAGATGAGCGCCCCTTCAAAGCCTAGTGTCCCCAAAGGCTCGCCTATGGTAAGGCCCGGCGCATCAGCAGGAACAAAAAAGATTCCCGTGCCGCCCTCATAAGCTCCTGCAACGGCAATCACATTGGCAATGGGGCCGTTTATTACAAAGCTTTTCACACCGCTCACAAGCACCTTGTCGCCATCAACCGTGCCTGTAGTGGCAAGGGCATCGTTTTCAACATTCATGGAGCTTTCCGAAAGGGCCATTGCCCCCACAAGCTCGCCCTTTAGCAGGGGGGTTAGGAATTTCTCCTTCTGGGTCGCGCTGCCAAAGCGGGATAGTGCCCCGCCAAAAACCCTTGTGCTCATTTCAACGGAAAGGTAAAGGCTTGGATAGGCGGCTGCAAACTTTTGTGCTGCGGCCATCAGGCTCTGGGGGCCTTCCATACCGTCCACCGGCTCAATGCCGAGCCTTAAATAAGGTGTGGCAGCAAGTTTTTTAAGGATAAGAGCCAGAGGCTTTTCCACCCGGCTGCCAGCCTGGCTTGCGTACTGGCTTACAATTGCCCCTATTTCTTCCAAAAAGGCTTTTTCTTTGGGGGAATAATCAAAGTTCATGATTTTGCTCCTTATGGCAAAAAGGCCCTCTTACATGAGCCGGGAGATTATCATCTTCTGGATATCGCTTGTGCCGCCGCCTATGGGGGCTAACCGCCCGTCACGGAAGCAGCGCTCCACATCGTACTCATGGCAGTAGCCGTAGCCGCCGAAAATGAGCATGGCGTCATTCATGGGCTGCAATGTCCAGTCGCCTGCAAAGAGCTTTGCCACGGCTGCTTCCAGGTGGTTCAGGGGCTTGCCCGAATCCTTGCACCAGGCAATGCGGTAAACCAGCGAGCGGCCTGCTTCGAGCATGATTTTGATGTCTGCAATCTTGTGCTTGGTGGCCTGAAAATGGCCTATGGGCCTGCCAAACTGCACCCGCTCCTTTGCGTAGCGCACGCATTTTTTCAGCAGGTAGCTGCCAGAGCCTATGAATGGGGCAAGAAGGGCCGAGCGATCCCACTCAACAGTCTCCATTGCCATCTGAAAGCCCATGCCCTCCTGGCCCAGCAGGTTCTGTGCAGGGATGGTGCAGTCATTGAAAAAAAGCTCCGAGGTCTGGGAGGTGTGAACCCCCATCTTTTTTAACGGCTCGCCAGAGGAAAAACCGGGTGTGCCCTTTTCCACCACAAAGGCGGAAATGCCAGCGTGCTGCTGGGATGGATCTGTCTTGGCATACACAACAGCAACATCTGCAATGGGGCCGTTTGTGATGAAAATTTTGCTGCCGTTTAAAACATAGGTGTCGCCCTTTTTCACGGCCTCGGTTTTCATGGAGGCCACATCCGAGCCTGCCCCCGGCTCTGTTAAGCCCATGCAGCCTATCCACTGGCCGCTTGCCAGCTTGGGAATGTATTTTTTCCTCTGGGCGTCCGTTCCGTGGCGAAAAAGGGTGTCCGCGCACAAAAAGGTGTGAGCGCCGTAAGCCAGGGTCAGGCCGCCGTCCACACCGGCTTCCCCAAGGGCCTCGCCTGCAAGCACGGTGGTTATTACATCCGCGCCCTGGCCGCCAAGCTCTTCAGGAAAATGAAGGCCAAGAATGCCGAATTCGCCCATCTTGCGAAAGGCCTCAAAGTCAAAGGTGCAGGCAAGCTCGTGCTCTGCAACGCGGGGTACGATTTCCTTTTTGGCAAATCGTATGACCTCCTCCTTGAACATGAGCTGCTCTTTGGTAAAGGAAAAATCCATGAATGCCTCCTGAAAAAATATGGAAGTTGCCGAAAATAAGGCTTTTGGCCCGGATTTGCCGCCTGCTGCCAGGATTAAGAAAAGGCCCGGAAAAATATTTTGGCCGGGCAAATCAAAATATGAACCTAATTCATTCATTGAATCAGGTTCAATCTTTAAACGAGCTTTCAGGATAATGCAAGGTTTTTAATTGGCGGGCAGGATTTTTTTTGCAAAGAAAAGCTTGGCGCAAATGGTTGCGGACAGAAAGGCCGCACCTGTGTTGACAATGATAAAATTTTGATTTTCAATATCTTAAGGGTTGATGCCCTGCTTGTTGGGCAGGGTCAGGGCTTTTTGCGCCTCAATAAGGTTTGTGCGTGCGGCTTCCATTTGCGGGTCGATTGCAAGGGCATTTTCAAAGCAGATGATTGCCTGCTCGAATTCCCCCATGTCAAAGAGGATGGCCCCCATGTTCACCCATGCCCCAGAGTGGTCAGGGTTTTCAAGCACAACCTGCTGAAAAAGCCTTATGGCCTCATGGGTCTGGCCCTTGTCCAGCAACAGGCTTGCCAGATTGAAAAGAGCCTGGGCAGAATGGGGGTTTAAGGCTAAAGACTGTTGATATGCCCTTATGGCCGACTCATTTTCTCCTGCTTGCGTAAATGCAAGCCCCAGCAAGATCAATATATCCGGCCTGTCAGGGGCAATTGCCAAAGCTTGTTTGAGATGCGCAATGGCTTTTTTATGCTGCCCAAGCATAAGATACAAACCACCCATGTTGCCATGAGCTGTAGATTGGTCTGCATTTAAAGCCAGGGACCTTTCAAGGTGCTTCTTTGCCTCAACCAGGCTTCCACGCTCCATAAGAAGCCCTCCAAGGTTGGCCAATATGGCTGCATCATCCGGCGTTCTCTCAAGGCCATCCATCAAAAGGTTGAAGGCCTCTTGTCGGCGGCCATGCTCAAGAAGCAGATTTGTCAAATTAATTCGGGCTTTCACAAGATAAGGATTTAAAACCAAAGCCTGCTGATATGCTCTAATGGCAGCTTCTTTTTGGTCTGTATGCGTTAGGGCTATGCCAAGAGAAGTATGATAGTCGGCATTGTCGGGGGCCAGGCTCACAGCCTGCCGGAGATGAAAAAGCGCCTTGTTGTGTCTGCCTGTGCGCGTGTAGAAGCTGGCAAGATTGTTGTGGGCAACAGGGCATTTTGGGTCCAGAGCCAGGGCCGTTTCAAGATGCTCACTGGCCAGGTCAAAGTTTTCCCGATTAACAAGGGCCGCACCCAGGTTCACATGTGCCCTGGGGTTAAGAGGCGATTTTTGAACAGTGTCCGTCCAGAGGCGCACTTTGTCTGCAAAAACCCAGTTGCGGGCCGTGGTTGCAAAGAAAAGCCCGCCCGTCGCTAAAGCCAGAATTGCTGCCCATACAACAAACCATCTTGCTTTTACCGTCCTGATCAACAGCCATGCCCCACCACCTGCCACAAGGGCTGCAATGGCTGCAACGGGCAGGTAGGCCCGGTATTCCACGGCCATATCCGGCAGGGGGAAAAAGCTTGATGAAGGGGCCAGCACCAGAAAGAAAAAAGCACCGGCAAAACCTGCCGGGTGCTTTTTCCAGAAAAGAAACAGACCGCCCCCCAAAAGCATGGCTGTCATGATGACAAAAGGCCAAGCCTGGGCGATTTGAGCAGGCTCCCGCCACCACAGGTCAAAATTGAGAGATAAAGGCCAAAAGGCTTTTTTCAGGTAATAAAAAAGAACCTGGGTCTGGGTGAGTGCGTAGGCTAATGGCGAAACCTCCGTGAATGATGTTGCAGCCTGCCTGCCGGTGGCCACAAGGGCTATAAGAATAAACAGGCCGACAAATGCCCCGGCATAAAGCACCGGAGATGCTGCAAGGGCCTGGCGCACGCTGCGCTTATAGAAGACCCTGTCATAGGCATAAAGAACAAAGGGTGCTGCGGCGATTACCTCCTTTGCTCCGGCACCAGCCACAAGGCAAGTAACTGCTGCAATATGCCAGATAGCTGTCCTTTTCCCCTGCCAGCCCCTTATGGCGCAGTAGAGCGCGCCCAAAAAAAACAGGGCCATGAGCACTTCGCAGCGCTGTGTTATGTAAGTGACCGCACCTGTTGCAAAGGGGTGAACAGCCCAGAGAAGCGCAGTTCCAAATGCCAGCCAGCCAGCATTTTGGCGCATTAAAGGAGGAAAATCCCAGCGGGAAAAGGTACGTCCTGCAATTCCCATAAGCAAAAAGGCACAAAAAAGGTGCAGTAAAATGTTTACCGCCCTATATCCAGCAGGGTTGAGTCCCCACAGGGCATAATCAAAAACAAAGGAAAAATTTGTCAGGGGGCGGCCGGCAAAAGATGTGCCGGCAGGCGGATTCCAGGGAGCATGACCTGCACCAAACCCCCTAATGCTTCTGTTTTCCAAAATTGTGCCGTGGTCATCCAGAATAAATGGAGCGTTTATGGCATTGGTCCATGCTGCGGCAACAACAAAGGCCAGGGCCAGGCCAAACAGGATGGTTTGCCTGGGAGATATTCCCTTGGAACCATTATTGGTGTTGGTGGTATACATATTTGCATGAGCCATAGATAGTTATGCCTGCAAGGCAAGGGACATAAAGGCTTTTAACTCTTCAGGGAAGGGTCAGGGCTTTTTGCGCCTCCTGTAAGTTTATGAGGGCTGCCTCCATTTGCGGGTCGATTTCAAGGGCATTTTCAAAGCAGGTGATTGCCTGCTCGAATTCCCCCATATCGAAAAGAATGGCCCCCATGTTGACCCAGGCTCCGGCGTGACCGGGGTTTTCAAGCACAACCTGCTCCAGAAGCTTGAGGGCATCAAGCTTCTGGCCTTTTTCAAGCAGCAGGTTGGCCAGATTGTAACGGGCGCGGAAAATGTGAGGGGCCAGTTTTAGGGCCGCCTCATAATACTGTATGGCAGCATCCTTTTGCCCCATGCGGACAAGTGTGAGCGCCATAAGCATATGCAGAACCGCCCGTTGAGGCTCAAGGCTGATGGCCTTTTCAAGGTTGTCAAAGGCCTTGTCAATCTCTCCAAGCTCCAGGTAAGCCCATCCAAGGCCGCCGTAAACTGTAACTGCTTCAGGAGCAAGCTCCCTGGCTTTTTCCAGATGCCCAAGCGCAAGGTCATGGCGTCCCAAGCTCTGCAAGGCATCGGCAAGATTAACATGGGCGCGCGGGTTATGGGGGGCCTTTTGGGCCGTGTCCGTCCAAAGGCGAACTGCATCTGCAAAAACAAAGTTGCGGGCAATGGTGACACCCATAAGCCCAATAGCTGTTGTGGCCACAATCAATGCCCACACAAAAAACCATCTGCCTTTCACGGCCTTGTCCAACAACCATGCCCCGCCCCCTGCCGTAAGCGCTGCAAGAGCGGCAAGGGGCAGATAGGCCCGGTATTCCACAGCCATGTCCGGAAGGGGATAAAAGCTTGATGACGGGGCCAGCACCAGAAAGAAAAAAGCTCCGGCAAAACCTGCCGGGTGCTTTTTCCAGAAAAGAAACAGGCTGCCGCCCAAAAGCATGGCTGTCATGATGACAAAAGGCCAGGCCTGGGCGATTTGAGCAGGCTCCCGCCACCACAGGTCAAAGTTGAGACCCAAAGGCCAAAAGGCTTTTTTCAGGTAATAAAAAAGAACCTGGGTCTGGGTAAGGGCATAGGATAAAGGCGAAACTTCAGTGAATGCTGTTGCAGCCTGCCTGCCTGTTGCCACAAGGGCCATAAGAATAAACAGGCCGACAAATGCCCCTGCGTGCAGCACCGGAGATGCGGCAAGGGCCTGGCGCACACTGCGCTTATAAAAGACCCTGTCATAGGCGTAAAGAACAAAGGGTGCTGCGGCGATTACCTCCTTTGCCCCTGCACCGGCCACAAGGCAGATTCCGGCAGCCAGGTGCCAGAGAAAAGTCCTTTTCCCCTGCCATCCCCTTATGGCACAGTAGAGTGCGCCCAAAAAAAACAGGGCCATGAGCACTTCCAATCGCTGGGAAATGTAAGTGACCGCACCTGTTGCAAAGGGGTGAACAGCCCAGAGAAGCGCAGTTCCAAAGGCAAGCAGGGCAGCCCTTTGGCGCATAAAAGCCGGAAAATCCTCAATTGTGAATGTCCGCCTTGCAATGCCCATAAGCAAAAAGGCGCAAAACAGGTGCAGGGCCATATTCACTGCCCGAAACCCCGCAGGGTTGAGTCCCCACAGGGCATAATCAACAGCAAAGGAAAGGTTTGTCAGGGGCCGACCGGAAAGGGATGTGTAGTCAGGAGGATACCAGGGGGCAAAGTCTGAACCAAAGCCCCGTATGGTCAAATTGTTTGTGATGTTTATTGAATCATCCAGAACAAAGGGGGCATTCAGGGCATTGGCCCAGGCCCCAAAAACAGCCAGGGTTAGGCCCAGACAGAACAGAGCCGTGGCGCAGGAAGATTTTTCCTTGTTTGGGGTCACGCAGGCAAAATCCTTGAAAGGCTGACAGGGAATCGAGATGTCCTGACCTGGCCACCGGTCTTAAGGTCTTGGCCTTGCCCCATTGCTCATTCCTCTTTTTGGGGTTCTTCTTCCTTTTGCTTTTCATAGCCCCAGTTGCGGTTGGCAGACTGGATGGAGCGAACTATTTCCAGGCCCGCGCCAATGAGAAGCACGCCAACAGCCCAGGGTAAAAAAGCGAAAACCGGCATGACTGTCCACGCCTGGGTTGGGTGGGCTGCAATGAGCTGAAGAAGTGCCAGCTCTCCTTCGGCAAACTTGAGAGTTGTGTAGCTCATGCCCCCCAGTATGGACGCCCACACAAAGCTCCAGCAAAGAATAAGCACCTTGAAAGTATCCATGAAAAAAAATGCTCCCCGGCAGCTTTGGGCAAAATGCGTGCGAAGTTTAGATGAGCGATTTGCCTGATTTATCTCTAAATTAGAATTTAAAAGCCTTGTATGTCAATGCTGTTGTGGTTTTGGGCCGTTGTGGCTTTGTAGAAGCCTGCCAAAAGGGCTTTGTATCTGCAATCAAATTCCTTGTTCAAAGCCTTGGGGCAATGATATTGAAGAATATTCCCATAAAATTTCAGGAGCAGCCAAAGAAATGAACACTCAAGTCATAAGGCCGTTAGGGGACGAGGAGTATCTTTATTGGCTTTTGGATTTTGTCTCCAGAACCAACTTTGTTTTTGCAGCCCACATAAAAGGCGAGCTTGTGCAAAAACACCTTGTCTTTGCCCTTGCCGCCCTTCAAAGGCGGCATCCCCTTCTCAATGCCGCAATTTTTCCTGATAAAGAGCATGGGGCGGTGTTTGTAAAAACAGCAGAGCCGGTTAACATCTCCACCCTTTGTCTTGACAGCTTTTCATCCAACTTTTCCGGCCCGGAGCACCCCCTTGTTGCTGCCCTTGAAAAGGAGCACACAACCCGCTTTGACACGGAAAAAGGCCCGCTTCTCCGTTTGACCCTTGTGGATCATGGCCAGGACGAAAAGACCCTTATCTTTTGCTTTCATCACTCCATTAGCGATGCTGTTTCCGCTGTTGGGGTGATCAGGGACACCCTTGTTGCCTGCGCCAGAATAATGGAAGGAAAACAGCCCGGCTTTATTGAGGAGCCTGATGCTGGCCCCCTGGAGTGCCGTATTCCAAAAGAGTACCGCGGCACGGGGGGCTTTTGCAAAATGGCCGGGCACAGCTCCTGGCAGAACATTCACAGGCTTGTCATGCGCCCTGTTCATGTGCCTGCGCAAACTTCCTGCTGGCCCGATGAGCGCTCCGACAGGCTCATCCTCACAAAATTTAACCGGGAGGAAACAGCCAGGCTGCTGCAAAGCACGAAGAAGCGCAACCTTACCGTGCATCCGGCCCTGGTGGGGGCAAAGCTTAAAGCTTTGTCCGAGGAATTTCCCGATAAAAAGAAGCCCAGAATCTGGCAGCTTTCTCTTGTGAGTTTTAGGGATCGCCTTGAGGATGCGGTCAGCCCGGATGCCCTTACGCTTATGATTTCAATGGCCGAAACCTGCCATGCAGTGGACAAGGATATGCCCTACTGGGACTTTTGCGCCCAAATAAAGGAAAAACTTGCCGAAAAAATTGAAAAGGGCTTTCATTTTTATTACCTGCCCTGGCAGGTAAGGCTTCTGCGATGGGCGCGCTTTGCCAGAAAAGATGATGAAAACGGCGCGCGCAGCCTGGTGCGTCAGGGCCAGGTTCTGCGGCCCTTTGTTGCGCCGGTAAGCAATATAGGCAGGGTTGATATTGCTTGCGATTACGGCAGTTTTTCCCTTACCGGCCTTCATTTTGGCATGGCCATTTCA
>JAGVAW010000145.1 GCA_020060085.1 Desulfobacterales bacterium
AAACCGTGTGGCTGATTACCCATAGCGCCTATGCAGGCCTTTTTGAGGCCCATCCGTCCATAAAGGTTAGGGTTCTTGACCGCAAAAAATGGTGGGGGCCTACAAGCGTAAGGGGAGCATCTGCCTGGCTTGCCAGCCTTGGGGCGGAAGTGCTCTACGACCTTCAGGGAAACCGCATCAGCCGCAAGCTTGTCGCCAAAAGCAGGGCAAGGGTGAAAGTCGGCCCGGATCCCGGCTCTGTTTATGATCTGCACCCTGAAAAATCCTACGACTTTAATGCCCCTTTTCAGCCAAACTTTGCAGATGCAATGGATGAATTGCTTGCAGCAGCAGGAATAGGCCCTTCGCAGAAAATTGCCAGCCTTTTTGTTCCAAAAAAGGTAAACGATTTTGTGGCAGGCTGGATGAAGGAAAAAGGCCTTTCTCCCGGCAGCTTTGCCTGCCTTCATGCAGGCAGCGCGGCGGATTTTCCGTCCAAACGCTGGCCCGAAGAAAACTTTGCAGCCCTTGCCCGGCTCATAGGGGATTGCGGCAAATCCGTAGTGTGGCTGGGGGCTTCTGAAGATGGCGAGGTCAACGCCCGCTTAAGCAGGCAGACAGGCATAGACGCCACAAATGTATTTTCGCCCCTTGGGGTACATGCCCTTGCCCGACACGCCTGCTTTGCAGTTACGGCAGACTCCGGGCCAATGTACCTGACTGCAGCAGCAGGAATTCCTGTTTTTGCCTTTTTTGGCCCCACAAGCGCCCAAAGGTGTGCTGTGAGGGGCCAGGAGCACAGGGTGCTTTCAAACAGGGTGGATTGCAGCCCCTGCGACAAAAAGAAATGCCCGGCAGATAAGGGCCATGCCTGCCTTGCAGGAATTTCGCCCCAACAGGTCATGGAAAAAATCCTCAATGACCCTGAAAGCGGGCTGCAAAAGGCTTGAGCAAAACTTTAAGGGAAGCCCCTTTTGAACAATCGGGGCTGCCAGGGAAATCAATGGACAGGATAAGGCAGATAAGAAAGCAGTTTTTTTTAACCTGGCTGCGGTTAAAAACCCTGGATTTTTTGAAATTGGGCGCAGACAACAGCACAAGGCGCATGGGGCCTTACAGGGTCAATATCCTGTCCTTTGGAGATTTTGAATATCTTTTCCGCCATGTTTTCTGGAAAATGGAATATTATTTTGAGAGCAAAAACCCTGCGCCCTTTATTCTGGACTGCGGCAGCAACATCGGCATTTCCGTGCTTTTTTTCAAAACCCTTTTTCCTGCTGCCTCAATTGAAGCCTTTGAGCCATCTGCCGGGGCCTTTGCCTGCCTAAAGGCAAATGTCTTGCAGAACTCGCTTGAAGGTGTGCGCATCCATAATCTGGCCCTGGCCGGTCAGGCCGGGGAGCTTGACCTTTTTGTGCCGCCGGATAACCCCGGCCACCTGTGCATGAGCAGTGAAGCCGCCCGCACACCTGGGGGCCGGGCCGTCAAGGTCAGGGCCGTACCCCTTTCATCATTTGTTGACAGGCCTGTTGACCTTGTAAAAATGGATATTGAAGGCCCGGAAACTAAAGTTCTGGCGGAAATGGAGCAGAGTGGCGCACTTGACAGGGTTTCCAGGCTTATCGTGGAATATCACCACCACATGACACCGCAAGACGATAGCTTTTCGCAGATTCTTGGCATTCTGGAAAGAAAGGGATTTGGCTACCACATAGCCTGCCCGCCAAAGCAGCCTTATCTGCCTGGGACCTTTCAGGACATCATGATCTGGGCCTACAAAAACAAGGGGGCTGTTTAATAAATGACCGTTGAGGATTCCAAAGGTATCGAAGACAACCGGCAGGAGAAGCAGGCTCTTGAGCTTATCGAAAAGCCTTTTGCCAAACTGCCCGGCCAGTCTGTCTGGGCCTTGCGCTGCGATGCGTCCATCCTGTGGGCCGGAACCCTTATGCCTGTGGGCCTTGTCATTGGCGAGGCCGTGTTTGAAACAATGGTGGCAGTGGTCTGCACCTTCTGGATTCTGCGGGCCATTGCTGCAAGGCAAAATCCCATACCCAATATTTTACGCCTTAATCTTGCCGCGCCCTGGCTTATATGGTTTGCAGTTGTTGTGGCAAGCCTTGCGGTAAACGGGCCGGGCAGCAAGGGCTGGGCGCATGATTTGGTTCTTGTCCGCTTTGTGCTCTTTGGCCTTGCACTTATGGATGTCAACACAAGGCGGCCTGTTGGAAGGCATCTGGTATGGGGCCTTGCTGCCGCACTCGCAGTCGGGGCAGTCAACACCCTTGCTGCCTTGAGCCTTGGGCACGATCTTTTGGGCCGCAGTGCTGCCCGTTACACCGGCAAGCTGGATCAGGCCCTTAACATAAGCGGCATTGCAGCATACAGCACCCCGTTTTTTTGCGTGTGGGCTGCTTTGGATAAAAAACTCTCCCCAACGCTCCGCCTTCTGCTCTTTGCCCTGGCAATTGTCGGCGCAGCCCAGCTTTTGCAGATACAGAGCCGTACAGCTCTTGCCGCAGCCTTTGCAGGAGTTGCCTTCGGCCTGGTTTACGGGCACTTGGCAGGGCGCAGAAGCCTTGCAGGGTGGATAATTCTGGCAGGCTTTCTTGTTGCCGGGGTTGCGGCCACCTTTATATGGGATCTGCATAACCTCATCAGCGTTTATGACCGGATATGGATATGGCGGGTTTCCCTTGCCATGTTCTATGAGAACCCGCTTCTGGGCACGGGCGTTTCCGCGTTTCGCGATGTTTTTACCCAGGTAGCTTCTTCCGGTGCGGTGGAGCCTTATATCTCGCCCGGCGGGCGGGTTTTTGCCGGGGTGGAGCAGACCCATGCCCACAATCTTGTCCTCATGCTGCTGGCATCCACGGGCATTGCGGGTCTATTGGCCTTTGCCTGGCTTTTTGTGCGGGCATGCAGGCTTGTTTTTACAAGCCCAGAAGGCTGGCGGCTGGGCCTTGTCTCCTGGCCTGCCGTGCTCCTGGTGGCCGGGCTTACGGGTTACAACATCTATTACAGTTGGTATCAGGCCCTTATTTCCTTTTTTCTTATCCTTATAGGCCTTACAAACACCCTGCCGCCCCAAAATGGGCAGCATTACGAAAAAAAGGACAGGCAAGAGAAATGAAAACAGCCCCCCGGCTTTCATGGAGCCAGCAGCTACTTTACCGGCTTTTCAGTCTGGGCCTTGCCCTGCTTTCGCTGATTCCTCGGAAAATTCTTGTGCGGCTGGCAAACCCGCTTTCCCGCCTGTGGTGGCTTCTGGACAAAAGGCACAGGGATATTGCAGGAGACAATCTGGCAAAGGCTTATCCGGATAAAAACATCATCTGGATAAACCGAACGGCAAAGGCGGCTTTTCGCCACCTTGCCATTGTGGCCCTGGAAATGCCCTCCCTTTTGCGCGTAAACAAAGACAACCTTGATGACTTTGTAAGGGTCGAGGGCCTGGAGAACCTGCAAAAGCTGCTCGACCAGGACAGGGGCTATTTTTTTCTCACAGGGCATTTCGGCAACTGGGAGCTGATGGCCATTGCTGCAGGCCTTTTTCTTGAAAAGCCTTTTTTTGTTATGGGCAGGGCAATGGATATGCCTGCCTTTGACAGGCTGCTCACAGAAATGCGGAGCCGCACCGGCAACCGGGTTATCGATAAAGACAACAGCGCCAGTCTGGTGAGCAGAATAATCCGGGAAGGCGGGGCTGTTGGCATATTGCTGGATCAGAACGCCTACTACACCGAAGGCCTGTACCTGGATTTTTTCGGGCGGACAGCCTGTACAAACAAGGGCTTGGCCCTTTTGGCCATACGGCACAATGCTTTGGTGGCCCCTGTTTTTTCCTTCCGTGAGCCTGACGGCCGCTACCGGGTGGAATTCTATGAGCCTATGGAAATGGAGCGCACAGGCGATTTGCGCCATGATGTGGAGGCAAACACCATCGCCTTTAACCAGGTTCTGGAAAGCACAGTCCGCCGCGCTCCAGAGCAGTGGCTGTGGGTCCATCGCCGCTGGCGCATAATGCCTGTGCCTGAAAATGTGCGCCACAAATTGAAAAACTATCCTGGCCCTTAACGGCAAAAAACCATAACACGCCCATCCTGCCTTGTTGACGCAGGGATTTGTCCATGACAAAATGCCAGGGCTTTTTGCCCCTTTATGAAAGCAGGGCAAAAGCGGTTTTTAAAACAGGATAAGTTTTTGTATTTCAACTTTATTTTAAATCCTTCGAGGGTTTTGCCATGCCCATAGAGCAGCGGTTTATGGAAATAATTGTCTGCCCCGGCTGCCGGGGCAAGCTGGATATGAGCCAGGAACCCCAGGGCCTTGTCTGCAAAGGGTGCCAGCTTTTTTTCCCCATCCGTAACGATATTCCCATAATGCTGATTGATGAGGCAAAGCCCCTGGCAGGCATAAAAGACCATGAGCACCCTGCGGCCTCTTAGCCCGGTAAAGCTTGTTGCAGGCTTTTTTCTGGCAGACAAAAAGCTTGCCGCCCCCTTTTTGGAGGCCGCCCAAAAGCGTTTTGGCCCTGTTGACCTTTTAAGCCCCTGGTTTGTGTTCGACCAGACCCGTTATTACGAAAAGGAAATGGGCTGGCCCCTTTTCCGGCGGCTGGCCTCTTTTTCGCAGCTTGTGGAACCCATAACCCTGGTGGATGCCAAGCTCTGGGCACAGGAAATTGAGCAGCAGTTTTTAAGCCCGGATGGAGCCAGGAAGGTGAATGTGGATCCTGGCTACCTTACAAAAGAGCGCTTTGTGCTGGCCACAGGCAAGAATTTTGTGCACCGCATAGCATTAACAGAAGGTGTTTATGCGGATCTTACCCTTGTTTACAGCAACAAGGGCTTTCAAACCCTGCCCTGGACCTACCCGGACTATGCAGGAAAAGCCATGCAGGGCTTTTTGCTCCAGGTGCGGAAGAAATATTTCTTTGACATTAAAAGAGGCGTTGCCAAGGCGGATAATCCCGTTGGTGCGCTTCCCTGACAAAAAGGAAAACAAATCATGGTTCTTTCCATGACAGCATTTGGCAGGGCCGCCTGCACGGAAAACGGACTCACCGCAAGCGTGGAGATGCGCTCGGTCAACAGCCGCACGCTGGATATTGCCGTGCGCCTGCCGCGCACCCATGCCCAACTGGAGGAGCGCATAAAGGGGCTTTTAAGACAGCGCTTTGCCCGTGGCCGGATTGATGTTTTTGTGGAGATTGTCAGCATCGGCCAGACAGATACTGTCTTTGTTGTTGACGAGAAGCTTGTTGAAGCCTTTGCTGGCGCCATAAAGCAGATTGCAGAAGTCTCCGGCCTGGAAATTTCTGTATCTGCATCGGACTTTCTGCGCCAGGACGGCCTTATCACCCAGACCCGCGCTGAAACAGATATTGCAGAGCAATGGCCCATTTTGGAAAAGGCTGTTGTTCAGGCAGCCCAGGAGCTTGCCTCCATGCGCGAAATTGAGGGCAAAGCCCTGGCCGAAGACCTTTTGCGGCACATTGAGCAGGTGAAGGCCCTTGCCGGGCAGATTGAAGAGCTGTCAGGCGGGCTTCCTGCAATATTAAAGGAGCGATTTGTTCAGCGCATGGCCATGCTTGCACAAAACGCTGCGGACCTGGACCCTGGCCGCATGGCCCAGGAGGCAGCTTTTCTGGCGGACAAGGCCGATATTTCCGAGGAAATCGTCAGGGCCTACAGCCATGTGGCCCAATTTCTGACAATCATGGAGGGCCAGGAACCTTCTGGCCGCCAGCTCAACTTTCTGGCCCAGGAGCTTCACAGGGAGTTTTCCACAATGGGTTCCAAGTCGCCTGTAGCAGAGCTTTCCCACAAGGTGGTGGATGCCAAAACCCTTGTGGAGAAAATCCGCGAGCAGGTGCAGAATGTGGAATGAGCCACCCTTTAAAGCGGGCAAATTTTTTATGGCAGAGGGGGCATAATGGACGGCGAGCGCTCCAGAAAAATTCTTTCATCCCAAAGGCTTGAGCCGCTTTTGAGCAT
>JAGVAW010000192.1 GCA_020060085.1 Desulfobacterales bacterium
CGAAGACAAAACCTTGCGGGCCATCTCTCCGGCAAGCTCGGAAATGCCGCCGGATATGGGCATTTCAATGACAATCCTCTGGATTATGCCAAGTATCTGCTTTGGGGTGGCAATATCTGAAAGACGGATGTCGGCCATACGGGCAAAAACAGCGGCAACCTCGCCCCTTATGGTCTTTTCAAGGCCCTTGCCCGAAAAGGATTGCAGCTCGTGGGCCACATGGGCTTCAAACAGTTTTTCAATTCTTGCATCCATGCTCAAAGTGTCCAAAGCCGGAAAGGAAGGGTTACGGAGCAGAGATTGCTGCCCCGTGCAGCAGCCATATTACAGCAGAGCAGACATCATCCACTATTTCATCTGTTTCATGATCCGGGTCTGTAAGCAGCTTCATGCCCCCCTGGCTCACAAGCAGAAGAACGCTTTCTGCCAGCAGCCTGCGCTCATCCCAGGGGGTTTTTGCGGCCCGGCCCACCTGCTTTAGGGTATCGGCCAGCATTTTTAAAAGGCGCTCCATTTTTAAGGCAATGGTGTTGCGCAAGACCTCTGCGCTGCCCGTGCGCTCCTGAAAAAAGAGACGCAAAAGGGGCGCATTCTCCTTCATGCAGGCAAGAAAGTCCTGCACAAAAGGCTCGATGATTTTGCGCAAACCCGCCGGAGTGAGGGAGCTTTCCTTTGCCAGAATTTCCTGGGCCGTCTTTTCCATGTCCTCGCAGGCCTGCTTGAGGCTTTTTTTGAGCACATTGGAGGCCTGATCAACAATGGCAAGTCCAAGCTCGTCAATTTCCCGGAAATGGCGATAAAAGCTGGTGGGCGCAATGCCCGCCTTGCGGGCCACGGAGCGCAGGGACAGACTGGCATATCCCTGGGCGGCTGAAAGCTCCAGAGCCGCCTCTATAAGGGACTGGCTGGTTTTTTCCCGCTGTTTTTTTTGTTGAGTTCTAAAGGACATGGACGAGCTTGCTCCCGGACCGTCCGGCATAAAGGCATTAGCCCTTTCCATAAGGCCTGTTTCCAAGACTGATGACTGCATAATTGATTTTCACAAAAAAATAAAGTGCTTCGTTAAAAAAAGATAAACCTTTTTCCTCTTTGGCCGTCCGCCTTGGCAGCGCCCCCCAGAAAAGCGCTTTCAATGCCCGGCAGTGCGCGCATAGTGCACACGAGGCCGCAAGTTTTTTTGCTAGGCCCGCCTGCGCATGGCGCTTTCCAACACGCGGCTGCCAGCAAGGCGGATAAAGCCGGAGCGGCTGTATGCAAAGGCCAGAAGCGGCATTTCAGGATTGATGGGGTCTTCCTTGTCCAGAACGCTGCTCTCTATGCGGATGCCAAGCTTTTTCATGACCCTTCTCCTTTTCTTATAAACAGAGTATCCTGCCCCAATAAACAGGGCCGGTTATTGTCTGACCTTATGCCCGCCTGCGGATGGCGCTTTCAAGCAGCCTTCTGCCCGAAAGACGGATAAAGCCGGAGCGGCTGTATGCAAAGGCCAAAAGCGGCATTTCAGGATTGATGGGGTCTTCCCTGTCCAGAACGCTGTTCTCTATGCGTATGCCAAGCTTTTTCATGACCCTTCTCCTTTATTTATGGCAGCAGGCTGCCGGTTATAAGGCGTTTTCTTAAAAAAGTTTGTTCTCGTACTTGAAACTGCGGCAGTTGCCGGTATAAGCCAGCAAATCGCCGTGGGTGGAGGCGGGCTTGACCACAAAGCCTTCCGCTGTGCGGCCGTCATTGCAGCCGCCTGAATGCCTGGGAACGGTAAAGGCGCAGCAATTCGAAAACACGCGGCGGGATGACCTTGCCCCTGCCTTTTTATTTCCGGCTGCCTTTTTCATTTTCCGCCTCCTCTTGTTTGCTGTCCAATTATCTGTCCAGACAAGTTTGCTGCCATCTGTTAAAACGATTGTGCGAACATCTGTACGCACAAATATATTAACCGATGTTCTCTTGTCAAGCGAAAAATGAATTATTTTTTATTACATTGATTTTATTGGATATAAATCGTATTTACAGCTCAAAAACTCTTGCTTCGGGCAAATTTCCGGCAGAGAATCCCAAAAAAAGGAAAAATAACTTGCTTTGGGGGCTGTTGCGCACTATTTTGAATTATATTCAAACAATGAAGCTGGTTCAATATTCAAATGCGATTGCAGTAGCTGCTGGCTGCCGGGTGAAAACCAAGCCAAAGCCAATGGTTCCAAAGGCACAAAGGCCAATTCAGCCAACAGCACGGACAACTCTTTATAAGGGGGCATAATTCATGGCAAAGCAACTGAACCTTGTCACAGGCGCGTGCGGCTTCACCGGCTCGCATCTTGTAAAGCAGCTTTTAGACTCCGGCCAGGCCGTGATTGCAACAGATCTGTCCAGGGCCTTTGAGCACCCCAAAAACAAGGCAATCTTTGCCAGCCAGGGCATTGATTTTGGCCACCCGAAATGCACTGTCCAGCCAAGTGATCTCACGGACAAAAAAAGCCTTGCAGCTCTTTTTGAGCATCCTGTAACCCATGTTTTTCACACGGCCAGCCTCTACGACTATTCAGCATCCATGAACATTCTGCGAAAAATAAATGTGGAAGGGGCTGTAAACCTTTTTGATCTGGCCATTGGCCACGACAAGCTGGAGCGCTTCATTCACTGGAGCACCTGCGGAGTATTCGGCAAGCCCTATACAGCCGCAGATGGCCGCAAATGCAACATACCCTTTACAGAGGAAAACCCCTCCCCCAAAAACACGCCCATCAGCCAGGACGAGCCAGCCGGAACCCACATAGTCAACGATTACTCTGTGACCAAGTTCAAGCAGGAGCAGATTGCCTGGCAGTACCACAGGGAAAAGGGCCTGCCGCTAACAGTCATACGCCCTGCCCCCATCTACGGCCCTGGCAGCGACTACGGGCACGGCGGCATTCTCCTTGCCGTGGCCAGGGGGCTGGTGCCGGTCATCCCAAAGGATGCCAAAAACTACATAACAACCTCTGTTCATGTGGCGGATGTGGCTGGCTTTGGCGTCTTTGCAGCCCAAAATGCAGCCACCCTGGGCGAGGATTACAATGTGATTGATGATTCTATCATCAGCTATTACGAGTTTTTGCACTACATGGCCCTGCTCATGGGCCGAAGGATGAGGGACCTGCCACTGGTGCGCCAGTCCTGGCTCCGCCATCTGGGGCTTCTTGCAGCCAATGTGTGGCTTGTGCTTGAAAAGCGCTTTGGAGTGCCGCGGGTGAGAATTCTGGAAAAAGGCTCTGCCACCTATATGTCCAGCAGCTACTGGATATCCAACGCAAAATCCAAAAAGGCGGGCTATACCTACAAATACCCGGATGTAAAGGAGGGACTGCGGGAAACTGTGGACTGGTTCCGGCGCATGGGCTGGCTGGACCCGGACTACAACCCCAAGGCAATCTGGCAGGAGAACCTGAAATAATAACCCGGATAATTCACGAGAAAAGATTTGTGCACTGGCAAGGCTAGAGGGGCTTTCGGCATACTGCTGTATGCCGAGTCCTAAGATAACGCAGCCAGTGCACAAATCTTTTCTCGCCCGCAGGGTGAAAAATTTTGCCGTTTAAACAACTTTTGCATCAAAAGCAGACTGTATTTTCGACCGGGCTTCAAAAGTGTACTTATCTATCTGTAAATATTTTATATTTTCTTATAGGCAAAATTTTTCATGAATTATTCGGGATAAGAAAGGCTCTATCCTTGGCCATTGGGGCAGCAGCGCAACCCGGCAGAAAGCGCCTTCACAGGGAGGATTCGCCGACACTCTGCCCTGTTTGCACAAAAGCTAGCTGCTGTGCTCAACAAGAAAATCTCCTGCGCGGGAAACAATCCTTCTCACCTGCCGGGAAAGGGGTGCAAGGGCCTGCACAACATGCATGGGGCTTTCATAATGCACAAAAACAGCTTTCACGCCCTGCTCTTTGGCCTTTTGAACCAGATTCCTGCCGTCCATGCGCAATGGCTCGGTGCGGCCTGCGGTTACAAGCAGGGGCGGCAGGCCCGAAAGGTCGCCATAAAGGGGCGAGATTAAAGGATTCTCCGGCTCATGGCCCTGGCAGTAAAGGGATGCCAGAAAGTCGGCATTCCAGTCCACAAGGCATTTTCTGCCAAAGATAAAATCGTAGAAAGGCCGGTTGCTCTTGGTGAGGTCAACCCAGGGACTCATCAGGTGCGCGGCTGCGGGAAGCGGCAAACCCCCCTCTTTGAGCGAAAGCATAAGCGAAACACAAAGGCCCCCTCCTGCAGAGTCCCCGGCAATAACAAGTCGGCGCGGGTCTGCACCAGCATCCAGCAAGGCCCGGTATCCGGCCAGGGCATCCTCAAGGGCCGCAGGAAAAGGATGCTCCGGTGCCCGGCGGTAATCCACAAGAAGGGCCTTGGCCCTTGCGGCACGCGCAAGGTAGGCGGTCAGGCTGCGGTGGGAGCGCAGCGAACCCATTGCATAGCCGCCGCCGTGCAGGTAGTAGAGTATCCGACCAGATGAATCCTCGAAGCCTCCAATCCACGATGCAGGCCTGCCTGCAACCCTAGCAAGCCGCCTTTTTGTACCTCTGGGGGGCGGAAGCAGGGCTGCAAGGTTGTCGATAAAAAGACGATTGGACTGCACAGCGCCGGAGCGCAGGGCGAACAGGGTCTTGAACAGGGTGTCGGGCGGGGGAACTTTATTAGCGTCTTTCATGGAGATATCAGGACCAGGCGTCTATCCAGTATTCAAGGAGCTTTTCCAGGCTTTCGCCGGTAAAGGGCACCATTTCCTTTTTGTCTATGTTCTTCCACAGCTCCCAGTGGGTGCTTCCATCTTCGCTCTCCACCTGAAGGAGCATTCTCCTTTCGGTTTCATGGCCCTTTATGTAGATGTCTATGCGGCCCAGAAAACCTATGATGTTGCGGCCCACAGGCTCAAAAACAATGGGTGGGCAGACCTCAAGATCCAGCTCAAGCACATCTATCTCATAAGTTCCCACAAAGTCTTCAGTAAGGGTTTTGGTGGAAAAACCCATTTTCACAAAGCCCTCGTCCATGAGGTCTGAAAGCCAGCCCGCAACCTGCTGGTAAAGTGTCTTGACCTCCATGACCCACAAATCCTTGCGCTTTTTCCAGTCCTCGTGCTGGCATTCGCGCTCCTGCTTTATTTTTGCGAGTCGGTCTTTAAGGCCCATACCAGGCTCTCTTGCCTCCCTTGCGCGGATTTTTTCCTTTAGCATTAAAATTCCTGTTCCAAAAGGGTTCCTTTTTAAATAAGGCTTTAAGCTTGGGCATAAATTTTTGCAGATTGTTTTTTTATGGCCCCGGATTTTTATTTATACCAAAAACAGGCAGGGCAGGCAATTGGCGCTTTTAACTTTCTGCCGATTTAAAGATTTGCAGGCCTGGCCGACCCTTTGCGCCTTTATTTTCCATTCAACTTACTGTATGCTGATTTATATGTAATTTCTTTATGTTTGGCAAAACCTTATTTTCCGGGCTTTTTTGTACATGGCCAAAAATTCAAAAGGGAAAACCCGGCGCTTGTGGGAGTTTTTAAACGAGGGCCTTTGGGAGCCTCCCCCGCCGGACCGCAGCAAAACCCGTGCGGCTCTGGTGAGGACAGGCCAGATTTTGTCGCTCACAATCCGTGGTTTTGGCGCGCACCACAACATGGACCAGGCCAGGGTGCTCACCTTTTTTTCCATATTGAGCGTGGTGCCGACTTTAGCCCTTTTACTTGGCATCGGCAAGGGTTTTGGCCTGGATCAGATTGTGGAAAAACAGCTTTACGAGTGGTTTGCCGGCCAGGAGCATACTGTTGGCCAGGTGCTGGAATTCGCCCTCAACCTTCTGGCCCAGACCAGCGGGGGCCTCATTGCCGGGGCCGGCCTTCTTTTTCTTTTGTGGAGCGTTTACCGGGTTTTTTTAAACCTTGAAAAGGCCTTCAACACCATCTGGGATTTCCGTAAGGGCCGCTCAACAGCAAGAATGCTGGTGGATTACCTTTTCGCCGCCTTTTTCGGGCTGATTTTGTGGGTTTTTTCCAGCACAGCGGCAGTTGTGGCCGCCACACACCTGAAGGAAATGATTGATGGCCTTGAAGTTTTGGGTTCGACCCGCCCTCTTATTTTGGCAGCTTTAAGCATTGCCCCCTACTGCGGAATCTGGATGCTTTTGTCCTTTCTCTTCATCTTTCTGCCAAACGGCAAAATAAACTGGTCCAGCGGCATAATGGCCGGAATCATCACCGGCACGGTTTACATGCTGTTCCAGTATCTTTACATCGGGTTGCAGGTGGGAGTTACCCAAAACAACGCCATTTACGGCAGCTTTGCAGCGGTTCCCCTTCTTCTTTTGTGGCTCCAGTTCTCGTGGGCCATAATCCTTTTCGGTGCAGAGCTTGCCTTTGCGCACCAGAATGCAAAAGGCCACATAAACGAGCCTCACATAAGGCAGGCCAGCCTTTTTTTGCAGAAATCCCTTGCTCTTGCCCTTGTGTGGCGGGCGGTTCTTCGCTTTAAGGATGAAAAGGAGCCTGAAAACGCCATAGAAATGGCCCAGGCCTTAAATCTTCCGCACAAAAATGTTATTGCCCTGACCAAAAGCCTTGTGGATGCAGGGCTTTTTTCCCAGGTTATCGCAAGGGGCAACCAGGCCCCGTGCTTTACCCCTGCCTTTGACATAGAGCGCATGAGCATTGCCTTTGTGATTAAAAAATACGAAGCTGCAGGGCTTAACAGCATTCCGGGCAGCCCTGCCCTTGCAGTTATAAGCAAGGCCCTTGCAGACCTCATGGCCCAGGTTTCCAAAGCCCCTAAAAATGTCCTTCTAAAAGATATTCCCCTGCCGGAAAAAAACTGATTTTGGAGGGCAAAGACTGCCTGCCTCATACCTGCCAAAAGTGTGAAGTATTTCACAACTACCTGATTTCAAATTGACAATCACCACCCTCCACATTATAATTATTTGTAAGGTGTGGGGTGTGGACAGGGCTGGCAGGAAGCGGATGCTTGCAACCGTTGTTCCGGCTTTCGGGAGTTTCTGTTGCTTGTCTCAAATTTCTTTCCGAAACCACCTTCTCTTTTGCTGATGCTCTTTTAAGCCGGTTCCCTCACCAAAAAAACCAGCGCCCTTAATCCTCCTTTGCACCATTCAAAAAGGCATATCAGCACGCAAACACTCTTGAGAGTGTGAACCTGCTTTATTTTGCAGCTTTTTTTTTAAAAGGAGGAACTCCCATGAAAAGGCTTTCAAGCAACCCGAAAAGAAAAATGGCCCGCACAAGTCTGATTTTCGCCCTTGCACTGGCCCTTTTTCTTGTTTGCGGCCAGCAGGCCCAAGCTGTTGTCCTGCACGACAACTTTGGCGCAGGCGACAGCTTTGCAATTGATGGCTGGGGATCAGGCTGTGTGCTCTTTCTTGGGGGCTGCCTTTTCCGCGTTGAAAGGGCAACAGATTTTGTTCCGCCTGCCGGAGATGATTACACCATCGACAGCGTGGCCGTTGCCTTGAAATGGGTGTACGGCCCTGATTACACCCTCAACCTGCACATAGCAGCAGACAATGCAGGCCAGCCGGGGGCAATTCTGGAAACAAAGGTGGCAACAGCCCCGGCAGATGCGGAAGTTGTAACCGTGGCCTTTAATGGCACAACGGTTTTGACCGGAGGCGAAACCTACTGGCTGTGGCTCTCCAAGCCTGGGCCGGAAAAAACCATGATAAACTGGCTGTTAAACACATCCGACACCACCGGCACATCAGGCCAGTCTTTGGATGGCGGAACAAGCTGGACTGTTCAAACAGCAAACTCTAATGGCGACCCATACACAGTTCCCTCCTTCAGGGTTATCGGCAGCGTTGTTGCCCCTGCCACGGCAACAAAAGATCTGGCAAACAGCGAAGAGGATTCCATTTTATATGCGGAAACTGATGATGACTTTCTTGGCGCTGACGGCAAAGTGCTTTCCGGGGATATCAACAATGACGGATACCCTGATCTGATTGTGGCTGCACCCCATACCACAGGGCCGGGTAGCCGGGCAGAGGCCGGGGCTGTTTTCGTTTACATGGGCAAGGCCACCCCTGAACCAGTGTGGGATGTTGCCGGAACTTTAGGCCGTGAGCCGGATGTGGCCATTTACGGGGCGGCTGCCTCGGATTTTCTGGGCTACTCGGCCTCTGTTGCAGTGGGGGATGTGAACGGGGACGGCATTGCTGATCTTATCATCGGCGCGCCCCTGGCAGATGCCACGGGCGACAGCTCCAGGCCGGGTTCGGGCGCAGTATATGTTTTCTACGGCAACAATGACTTTGCCACCCTTGGGGAGATTGATCTTTCCACAGATACGGCGGATGTCACCATAATCGGCGCAGCTTCGGGCGATGCACTTGGCGGCGGCGGCATTCTTGCCGGAGACATAAGCGATGACGGTGTGGCTGATATTCTAATCGGCGCGCCCCTTTCAGACGGCAACGCTGGTCTGACAGCAGACAGCGGCGCGGTTTTTGTCATAAATGGCTCGAACACCCTTGCCGCCCAATACGACCTTGCCCTTGACGAGCAGGACACAGTAATCTACGGCGCTGCCGCCGGAGACAGGCTTGCCAGTGAAAACGCAATGGCTTTGGGCGACTTCAACGAGGACGGCCTGCTTGATCTGGTTGTAGGCTCGTCACTGGTCGGCAGCAATGCAGGCGAGGCATATATCGTTTTCGGAGACAGTGCGCTGCCTGCAATGATTGACCTTTCTGCCGGGGATGAGGATGTCACCATTTTGGGGGCATCCGCAGGCGACAGGCTCACCGCTGGCGGGGCGCTGGCCGCAGGGGATGTGAATGGGGACGGGATTGACGACCTGTTGCTCGGCGCTTTTGGCGCTGCATCAGCAGCAGGGGCGGCCTACATCATTTATGGAGACAGTGCGTTAACCGGCACAATTGACATTTTTGCAGGTGATGAGGATATCACCATTTCCGGTGCTGCCGCCGGAGACAGCCTCACCGCTGGCGGGGCGCTTGCTGCAAAAGACATCACCGGCAACGGCCTTGCAGACATTATTTTGGGCGCACCCGGTGCAAGCCCGTCTGCCCGCGCAGGCGCAGGGGCTGCTTACATAATCTTCGGCTCCGATTCCCTGGCCGGTTCCTACACCCTGGACTCTGACGAGGATGTGGCTGTTTACGGCGGCACGGCAGGGGATGCTTTAACAGGCGGCGGAGCAATATCCACAGGAGATCTGAACGGGGATGGTACTCTTGACCTTGTTCTTGGGGCAAGCACGGCAGACGGCCCGGCCAATGCACGGTCAAACGCTGGCGAGGCCTATGTGCTTTACGGCAAGGCCGCAGCTTCGTGGAACGGCTCCTACGACATAAATTCCGGCGACCAGGACCTTGTCATTTACGGCGCGGATGACGATGACGCCCTGACCCATCAGGGCGCAATGCACTTCACAGATATTACCCGCACAGGGGTTGACGACCTTGTTCTTGCCGCACCCTTTGCAGACGGCCCGGCAGAAGGCCGCACGGACGCAGGCGAGGCCTACCTCATACTGGGCAGTGCAGCCCCGGCATCGGCAACGGTCACGGTCATGGATCATGCTGGCAACCCCCTGCCCAAAGATTACGGCACCGGCAGGGTTGCCATCAATTACTCTTCAGGCGATTTGGCAAGCCAGACCACAGTTGTGCTTACCAGAAACAAGAACGGCGTGGGCAAGACCCCGGCCAACAGGGTGGGCAATGCCTACTGGACAGTCACCACGGATCGCACCAACTACTCGGCGGGTCTGACCTTTGCCTACACCGCAGCAGACATTTCCGGCCTTGCGGAAAGCCGTCTGGTCATTCTGGCTTCATCCACCCTGGGCGGAGCCTATACCCAGCTTACCACCACCCGCAACACAAGGGCCAAAACCCTGTCAGTTTCAGGAATAACGAACTTTTCCACCTACAAGTACTTCATCATCTGGGAGGCTGATCCGGTAATCACCTGCTTTATCGAGTCGCTTCGCTGATTTTGCCTGACCCAAAAACAAAAGGCCCGTGCCGCCTATTAATTTGCGGCACGGGCTTTTTTTGTCCCCTTTTGCCTGCCCCTTTTCCGGCAGGCCGGGGTGTGGTAAACTGTCTTTTAATCATCCGTCAAAAACGATTCATGAGCGTGTGGAAAAGATGAAGATGAAAAGAGAAAAGCGGCTCCGGTACAAACCGGCCCTGCTCTGCCTGATGGCAGCAGCCATCGCCCTTGCTGCAGGCGGCTGCGCCCAATGGGGTTTTTCCCTTGTCCGCACCCCGCCCCCCGGCGACCACACACTAATGAGCGACCAGGAGCTTACAAAGCGGCTCCAGGAATCTTTCCGGTTATTTGCCGCAGAGATGATGGCTGCCATGGACACCATCCAGCAGGAATCAGACAGCCTTCCCCTTAAAAGCAGGGCCGTGGCCATGAAGGTGAGGACAATTCCCACCTATTCCGCCCTCATCGCCCAGAGCAACCCGCGCATTGCCCTTATGGATGCGTTAAGCTTCACCATGGGGCTTGCAAGAATACTGGAAGGCCCAGGCGGCAGGGAGTTTTTCGGCGCTCACCAGGAAATGGCGGCCCGTGTGGCCAAAAGGGCAAAGGGCAGAGTTCTGGATCTGGCTGGAGACCTCATGCCCCAAAGCGAGGTGGATGCGCTTGTTGGTGAAATAGCAAGGTGGCTGGAGGAAAACCAGCCCGATGATGTTACAGGCATGGCGCTCATTGACGAGGTGGCCGATTTTGAAGACCCCAAACGGCCCATGCCCGAAAAGGTTCTTTCCATAAACCTTTCGCCCTACACCATTATCGAGGGCCTGGATGCCGCCACCCAGGCGGTGAGGGAAATAACCCGCGTGGGGGATCGCATAGCCCAGGTTGCGGAGTACTCACCCTTTTACGGCAGATGGTTCATGGAGCTTCTGCTCTACGATTTGATGGAATCCCAGCCGGTTGATGCCCTTATTCAGAGCGCACAATCCCTGGCGGAAAGCTTTAGCGTGGTCACAGGCCTTGTTGCAGAGCTTCAAGACGATTCCAGGGGAGGCCTGGATACCCTGTTTGCGGATGTGGATGCAAGACTTGGCGAGACAAGATTGCTCCTGGAGCATTGGACTTCAAACATGGGCCAGACCCATGAGCTTTTGGAATATGCCCTGCCCCTGGCCCTGGCCAACGAGCAGGCCATGAAAAGCCTTGAGCAGGCGGGAATCCAATGGGACAAGGTTCTTTCCGGCGCCCAGGGGACAACCCTGGATTTTGCAAGGGCAGTGGAGGATCTGCGCTATTCTGCCGATAAAATGGAGGCCCTGGCCCTGCGCCTTGAGCCGCTTATAGGTCTTGCGGAAAAAATTGAGCCCCAGGATTTTTTCAAACAGGCATCCACCCGCGCAGCACTTCTGGCAATTCTTGTAATTCTTGTGTTTTTTACGGCCCTTTTCCTCTACCGGGCGGCTGTGGAGCTTCTTTTGAACAGGAAAAACCGTCAAAAAGCTGCCTGATACCAAGAATCACAGGTCAGGATAAAAAATCCGGCATAGATAGGATGCAGGAAGCCTTTGGCCCTTTTCTGGAGTTGCGTAGCCCGCCCAAAAAGCCGTTTTCCTTCTTCCTGGCATTTGCAGTACAATAAAAAGCCACAAACAGCAATTTTAACCCCGAAAAACACGAAAAAAGGCCACCAGGGGGCCGTTTTTCATTTTTCCCCAACTTTTGCCGCTGTCCGGCGCTTGGTTTTGTTGGGCTTTCGCTTCGCTTAAACTAACCCGACTTGCACAACTCAAATTACAGCGTTGTGATTCGGTTGTTTTTTTCGTGTCTTTCGTGCTTTTCGTGGTTTCTATCTGCTTTTCAATGGGGCTGTTTTGCTTTTATTCAAGGCAGTTCAACCACAAAGGCATCAGTCAGGATACCCGGTTATCTCCCTTATTTTCTGATACAAAGGCTTCATGCGGTCATAAAGCTTGAGATAGACCTCCTGGTAAAGCTGGCTGTAAAGCCGGTGGTTTTCATCAGAAGGCTCAAAGGTTGTGCCTTTGCGGGTCATGGCAGACATTGTGCTGTCCCAGTCCGGGTGCAGGTTAAGCCCCTTTGCCAGAATCATGGCTGCCCCCAGGCCCGATGTTTCGTAAAGGTGGGGACGGGAGGCTGGCAGGCCGAAAACATCGGCAGTTATCTGCATGGCGCAGTCGCTCTGGGACCCGCCGCCGGAAACCACAAGGGTTGAAATCCTGTTCTTGCTGCGTTTTTCTATGCGCTCGCCACCTTCCCGCAGGGCATAGGCCAGGCCTTCCAAAATTGCCCGGTAAACATGGCCGCGGGTATGCACATCGCCAAAACCGATGATTGCGCCCTTGCCCTCCGGGCCAGGGTGCTTGACCCCAGGAGTCCAGTAGGGCTGGAGCATTAGGCCCATTGAGCCTGCCGGAACCTTTTTCACAAGCTCCTCAAACAGAACCTCCGCCTCAACGCCCTTTTCCAGGGCCTCCATGCGCTTGTCGTAGCCGAATTCCTCCTTGAACCAGCTCACCATCCAGAAACCACGGAAAATCTGCACCTCCACATTGTGGTTGCCGGTTATGGCCGAAGGATAGGCAGGCATGAGCGGAAAGGCGGTTACATACTTTTCTGAATTGACATTTATGGTGGCTGTTGTGCCGTAGCTTATGCAGCCCACATGGCCAAGCCGTGCGCCGGAGCCAAGCACCTCGCAGGCTTTGTCTGCCGCCCCGGCAAGCACGGGCGTGCCCTCAACAATGCCCGTTAGTTCCGCTGCCTGCCTTGTTATGGCCCCTATGACAAGCCCCTGCTCCACAAGCTTTGGCAGCTTTTCCGGCGAAAGGCACAAAAGCTCCCAGCGAAAATCCCAGGAAGGCAGCCAGGAAAGCTTTTTGTAATCAAATGGCAGATAGCCCACCTGACAGCCCACAGAATCGGCAAATTCGCCTGTTAGCCGGTAATTTAGAAACCCGGAAAGCAGAAGAAACTTGTGGGTGTTTTCCCATATCTGCTTCTGGTGGTTTGCAATCCAAACGGATTCAGCCTGGGTGCGCAGATAGTTCAATATGCCCGAAAGGCCCGAAACAGCAAGAAGCGCGCCCCAGGGCTGCTTGATGGGGGCCAGGTTGTAGGTCTTTCGCTGATCCAGCCACAAAATGGCTGGCCGCAGGGGATTACCATTCTCATCCACGCAGACCACGGTGCCCCGCTGGGTGGTGACAGCAACGCCTGCTATGCGGTTTTGGTCAATGCCATGCTTTGTCCACAAGGCTTGGCAGGCAGCGCACAGGTTGTCCCAGAAAATTTCGGGATCCTGCTCGGCCCAGCCCGGCTCCTTTGAAAAATAAGGCTCAAAATCCCTTTTTTCCTTGGCCACCAGGTTGCCGGCAAGGTCAAAAACCAGAGCCTTTACGCTCTGTGTGCCGTTGTCAATTGCAAGCAGAAGATTCTTTTCTCCCATGACAAAGCCTCCCAAGCCTGTTTTTGCGGGGGAAGGTTTTTTTACAAAGAAAGGCCCCTTTCCCGCAAATTTTTTTCAACAAATCCGTTAAGCCTCTTCCCTTTAAGCAAGCGGAGAATAGGCTTTTTTCCACAGGGAAAGGTAATCGTTACGCTCCTTTTGCCAGCGCTGTGCATCCCAATCCAAAGCGTCTTTGCACAAGCCTTGAATCCTGTCCAAATGCTTTTCCCCGCCATTTTCCAGCACAAAGCCAAGTCTTACCCGGCGCAGCAGAAGGTCTGCAAGGGAGCGGATATTTTCGTTTCTGGCGCAAAAGGCAATTTCTGCAAACAGGCTGTTGGTGCCTGGAATGGTTTCCAAATCCTCGCGCTTTGCAGCTTTTACAAGCTCCTGGGCAGCAAGCCCGTAGCGGCCAAAAAGCCGCCGCCATGCCGGAGGCTCAAGACCTAAAAAGTCATCCGGCTTATCGGGCACAGGGGTGAAGATTCTGCTATCTTTTGGCTCGCACAGGCTCTTGGTGCAAAAGGGCGCAGCAGCAGCCAAAGCATCCAGGGCCAGAAGCCTGAAGGTGGTGAGCTTGCCGCCCGTGATGGTAACAAGGCCCTTGTGCTTCCACACAACATGCTCGCGGGATTCCCTTGATGGGTCCTTGTCGCCCGAAGACAGCACGGGCCTTACCCCGCTCCACGCGGCAATGCAGTCGGCTGCATCCAGCCCGGCATCAGGGAACATCATTTTTAGGCCCTCAAGCAGGTAATCGGCCTCTTCACGGGCAATGCGCGGCTCGTCATTCCAGTTTTGGGAATGATCCAGATCCGTTGTGCCCACCATGACCGCACCTTCCCAGGGTATGGCAAAGATGGGCCGGTTGTCCTTTGGGTGTATGAAGCTCACTGCCTGACCTATGGGGATTTTCCACAAGGGGAACATGAGATGGCTCCCACGCAGGGGCCGCAAGTGAAGGCCCTCCACAGGCGAGGGCTGGAGCTTTTCCGCAAAAAAGCCCGTGGCATTTATGGCAGCGCGGGTGGCTATCTCCTTTTCTGTGCCGTCAAGGGTATCCTCCACCACAATGCCGGTAAGCTCATCGTTTGAATTTCTTATAAGGGTCTTGGCCTTTACATAGTTTACAGCCTGGCCCCCTGCGGCAACTGCCTCCTGAATCACCCGCAGCACAAGCCTTGCGTCATCCACCTGGGCATCGGCAAAACCCATGCCTCCGGTTAGGCCATTTGTGTTTATCTGGGGCACAAGTTTGGCAAAGTCCTGGGCAGAGTAGCTTGCGTGCTGCTTTTTTCCGCCCATGAGGTCATATATCCAAAGACCTGCGCCAAGTGCTGCCTTGCCGGGAGACTGGCCCTTGTAGGCA
>JAGVAW010000285.1 GCA_020060085.1 Desulfobacterales bacterium
CAGCAAGGCCTCGTCTTTTTATTGGCCCCGGGCTGCAATCAAGAGAGCAGGATGCCGTCATTCCGGCCCCAAGTCCAAGTCGAAGGCACTGGCGCAGGCAGCCGGAATCCATGCAAGGCCTTCATTGAAGGCATTGTTCCAATTTCTTAAAGTTTTTTGAAAAGGGGGTGCGGGGGGAAAACTTTTTTCCAAAAAAGTTTTCCCCCCGCAAAACAGTTTCTTTTATCTGTCTTTTGCTTTTTTTATGCGCCTCAAAAGGTTTTTTATGGACCCGCAGCTTTCGGTAATAAAAACCTATTCGCGTTTCTGGCGCAAGAACCGTTCGGGCAATGAGGCAGCGGAGCTTGCTCTTGTTTTGCGGGCTTTGCGCAAGGTTGCCGGTCATTTGGGCCGCAACATCAAGCCTGTTGTCTGGCAGGGCATGGCCCAGGAAAGTGGCTCAGCCATTCTGCTGGACCCGGCTCCTTTGCGGGGGGTTTATCCTGTTCCGCACAGGCGTTTTGATCTGCTGGTGGGCCAGGTGGTGCGCCAGGGGCTTTTGTCTGCCCAGTGGACGGAGTGGGTAAGGGAAAAGGCTCTGCGGCAGGCAGCAAATTATCCTATGCGGGATCAGCCTTTTTTTGAGGCAATCCTTGATGCCGGGGAGGACATTTTTCTGATGAGCCTTCCCAAGGCTCCGGTTTGGAATCTTTACCTGGGCGCGCTTTTTAGGGTGGAGCTTGCAAGGCCTGTGCGGGACCCGGCTCTGCCCCCAAGCCCGGAGAGCCTTGCCTGGGTGTGGCTTGGCAAGGCGCTTTTGGGCGAGCAGCGGCAGAATCTTCATTTTTATTACGATGACGCCCTTGCCGTGCTGGAGGGTTTTGCAGCCCCCATAAGGGATTTGGCTTTGCGCGGGGGAGGCTCTACAGACAGAGACGAGCGGGTGGCCCTTTACAAGGGGCTTTTCAACAGCCTGTGGGCAAAGAGCCTTTCCCATTGGGAGGTGTTCGAGCCTATTGACGAGCCTGAAACCGTGAACCTGTTTGACGAGGCTGCGCCAAAGGGCGAATTGCCCGATCCTGATGACTGCGCGGATGAGGCAGAAGACCAGGGGGAAAGGGAGGCCAAATCCACCGGCGGGCTTGAGCCGCAGTTGGCTGAAGAAGTCAACCGCCTGCTGGAGGAGGATGCCAAGGACATGACCCAGTGCGTGGCCGTTGCTGTGGCAGACCCGGAGGCCGGGGCCATGGAAACGCGCTTTGTGCCGGGCCGGGCGCTATCCACCATAAGGCCCGACCCCTTGCAGGTGGAGCGTTTGAGGGCGGTGTTCAAAAAGCAGGAGAGCCTGGCGCGAATGGCCAGACGCCGCAACTTCCGCAGGGGGTTAAGCGAGGGCAAGCTGGATGCCCGAAGGCTGTATCGAGCGCCCATTGACGGCAAGATTTTCAAGAACCGGCAGTCCCCTGGCAACCGCTTTTTTCACCAGATATGCATAGTGGCCGATGCCTCTGCCAGCATGAGCGGCAAAGGGCCGGTAAAACCCTGGGCAGTAGCGGAAAAAACCTTTGTTTCTTTAGCCCATGCAGCCCAGGGCTTTGAAAACCTGCTGGATATTTACGCGTACCACGAAAACGAGCGCCGCTGCACACTAACACGCTTAAACCACGGCTCGCGGCTTTACACGGTGGCCCCGGCAGGCCGCACGCCTTCGGGCCAGGCAATACTGGCAGCAGCCATGAACCTGCCTGCAATTTCCAACAACCGCATGATAATCCACATAACAGACGGTGCTGCCAACTGCGGCCTTCGCCTGGGGGATGCCCTTGCCTGGTGCAATAAAAACAAGGTGGAGGTCTATACCATAGGCTGCGGGTGCAACATCCAAACCCGCGACTTTTTAAGGGCCTGCTTTCCCCCGGACAGAATCTACTTCATGCAGGACATCAGCCAACTGGCCCTGGGCCTGGAAAGGCTTTTCGCCAGGACTATGCTGAAGGTGGTGGGGTAGGGGGGCAGGTAAATACTGTCCTGTAAACATAATTGTTCCACGTGAAGCGTCTTTTTTGGCAAAAAGGAGCAGCCTCCCTTATAGTTTTGCAGGCAATTGCAGCAGAAAGCTATTTTTGAGATGGGTTCTCAATAGTCGTAGCGCCAGAAGATGTCCACCCCCGTGTTTTCCTCGGCAATTCTGCTTTCAAGGGTAAAGCTGCGCCAAAGCTGGTATTCAAGCTCCAACTCGTTTTTGCCGCCAGGCCCCATGCCCCTTTTGTAGATAACAAAAAGCTCCGGCGTAACCTGCTTGCCCATAACAAGGGAGTCGGCCTCCATGCCGCCCCCTGCCTCAATGGTGAGAATGTCCACCGGAACGCTTTCGCCAAACTGTGCCTTCAGCTCGGCAATGGCCTGGGAGCCCAGAAAGGCCGCCCCCTGCTCTGCAAGGGAACCGGATTCGCCCTGGGTGAGCTGGTCGCTTCGTTTACCGAAAAGCAGGTAGCTTGCAATGTCGGTTTCGCTCATGGGCGGATTGGAAGAAAGGGTCAGACTGGTCTGCTCAATGGTTCCGCCTATGTTGAGATAAATTGTGACATCACCAATTCTGTGGGCTGCAACAATGTCCAGAATGGGGTTCGGCGGGGTCTGGCCCACGAAATTCACCCTTCCCCGCTCCACGGCAAAGGTGCGGCCTTTGAATTCATAAAAGCCCCTCACGGTTTCCAGGTGCCCCAAAAGGGTAAAATCCTGGCTTTGGGGCCTTTTACGGGCCGTAACATCTCCGGCAAGCAGTATTTGCGCGCCTGCCCCTCTTATCCAGAAAGGCCCGGAAACCCGGATGCGGGCATTGGCCTCCATGTCCTGAAGAATGGGCAGTGGCTCCACCTGTTGCTCCTCTTGCCTGCCCACAACCACAATGTCTCTGTCTGTGGCCACAGAAGGCCTGTGAACAGCAAGGTAGCGATCCAGAAAAAGGGTCCCTTCCCCAACGGTCAGGCTCCCGTCAATGTTTATTTCCGGCCACAAGCCCCTTGCATCAACAGCAATTTGCGGAATCTGCACAGCAAGCCAGCGCTGGTGGGCAATGTCCAGATCCTGCACCCGGAGTCTGGCCTCCATCTGCCCTGGCTTAAAATTTTCGTGCCCAAGTTTTGCAGAGGCCTCAAGCCTGCCGTTTGGGCCGGTTTTTGCCGACAGGGTGTCAAGGACAAACTCGCTTTCATCCCAGCTTATGCGCCCAATTATGTCCTCAATGGGCTTGTTCCAGCCCGCAACCACAGCCTGGCCTTCCACCCGGATGCTGCCGCTGCTTTTGGGGGCAAGAGGGTTTCCCTCTGCAAGGGCGCTTATGGATGCTGTCAGGTCAAGCTTTTCAACGGAATCCGTCCACCCGGCCAGAAAATCCAGATTCAGGGCCTCGCCGTGAAGGCTTGCCGACAGGCCATTTTCAGGAATAAGGTTTTCGGGCAGGGGCCAGGAAAGTGTGAGGGGCAAAGAGGCAACAAGATCAAGCTGGCCGCCGCTTTCCGGGGTGAGACTGGCATTAAGCTTTGCCGTGCCTTTTTCGTAGGATGCGTTGGCCTCTGCCTGAACCTTTGGGAGGCCCTGGCCGGGGGCAACATCCAAAAGGGACAAAGAAAGGCTGGCAAGGGGGTTTTTTAGCGACCCGGAAAGGGCAAGCTCAAGGTCCGCCCTGCCGGTGATGGGCAGATTTTGGCCAGATACCGGGGCAATAAGAGCCAGGTCAAGATTCTGGGCAGAAGCAAAGAAGAAAGGCCTCAGGGAGCCGTCCGGGCCGGTGACGCTGCTCAATTCCGCCAGAAGATTTTCCGGCAGGGGCCAGGAAAGGTTGATCCCGAAAAGCCCGCCTGCCTCAATATTGCCCGAATTTTCGGTAAAAAAGGAAATATTTGCCTTTGCCAGACCGTTTTCGTACGAGGCGTCTGCCGCACCCTGCACAAGGGGAAGGTCCGTACCGGGGGCAACATCCAGAAGGGAGAAAGAAAGGCTGGCAAGGGGGTTTTTCAGCGACCCGGAAAGGGCAAGCTCAAGATCCGCCCTGCCGGTGATGGGCAGATTTTGGCCAGATACCGGCGCAATCAGGGCCAGGTCAAGATTCTGGGCGGAGGCAAAGAAGAAGGGTCTCAAGGAGCCATCCGGGCCGGTAACGCTGCCCAATTCCGCCAGCAGATTCTTCGGCAGGGGCCAGGAAAGGTTAAGCCCGAAAACCCCGCCTGCCTCAAGGCTGCCCGAATCTTTGGTAAAAAAGGAGACATTTGCCTTGGCCAGATCGTTTTCGTAAGAGGCGCTTGCCGCAACCTGGGCCGGGGGCAGGTTTTTTTCAAAGGAAAAACCCTCTATTGCAGCATCAAGTCTGCCTTTGGGTTTTTCCGGAAGGCCGGAAAAGGCCAGATCAAGATTTAAGCTTCCTGCAAGGGGGATATCCGCCCCAGCCAGGCTTGTAACAAGTTCAATATCCAGGTTTTTTACAGCCAGGGCAAGGGAGGATGGCCTGCTGCGGTAAAGCTCCCCCCCCAGCACAATGCTGTGTCCGGGCCCATTTATGGCAAGGTCTTTTGCCTTTACGCTGTCTGGCGTAAAATCAAAAACCAGGGGGGCGGCGTTTTTCCAAAGGTGCTCTCCGGTTTTTACGGAAAGCCGCTTCAGAAGAAGGCTTCCCTGCCTTTCCCAAAAGCCGCTGGCCGTGCCTGCAAGGTCTATATCCACGCCCTGAAGGTTTTTTGCCTCCAGAGAAAAGCCAGCCGTTTTGGCATCTGCCTCTGCTTTGACGGCAAGGGCCTCCATCTGCCTGCCAAAGGCCCCTGCATTGTCCAGCAAAAGCAAAAGCTTTCCGGAGCGCGAAACCGGATTTCCCTCATATTCGAGTTTTCCTGCATCCAGAAAAATGTCCCCGGTCCGAATATTGGCAGCATCCGCCTTAAGGTTAAGACCGGGCCGGGCAAAATCCCCCTCTGCCTGCAATGCCATATTAAAGGAGCCAAAAAGAGGCTCCTCCATAAAAAGGGATGAAAGAAATGACAAATCTTCAATTTTGACCTGCACAAAAGCCCTGCCCGCAAGGCTGTAGTCTGCTGCCCCGCCAAGGCTTAAGGCCCCGCCCTCAAAGGCAAGGTCAAATTTGCTTATTTCAAAGCCTTTGACATCCGCGGTTCCGGCAGCGGATAGGCCTTCAAAGGCCATGCGCTCCACAAAGCCCGGCCCAGCCTCAAGTGCGGCGCTTGCCGTAAAATCCTTTAATTCCGCACCCGGCTCCTTGGCAAAGGCAAGCTTTACATCTGCCCCAAGGCTGCCTGCCGGGCTGCTGGCAAAAGACCAGAAGGCCGGGTCAAGCTTGGTTGCGGCAAGCTCTGCTGTAAAATCTATTGCCTCTGCCTGGTCAAACAGGCCTGTAACGAAACCCTGACCCTTCAGTTCCACCTGCCCGCCGGGGCTTGTAAAACCTGCCTCAAGGTTTGGGATGCGGCCTGCATCCAAGTCTGCCATGATGCGGCCCTGGCTTATGGTGTAGCCCGCCACTTCGGAATCGGCCAGGGCAAGCTCAAGCCCGGCCCTGGCTGTCAAAAGGTCAAAGCCCTCAAGCCATGCAGAAAGCTCGCCGCTGGCATGAGCGGCAAAACCCAGATCAAAGTCCTGGGCATCCAGGTTTTTAAAGCCAATTTCAGCATCAAAAACTTGAGCCGCAATATTGGCATTGATTTCGGCTTCAACCTGCCGGTCAGGGGCAAAGCCTGCAACAAGCTTTGTTGTCAGGGATTTTGCGTTTCCTTTTACACTGACTTTAACAGCCACATCCTTTAGGCCGGGAATCTTGTCAATCAGAAGTTTAAGCTTTTCCAGGCTTGCCGCTTCTGCCTCAAGGGTCAGGGACAGGGGAAAGCTCTCCTCAAAAGCCAAAGCGCCTGTGGCAGCAAGAGAAAAATCATCCTGTGAGCTTCTCATAAAAAGGTTTTCCAGCCGGACAAGGCGATCTTCCAGCGCCCCGCGAAGCCCGAAGACAAATCGTTCTTCAAAGTCGTCAAAATCTCTGTTCAAAGCAATGACAGCAAGCTTTCCGCCCTCAACTTCAATGCTGTCCACAATAATTGGCAGGGAAAGGCCATCTGTCGGCGGCTTGTCATCAACAGCTTCATCCTTGCCTTCAGGCCCTGCGGGCAGGCTCCAGACGCCGTCCTCATCGCGCAGAAGAAAGATTTCCGGGCCAATGACAGACAGCTTCCCAATGTGTATAGGCCGGAAAAAGATGCCAGGAAAAAGCGGGCCTGCCTCAATTTTTTCTGCAGAAAAGAGATATTGACCCTTGTGTTTTATCAAAAGGCCACTGACGCTTATTGAGCTATCCCGGGAAATCCGCATTGATGCCCAGTCCATCTCTATCTCGTGGAGCAAAAGGGCATTGTTGACAGCGTTCAGCAAACGCCCCTTAACAAAGCCCGAGGAAATGGCGATCGTAACCGCCCCCAGCACAAGGAAGATGAGCGCCAGAAAGCTTGCCAGAACAATAAGAAGCCGCTTTTTGAAGGTTTTTGACATTAAAATACCACGCAGGCAAAGCTGTTTTCAGGGCTGATTTTTTGCAGGCAAAAGCTGTCTTTCAAAATATTCTCCCGCAAAATTATAAGGTGTTGCAGCACTTTCGCTCCAATCAGAAGGCCTGGCCTATGCTGAAATAAAAGCGGTGATGGGTCCTGCCGGGGTCCTGGGGGTTTAGCTGGTATCCCCAGTCAATTCGCAGAGGGCCAACAGGAGTATCATAGCGTAAGCCCAAACCGCTTGCATAGCGCAAGGCATCGTAATCAAAAGAAAAGGAATCAGCCAACACAGAGCCGGCATCAAGAAAAACCACCCCTCCCAAATCTTTATACAGGGGGAAGCGCAGCTCAAGGGAGCTTTCCGCCAGGCTCAAGCCGCCCACCGGATCGCCAAGGGCATCCTTGGGGCCAAGCTCCTGGTAGGCATAGCCGCGAATGCTCTGGCTTCCGCCGGAAAAAAGGCGCTTGAATATGGGAATGTAATCCGTGTTTTCAGTAGGCTCGATAAAGGAAAAAAGCACTCGCCCGGCCAAGAGCCAGCGGCCCCAGAGAGGCCAGATTTTGCGGCCCTCGGCATCAATCTGCATAAACTGAATTTCCGAGCCAAGCGCGCTTGAAGCATAGGAGAACCAGCCCTGCACAAGGCTGCCCCACTGGGGGTTTAAGACAGATGAGCGGGTATCCCGGCCAAGGCCTATCCGCCCGTAGGATATCAGATAATTGTCATCCTCCCTTATGTCCGACAAAAGCTCATCAGCAGGCAGGCTTTCGGGCCGGCTTATTTCCAGCATATGCCCGACTTGAGCAAAGTAAGGCCCGCCCAGGTTCCGGTTAACCGTGAAGCGGTTGTAAAGCGTGCGCACAACAAAGCTCACATCGTCTTGCCTGCTTATGCCAAGAGAATCGCTCATCTGCTGGTCGCCGCGCAAAAAATAGGGCCAGTCCATTGTGGCTTCCAGATTCTGCTTTATGGCCGAGGCCTTGACCCCCACTTCAAATCGCTGGCCCAGATCCGCCACATGGCGGTGGCTCCAGCTTGCCTGAAAGCGCAACTGATCCTGGGTGCCGTAGCCTATGCCAACCTTCACCCCCTTGAGCTTTCGGTAATTGCCCGAAAGGCTCGTGGGCACAATGCAGGGCGAGTCGGGCAGGCCGCAGCCGGGCTGCTCCATTGCAGAGACCTCCGGCTCAATTAATACAGAGGAAAAATAGCCGAGCGCAAACAGGCGCTGCTGGCTTTCGTGGATTTTTGCAAGGCTGTATGTCTGGCCCGGTTTAAAGGCAAGGCGTGAGAGCAGGACTTTTGGCTGGGTGTCTGAAAGCCCGCTTACGGAAACCGGCCCAAAAACGCAGAAAGGCCCCGGCAGCACCAAAAACCGGGCCGAGGCCTCGCGGCTTTCAAGGTAAACCCTTACGCTGCCCTCCACCCTGGCCCTTGGGTAGCCGTTGTTTTTAAGGTAAGCAACCATGCGCGCCTTGGCGCTCTGGTATTTTTCCACAACAAGGCGCTGGCCCGGCCCGATGCGGGCAAGGGCTTCAATTTCCTGGGCCATGCCGGAGGGAAGGCTTTCCATGCCTTCAAAAACAACCTGCGTATAGCTCACAAAAGGCCCCTCCGTAATATAAAAGGTGAGATCAACAAGCTGACGGGAGGGGTTTTCATCAACTTGTACGCTTACGGCAGCATCGTAAAAGCCTTGAGCTTCAAGGTATTTTATTATTTTGTCCCGGTCCAGATCCGCCTGATCCGGCTCGTACTCCTGCTTTTCAGCCCAGGGCCTCCAGGAGGCGGGCCTTGACCACAAAAGTTCCAATATGGGTTTTGGGGACAATTCCTCCAGCCCCTTTATGCGGACATTTTTGACAAACCAAGTATCCGGCTCATCCTCCTGCCCGGCAAAGGCACCAGGGCCAAACCCGGCAGCACAAAGCCAGAAAACTGCAAAAAGGACTAGGAGTATTCGCAGTGCATTGATCATGGCAGAATAATCAGCTCAACTTTAAGTGTTGCGGCAAAAAAAATCGGCAATAAGGCTCTTGCGGCTAGCCCATCCAGGTTACCTGCCCCATTCTTCCAACATGGTAGCCGCCAAGGGCAAGCACCTGCTCCTTAAAGTCATTATCAGCCAGAACCTCCATAAGGGCTTGTATCTTTTCCGTGTGCCAGTATGTTTTGGGAACCACAAGCTCGTAATCCTCTGTAACCACAGGAACAAAGGAGAGGTCTAAAGCCTTTGCGGCTGCCAGTATGCCCATTCCCGCATCTGCGGCCCCACTCTTTACGGCAGCGGCCACAGCCATGTGGGTGTATTCCTCCATGTCGTAGCCGGGCAGGTTTTCAGGAGCCAAATTGAGGGCCGCAAGCTTGTAGTCCAGAAGGATGCGCGTGCCGGAACCTGCCTGGCGATTCACAAAGCGCATTGTTTGCTGTGCAAGATCTTCCAAGCCCTTTATGTTTTTGGGGTTTCCCTTTGGCACAATAAGCCCCTGATCCCGGCCTGCCAGATGAACCAGGGCCACAGGTATGTTTGGCAGATGCCTTGCGATGTAGCTTGTGTTGTAGGAGCCGTCCTCCGGGTCCAGCAGGTGGGCGCCAGCCAGATGGCAGATGCCCTTTTTGACGGCCATAAGCCCGCCCATGCTTCCCACATGGGCAGAAGAAAGGCGCACACCCTTGCCCAGCAGGGCGTTTTTGATGAGATCCAGCGTGTTGTCGTGGCTTCCCACAACCACCAGAGTGCGGCCAATGTCTTCCTCGCTGGCCAAAAGCTCGCAGTCTGTCTCCACCCCTGCGTGAATGCCTTCACTATCCTTGTCTATGCGGATTATGCCGTCCGCCTCCGTGAACGAGGTTATGGAGCCTGCCCCCCGCGGCAGGGGTGTTGCCACAGTCTGGCTGCCCACCCTGCCCAGCTTCACCCTCACAAGCTCCTCAAGCCCCAGGTTGGAGGGGATTTTGCGGGTGGGAACAACACTCATTAACGGCCTGGGAGAAGGGGCAATGCCCTGGAGCCTGTAAAGAAATGGCTTTATAAACTCATCAAAGGCCACAATGGCGGAAACCGGATAGCCCGGCACACCAAATATTGGCACGCCGAAGATATCGCCTATGACAAGGGGCTTGCCCGGCATGAGGGAAACCCCGTGCACAAGGATGCGGCCAAGGCTTTCTATCACATTGGCCGTGTGGTCTGCGCTGCCTGCTGATGAGCCTGCCAGCACCAACACGGCATGATAGCTTCCGTCACAAACAGACTCGACCTTGTTGCGGATAAGGGCAAAGTCATCGGGCAGGATTTTGATGCGGAAGGCCTTTCCCCCTGCTTCTTCCACCATGCTGCAAAGGGTCCATGAGTTGGAGTCGGCCACCATGCCGGGAGCAAGGCCATTCTTGCAGGCATCCTGCCAGTCAACAATTTCATTTCCTGTTGGAATGACAAGCACCCTGGGTTTTTCCCAGACCTTTACCTCAAAAACCCCGCCTGTGAGAAGGGCATTGATGCAGGTCGGCGAAACCTTGTGGGATTTGGCAAAAAGCATCTGGGTTGCAACAATGTCCTCCCCCACGCGGCGCACATTCTGCCAGGGGTGGGCAGCAGCCTCTATCCGCAAGCTTGCCTTCTGCACATTATGCTGCACATTCTCTATCATTATTACTGCATCAAAGCCTTGTGGCATGGCATTGCCGGTGTTTACAAAAACGGCCTGCTCACCTTCAACAAGGTCAAGGGGGGAGGATTCGCTTGCACCGAATGTCTCAACAGAGCGCACAGCAATGCCATCCATTGCAGCCGTGTGGCAGGCCGGGGAAGAAACCCTTGCAAAGGCAGGGTGGGAAAGCACACGGCCCACAGCATCTGTTGAAGATATTGTCTCGGACTTGAGTTTGCAGAAGCTGTCGCAGTAGTCCATCAAAAGATCATGGGCCTGCTGGCGGGTCTTCATTTTAAGATAAACACGGCGCTTGTTCATGGTTTTTTTGTTTTCCCTGCTTTGTCCAAAAAGGGGTTTAAAAGCGTCAAAATATTGAAATATCAACCTGTTGAAGCGGCATCATGTAAGGGGCAGAACAAAGGCCTGCTCGCCTGCCTCCATGCCTTCGTCATTTGCCGGAATTCTTAAAAGCCCGTCCGCTGCAATCATGGTGCGGATTTCGCCGGATTTTCCCAGTATGGGTTGAGCCACAATCTCTCCATCTTTGGCAACAAGCCTTACCCGGACAAACTCCTCCCGCCCCTTTTTTTTGGCCAGATTGCGCGAAAGCCTTGCCTTGACAAGCGGTGGGGCCTGGTCACCGGCAAGCCCGGCAAGCCTGTGCAGAAAAGGCTTTGCCACCACTTCAAAGGCCACCATTGCAGAAACAACATGGCCCGGCAGGCCGATTATGGGCTTGGGGCCAGCCTGGGCGACAATTGTGGGTTTGCCTGGGCTTATGGCAACCCCGTGGGCAAGGATTTTGGCCTGGCTGCATTTTAAAATTGCGCCCACAGCCAGGTCCCGTGCGCCAACAGAGCTTCCGCCCGACAGAAGCAGAATGTCGCAGCGGGAAAGGGCGTTGGCAATGGCTTCAAAAAGAGGCTCCTCCTTGTCGGGCACTATGCCTAAAGCAAGGGGGGTGCAGCCTGCGCCAAGGCATTGGCCGCAAAGGGCATAGGTGTTCATGTCCCTAATGCGGCCCGGAGCAGGGGCTGCACTGGGGGGGTCAACCTCATCTCCTGTGGAGAGAATGCCTACAACAGGCCTTAAAAAAACCGGAACTTCGCAGACTCCCACGGCTGCCAGCAGAGCAGCTTCCTGTGCCCTTATGCGGGTGCCTGCTGCAAGGGCAATCTGGCCTGCTGCAATGTCCTCGCCTGCCAGTATCACATTTTCCTGGGGGGAAATGCTCTTGTAAACCTCAATGGTTATGTCATCAATGGTCTCGGTATGCTCCACCATGACAACTGCATCCGCGCCCTTGGGCAGCATTCCGCCTGTGGGAATGCTTGCAGCCTGGCCAGGCCCTATGCCAAAGCCTGCGGCCTTACCCATGGGAACCGTGCCCACAACAGCAAGCTGGCAGGGGTTGGAAAAGCTGGCCCCAAAGGTGGAGCGCGCTGCAACCGCAAAGCCGTCCATTGTGGAACGGGCAAAGGGCGGCACGGAGTCCTGGCTCAAGATGTCCTGGGCAGTCACCCGTCCCCAGGCCTGCTCCAGGGGCACAACCTCCGCCCCCACAGGCACAAAAAGCTCTGCAAAGGCCCTTACCTCATTTAACGGCTTTACGAGAAAAAATTCCTTCATTGCCAAAACCCCCTTCATTATTGCGCCAGCCAAAGGACGCCCAACCAATTTGATACCAAGTTGCACCCTGCCGGTCAATTTTTCTTTGGTAAAAGCGCTTCTCCCGGCTCAAGATATTTCTTTCCCAAGCTTGCCCTTGCCGCCTGCCTGTATTAGTTTAAAAAATAAGTGCAATTGCGCTTTTTGCGCAGGCTTTTTTTAAAATGAAAGGACAACCCATGAAACTGGCGGTCAGCGGTAAGGGCGGTGTGGGCAAGACAACTTTTTCGGCGCTGTTGATACGCATCCTGGACCAGGCGGGAAAAAGAGTGCTTGCCATTGATGCAGACCCGGACGCAAACCTTGCTTCGGCCCTTGGCATTCCCGATGCCCATAAAATAACGCCCATATCCGAGATGAAGGATTTGATCGCCGAGCGCACGGAATCAAAGCCCGGTTCCATCGGCTCCTTTTTCAAGCTCAATCCCAAGGTGGACGATCTGCCCGAAGCCCTTTCCGCAAAGCTTGGCAACATAAAGCTCATGCGCCTTGGCGGGGTGAAGAAGGGCGGGGCCGGATGCATATGCCCGGAGAGCACCCTGCTTAAGGTCCTTGTGAGCCATGTCATCCTTGCTCGCGATGAGGTTGTTGTTATGGACATGGAAGCAGGCATAGAGCACCTTGGCCGTGGCACGGCAATGGCGGTTGACAAGCTCATTGTGGTTGTGGAGCCGGGCAGGCGCAGCATTGAGACTGCAAAGCATGTGCGGGAGCTTGCCTCCCAGATAAAGCTCACCAAAATAGCTGTTGTGGGCAACAAAATCCGCGGCCCGGCTGATGAGGCCTTCTTGAAAGAGCACCTCTCCGACTTTGAGTTTCTGGGCTTTGTACCCTTTGACAACAAGCTCATAGAGGCGGATGTGGCTGGTGTTTCGCCCTTTGATACGGATTCTCCGGCAAGGGCGGCTGTGCAAAAAATGGTGGAAAAGCTCTCTGCGTAAAGATGCCACTACCTGCGGCTGGCCGCAGGCATGACCTTTGAGATTTTCTCCAGAAGCTCCGTATCGCCTGCGGCAAACTCGCGCGCCCTGTTCAAATGGAACAGGGCGTTTTGCATATCCTTCTGCCCCAGGTGATAGCGGCCAAGGTAGTAATGGGCTTTTGCCATGTCGCCCCTTCTGCCCAAAGCCTGGCCCAGGGTGTATAGGGCAAGGCTGTCCTTGGGGTTCAGGTCAACAGCCTTTTCCAGGTGCAGGGCAGAAGTATCCAGATCTCCGGCATTCAGATAAACCCTTCCAAGCCAAAGGTTGGCCTCTGCATTTTCCGGGTCTGCCCCAAGGGCTGCCTGAAGGCTGGAAAGGGCCTTGTCGGATTTCCCTGTCTCAAAATAAAGCCTGCCTGCAATGGCCAGGACAAAGGGATCAAAGGGCTTTAACTCAAGGGCCTTTTCCGCCCTTGCCATTGCCGCTTCCCTATTGCCCAGCCTTGCAAAAGCAAGGGCAAGGCCATATTGAAAAGCGGCATTTTCCGGCTGCTCCCTTGCCAGGCTCTCCAGCTTGCTGCGGGCTATGGCAGGCTCTTCAAAAAGGGCCATGGCCCGGCTTTTTGCCCTGTCAAAAAAATAGGGGTCAATTTTCCGGGTGGGCATTGCCTTGCCAGGGTTCATGGCGACCCATGTGTCCAGGTAAACAATGCGCTCATCTGCGCCCGGATGGGTGGTAAGATAGGTTGGAACCTGCTGGGGTCCCCACCAGGATGCAGCGCGCATCTTGACCATTGCATCAAGAAAATCAGCACCTCCATATCCTGCCCGCGTGAGAATCTCGATGCCTATCTGGTCTGCCTGGCGCTCATCCTCCCTGCTGTAAGCAAGGCTTAAAGACTGGCCTGCAGCCAGCGGCCCCACAAGGCCTGCCGGGCCTGCACCCAGAAGAAGAGCCGCCACTGCGCCCACCACGCTGGCAAGTTGAATCTTCTGCTCTCTGGCCAACCTGCCTGCAATGTGTCGGCTTATGCCGTGGGCCACTTCGTGGGCAACAATTCCGGCGAGCTGGCCCTCATTTTCCAGGGCGGTAATAAGCCCGCGGTTAAAGAAGATGTTTCCAGCAGGGCCTGCAAAGGCGTTGAAAACATCATCGTCCACCACAAAAAATCGGTAGTCAAAAGGCTGGGGGCCTGCTGTCTGCATTATGTTTGCCCCTATTCTTTCCACAAGGCCTGCAATGGCCGGATCGTGGACAAGGGGCAGCCTTTCTTCAACAGCCTGCATGAACTTTTCGCCAAGCTCGCGCTCCTGGGCAACGGAAAGGCCCCAGGCAGAGCCTGGCGCAAGGCCCAGAACAAGCCCAAGCAGGGCTGCCAGCAGGCGGATGATTGGCAAAAAATGTAAAGGCGCTCTTCTTTTCATGAAAAAATCCTATCAGACAAGCCCTTTTTCTGTCGAGATGGAAACCAAAATCCTTGTGGCCTTGATTTTATTTTCCTGCGTAATTAGATTTCAATCTGACGCATTGAGAATAATATAAGGATGAAAACAAAGAGCGCCATGAGTCCGCAAAAACCATTTTCCCATGAAAGCGTGCTGGAAGAAACCGGCCTGGAGGAAGATCACCCCTCCATGTACAAGGTTCTTCTGCACAATGACGACTACACGAGCATGGACTTTGTTGTTCATGTGCTGGAAAAGGTTTTCAAAAAAAATCATGATGAGGCTGTTAAGATAATGTGGAGCGTGCACCTTAAGGGAATGGGCCTTTGCGGAATTTACACCCGCGAAATAGCCGAAACAAAGGTGGCAACAGTGCATCAGCTTGCGCGGCGAAGCGGTTTTCCGTTAAAATGCTCTCTGGAGCCTGAATAAAAATCCGGCGGCCCCTTTTGAGGGGCCTGGAGGCAGATGCAAGCCATGATAAGCAAGGAACTGGAAGACGCAATCGCCATTGCCGTAAATGAGGCCAAGCGCAGACGGCACGAATACCTCTGCGTTGAGCACATCCTCTATTCCGTCATAGGGGATGCATCGGGCATGGAGATAATAACCCACTGCGGCGGGGATGTGGAAAGCCTCCAGAAGGATCTGGAAAACTTTTTTGAAACCAGGGTCTCGGTTGTGCCCGGTGAGGGCGAATATGTTCTTGAGCAGACGGTGGGCTTCCACAGGCTCATGCAGCGGGCTGTGGGCCATGTGGAGTCTTCCGGCAAAAAAGAGGTTGAGGTGGGCGATGTCCTTGCATCCATGTTCTTTGAGCGGGACTCCCATGCGGTCCACTTTTTGCGCAATCAGGGCATAACCCGGCTGGATGTGCTGGAATTCATCTCCCACGGGGTTTCCAAGGTGCTGGACAGAGATCCCCTTGAGGAGCTTACCAGCCGCATGGAGCATGAAAAACCCGGACCAAAAACCGGCTCCGACCCTCTGGCCCTTTACACTGTTGACCTGTCCCAAAAGGCGCAGATGGGCCTGATAGACCCCATAATAGGCCGGGAGACCGAACTTGCCCGCGCCATGCAGGTGCTTGCCAGAAGGCGCAAGAACAACCCGGTCTTTGTGGGCGAGCCGGGTGTGGGCAAAACCGCCTTGGCAGAGGGCCTGGCCCTTAAAATCTCCCAGGGGCTTGTTCCGGATTTTCTTAAAAACGCAAAAATTTACACCCTTGATCTGGGCGGTATGCTGGCAGGAACCAAGTTCAGGGGAGAGTTCGAGGAAAGGCTCAAGGCTGTTATCACCGCTGTCTGCAAGATTCCCAATGCTGTTCTTTTTATTGATGAAATCCACACGGTGGTGGGTGCAGGGGCCACAAGCGGCGGGTCCATGGATGCCGGCAACATCCTAAAACCCGCCCTGGCAATGGGCCAGCTCCGCTGCATCGGCTCATCCACTTATGAGGAATACAAAAACCATTTTGAAAAAGACCGCGCACTGTGCCGCCGCTTTGAAAAAATCGAAATCCAGGAGCCTTCTGTTGATGAGACAATAGACATCCTGAAGGGCCTTGCCCCCCATTACGAGAAGCACCACAAGATCCGCTACACGGCTTCTGCCCTGGATGCCTGCGCCAAATTGAGCGCCCGGCACATCAACGACCGTTTTCTGCCCGACAAGGCCATTGATGTCATGGACGAGGCCGGGGCCAGCCTGAACTTGCACCGCAAGGTGAAAAGAAAGACCGTTGGCGAAAAGGATGTTGAAGCCATTGTTGCCAAAATCGCCAAAATTCCGGCCAGAAGCGTAAGCTCGTCCGACCTTGTGCGCCTGGAAACCCTTATGCCCCAGTTGAAATCCTTTGTTTTCGGCCAGGATGAGGCCATCAGCCATCTGGTAACGGCCATCAAGCGCTCGCGTGCTGGCCTTGCAGCGCCACAAAGGCCGGTTGGCTCATTTTTGTTTGTCGGCCCAACAGGTGTGGGCAAAACCGAGGTGGCCCTCCAGCTTGCCAAAACCCTGGGGGTGGCCTTTCTGCGCTTTGACATGAGCGAGTACATGGAAAAGCACACCGTGGCCCGGCTCATCGGCGCGCCGCCCGGCTATGTGGGTTTTGAGCAGGCCGGTATGCTCACCGAGCAGGTTAACCGCAACCCCCACAGCGTGCTTCTGCTCGATGAAATGGAAAAGGCCCATCCTGATGTTTTTAACATCCTTCTCCAGGTCATGGATCACGCCACTCTTACGGATCACAACGGCAAGAAGGCAGATTTTAGAAATGTCATTCTCATAATGACAAGCAATGCAGGGGCTAGAGAGATGGATGTCAATGCCATCGGCTTTTCATCAGACAGCAGCGATGCCCAGTCCAAGGGCCTCAAGGCCGTGGAAAAAACCTTCTCCCCGGAGTTCAGAAACCGCCTTGACAGCATAATCGCATTCAACAACCTTTCCCCAAAGATTATGGAGCAGATTGTTGACAAAAACCTTGTGGAGCTTTGCACCCAGCTTGCAGAGCGCAAGGTCACCGTTACCCTTACCTCCCAGGCCCGCACCTGGCTTGCCCGCAAGGGCTATGACCCCAAATTCGGGGCAAGGCCCCTTGCCAGGGTAATGCAGACCCTTATAAAAGACGCCCTGGCTGATGAAATACTGTTCGGAAGGCTTGCCAGCGGAGGCAGCGTGCAGGTGGGGCTTAAAAACGATGAGCTTGCCTTCACCTACAAAACAGCCGAAAAAAAGGCGGCTGGATGAAGCCCCTTTATGGCCTTCCCTTAATTAGTCGATCCTGAAAAACCCGTTTTTTAGCGGGTTAATGCAATAGTTCGTTGTTCCGAGACAAAAATTTGTTGTTCCCAGGCTGCAAAAAGCCGCCGCA
>JAGVAW010000334.1 GCA_020060085.1 Desulfobacterales bacterium
AATCCCGCTCAATCCCGCTCAATCCTTCACAGCTGCGGCTTAAAAACCGGCTTTCTGCCTCAACCTATTATTATTTACCCTATTACCTGTTTTGACAAGGCTCTGCACCAAAAAAAAATTAACAGGCTCGATGCAAAACAATATTACCGGGGGCAAAATGCGGTTTAAAATTTTACGATTTATGGTTTTCGATCATTGGTGTATTCGCCCAATGAAGCGTTGTGGGTTTTGAATATGCCGCTCGAACTTTTTATGGGCGTTCACCTATTAAATTACCTTTCGTACCCAACAATAGTAGCCATTATCGGTTTGCTTACCTCTCGAATGAATATTTTGTCACCCTGCATCAGTTGTGGGGGAACTGCGAACTCGAATCTATGAGAACTATTTAAAATAATAATGGCTTTGCCGCCTATGACAAAGCTCCCACTCGGAATTTTGCTGAAAGATATCTGGATATATTCAGCCAATTTTATGGAGCTAATTGGCATTCCCACAGATGAATCAGTCGCTGGCATATTAAAAACACCGCTGTATATTACCCTCCCATCCCCAGTTTGTCGCGCATGAGAATTATTAGCTGAAGTAAGTAGGATTTTTTCAGCATCTCTAGCTAAAGCCAGATACCCACCTCTATCGATAAAATAGGTGCTAACTTTTTGTTCGGAAGCAATTACAATTTCAACCGTTGATGAGACCGAAATAATTGGTTTTTTAAATGGATCATCACTTTCAAGCCTAATGACAATTTTCTTGAGCGCTTCATTTATTTCCTCTCCAGGAAATTCCGTGATGGCTTGGTTAATTAGAGGGGTTACAACATCGCGCAAACTCTTAATTTCGAATTCAGCCTGACGAAGATCTCTTTTAAGCTCTCGATTTTCTATTTTCAGATCATTAATTTTATTTGCACTATAAAAATAATTGGTTATAAACCCTATAAGAGAAATTATTACTATTATCAATATCGCTATCGCGAGTTTTCGATTATTCCGCCAGAGATCAAAAAAGGCGTCAATTTCGGAAACAGCACGACTCACATAAGGCTTATCGGACATAATCGCCTCTCAATATTTGCCTAACATTTTGATTATAATAAATTATATTCCATCCTAATGTTTCGGTTCCGGGTAGCACAGGCGCATAAAGCGCGGGTAATAGAGGTTTTCGTTTGTAACAAGGGACTGGAAATCCATTGTGTTGGTGCAGTAGGTTATGGCTGTGCAGGGGCCGTCCAGCAGGGGGTGCGCCCGGACTCCGTAAACCAGCAGCCCGCTGCTTTCGGGCAGGGGCGGTGCATACACGGGCACGGGATCAGACCAGGGGCCGGTGAATCTTTTTGCCGTGCGGGCAGCTATGGGGGAGCGGCCAAAGCCTATTGTCTGAAGGATGACCCACTGCTCTGCGGATTCATCGTAAAATAGGGCAAACTCGTTCTGGCCTTTTTCAAACAGGGGGTTGGGCAGCTTTTTGAGTTCCTGCTGGGCTGTCCATGAAAAATCATCCCTCCACATGGGGGCCGACAAATCTCCGGCAGCCGCATCCGATGCCTTCCAGCGGACAAGATGCACAGCCCTTTGGGCGTCCTGGCTTATGCCAAAGGCAAAAACAAAGTTATCCCGCTTAAACACGGGGCCGCTGCCCACAAGCACGCCAAAGTCGTTTTGCGGGGCATCAAGAAGGCGGATGCGCCAGCTAGGGGGCGGGTCGGAAGGATTTTGAACAAGCAGGGCTGACCAGCCGTCAACCGCAAAGCCAAGGGGGTTTTCATCCCTTTTTATGCGCATGAGAAACAATAGGACCTGCCCATCCAGAAAAACAGCGCCGCCCGGCCACAGCCAGAAGTCTTTGGCATTGCCCGAAGAATCTGAAAAAAAGGCTGCCGGGCTGCCGTCATCCTCGCCCCAGTAAAAACTCATGGATGCGGTTTCGGGCCAGCGGCCCGCCTGCACGCCCACGCTGTTGCGCACAATTACGGAATCCGCCCGAAGGCAGGATGAATCCGGGCACACAAAGCTGTCCCCGAAAAACCAGATCACCTTTCCATCAGGCAGGGCCACAGACGAGGCTCCATCCCCCCCGCGCCAGGCCCCATCCCTCAAAAACATTTCCGAGGCCGCAGGCCAGGGAGCAGTCAGGGATGGCAGCACAGGCCCACCAGTCCTGCATCCTGCAAGAACAAGGGCAAAAAGCAAAACCCAGGCGAATTTGTAAAAGCCGTTTTGTGTGCGCATTTTCCCTCAAATTCCTGATTTTGTTAAGGCCAAAGCCAGGGCCTGTCGCAATAATGATAACAACTTGTTCTTATTCTGGATTCCCGCTTATGCGGGAATGACGGCATTTTTTTGCTTTCCGGCCACGCCCTTCCGCTCAACCACATCCGCAAAGGGCGGTTCCAGGGTGAATTGCGTTTTCCCCCTTCAACCACCAGCGTACAGGGCGGTTCCAGAGAGCTGTTTTTCTTTTCAACCACCAGCGTACAGGGCGGTTCCAGGGAAAGGAGAGCAAGGCGCGCGAGCCGGACAAGGACTTTAGGTGTACTGTTAGTACATCGAGCTCCTTGTACGGCGAAGCGCAACGCCGCTATCGTTTTCCTGGGAGCGCCCCTGTATGCGAAGCGCAACGCAGCCATCGTTTTCCTGGGAGCGCCTCCCAACACACAGGGCGGTTCCAGGGAGCTGTGGGCAAGGCGCACGAGCGAGCAATGAGGGAGTGTACAGTTGGTACATGACCGAAATTGCGAGCGAAGTGCAACACAGCCAACAGCTTCCTGGGGCCGCCCTATCTTTTAACATGATCGCCTATCTGCCTTATCCTCTCTTCTTCCTCCCCCTCAAGCGGGCCTGCATTCAGGGCTTCCAGGCCCTGGCGCATCTGCTCCATGTTTTTGGGGCCGCACAGGGTAAGGTCCACAAAGGGGTTTGAAAGCACAAAGCGGTAGCACTGGGCGGAAGTGAGGGGCTTTTGGCCGGGCGGCATTTTTTTGGGATTGAGCAGCCTGCCCCAGCAGGTTGCGGTAAAGGCAACCATTGCCGGGCGGTTTTCCTTTTCCAGGTAAGGGAAGATGTCCTTTTCCGCGCCCCGGTGGGCTGCATTGTACCTAAAGTGCAGGATGTCAAAGCCCTCATCCTTTGCAAGAACAGGAAACAGCTTGCGGTTGTGGCCACTAAGCCCAAGATGGGCCACCCTGCCCTTCTGCTTCAACTCAAGGGCCTTTTCCCAAATCCCCCTGCCGGGCCGCTTGTTGTGCCAGCCAAGCAGCAGAATGTCGGCATGGTCCACGCCTAAAGATTTCAAGGCCCGGTTGACCGAGATTTCCATTATGGGGGCAATGCGGGAAAAGCTTTGAACAACAACAATAAGCTCGTCTCTTTTGCCTTTTGCCACAAGGTTTTTCACAGCTTTGGCCATTCCTTTGCTGCGGCTGGCCCCGTGGTAAAAATAGTTGCAGCCATGCTCAAAGGCCATTTCATAGGCCTTTGCAGGCGCGCCGTAGGCCCCGCCCAGGCCCAAAGGCCCTGCCATAAGCCCTGTCCTGCCCAGTTTCACGCGTTCAAATTCCGCCATGCTTTTTCCCTTTTGATTTGCTGTTGCCCGAACCCTGAAAGCCTGATAAACAATCCTAAAAACATATTGTCTTTTTTGGGCCTTTGCGCCCGGTGTTTTTTCGCCTTTAACAGTCTTTTATAAGCCATAAGAAGCTTTTCAACAAGCCTGGAGAAAAGCCTGGAGAAAAGGCTCTGCAAAAAGGATACTATCTGCCGTGATCCGGTTTTTTAATCAGAACAATTCAATCTTTCCATTGAAAGGATTTGGCTATGCAGGAATTTGGTGAGTTCGCCTTGTTGAGGCTCAAGATGCTGGCCACGGATTTCGGGGTCAACCTTCTTGCGGCCCTTATCATACTGCTCCTTGGCTACTGGGGCGCGAAAGTCATCAAAAAGGTTCTTCGCAATGTGCTTGGCCGGGGCAAGATGGACCCGACCCTTATTTCATTTATCAGCAACATGATCTATGCCCTGGTACTTGCCTTTGTGGCCATATCGGCCCTTTCGCGGCTGGGCATACAGACAGCAAGCCTTGTGGCTGTATTAGGTGCCGCCGGTCTTGCCGTAGGCCTGGCCTTGCAGGGGTCTCTGGCCAACTTTGCAGCCGGGGTTCTCATGATAATCTTCCGGCCCTTCAAGGTGGGCGACCGCATTGAGGCAGCAGGCGTTGTGGGCGTTGTGGATGAGATAGACATTCTCACCACCCAGCTTAAAACGCCTGACAACAAGGTCATCATAATCCCCAACAGCAAAATCACGGACGGGCACATCACAAATTTCACGACCAATCCGCAGTTGCGGGTGGACATGGTATTTGGCGTGAGCTATTCCGATGACATAGACAAGGTGAAATCCGTGATTGAGGATTACCTGGCAAATGATGCCCGCGTGCTCAAGAACCCTGCTCCAATGGTGAGGGTGCTTGCCCTTTCCAACAGCTCCGTGGACTTTGTTGTGAGGCCCTGGGTTAAGGGTGCTGATTACTGGGATGTTTTCTTTGACACCACCGAGAACCTCAAGAAGCGCTTTGATGAGGAAGGTATTTCCATACCCTTTCCCCAGCGGGATGTACACATCTACCAGATGGACGCAAAGTAGCAGGGCAAAGGAGGCGCTGTTTTGCAGGCAGTGATACTAAACGGGGCAGATAAAAAGAATCCCTCCGCAGCCGGGGCCGTCCGCGCGCTTAAAAGCAGGCTCGATGGCCTTGGCTGGTCCCTGGAGGTGCTCAATCTAACGCAGATGGAGATTGCCCCATGCACGGGCTGCTTCGCCTGCTGGACAAAGACCCCTGGCAGGTGCATCATCCCCGACCAGGGGGATTTGGCAGCAAAGGCCCTTGTGAACAGCCAGCTTGCCGTGTTTCTGACCCCCCTTTCCTTTGGTGGCTACAATTTTCATCTCAAAAAGGCCCTTGACCGCATAATATGTGTTGTAAGCCCATTTTTTACAAGGGTAAGGGGCGAAATCCACCACCAGAAACGCTACGAGTGCTATCCAAAGCTTTTGGGCATAGGCCTTTGCGATGCTCCCGACAAAGAGGCCCAGAACCTTTTTGCAGCCCTTGTGGAAGCCAATGCCAAGAACCTGCACGCTCCAAAAGAAGCTGCCATAACCCTTGTGGGCAGGCCAAGCAGCAAAGCCATTGCAGGCCTTGTGGATGATGCCCTGCAAAAGCTCTCCATCTGCCCTGCGGAGACCCTGCTGTGACTGCCCCAAAAAACGCCCTCATTCTTATAGGAAGCCCCAGGCTTAAAAAAAGCACATCCGCCCGCCTTGCCGCAGTTCTGGAAGAGCACCTTGAAAAACAGGGCCTTAAGGTTGCGCGGCTTTATTCCCGCAAGGTTTTTGCTTCTCCCCAAAATACAAAAGAGCTTCTTGCCCAAATTGACACAAGCGATCTTTTGGTTCTCATAAGCCCGCTTTATGTGGACAGCCTGCCTGCCCCTGTAACAAGGCTTTTAGAGATTGTTGCAGAAAACCGAAGGGGGAAGGAGGCCTCATCCCCCAAGCTCTTTGCGGCAATAATCAACTGCGGCCTGCCAGATTCCCGCCAGAACACTTGTGCCCTTAACATCTGCCGCATCTTTGCCCGCCATTCAGGCCTTGTGTGGGCTGGCGGCCTTTCTTTGGCTTCGGGCGAAATAATCGGGGGGCGCCCCCTTTCCCAGGCCCAGCCCGGCGTGCGCCGCATCAAAAAGGCCCTTGAAGTTGCGGCAGTTTTTCTTGCAAAGGGCCAGTCCATCCCCAACAGGGCACAGCAGCTCATGGAAAAACCCCTGGCCCCCTGGCCCATATATCTGTGGATGGGCAGCATCTGGTTTTACAGGGCGGCAAGAAGAAATAAAGCTACCAGCAAGATGCACGACCGACCTTATGATAAAAGGGCGGTTCCAGGAAAACGATAGCTGCGTTGTGCTGCGCCGGACAAGGCGCTCGATGTACCAACAGTACACCTTCGGCCTTGTCCGGCTTGCACGCCTTGCTATCCTTTCCCTGGAACCGCCCTGTGCGTTTGTGGTTGAAAAAAAACCACGGCTCACTGGAACCGCCCTGTGCGTTTGTGGATTAGGGAAAAGGCAATTCTTAACCACTAAAAACACGAACCACACGAAAATAGGCGAAAACGGCAAAAAAACCGTCATCCCCGCGAAAGCTTTGGAACCAGAATTAAATCGAGCTATTATACTTATTAAAATAAAGCCAAAGTTTTCGACTGCGCCCTGCATGGATTCCGGCGATACAGCGGCAGGTGTTTCGACCGCGCCTGTGGGTCGGAATGACGGCTCTGGTGCCCTGGAACCGCCCTGTGCGCTTGCCGCAGGTTGGGCTAGCAAATCCGGCCCAGGATGATGCTGGAAGGCTTTGGCCCTTTTCCGGGTTTGCGTGGCCCAACAAAACCAAGCCCCCGGCGGTAAAATCGCCGCGGGTAAACTACAAAAACCCCACCCCTGGCGGCAACAATCGGAAAACTGCCTTTTTGTTTGTATAGCAAATCCTTAAACAGGGCCAAAGGCCTTTTGGAAATGTCACAGGCCGGATTTAAATAGCCCAACGGCAACCGCCCCCCAGACCCGTCATCCCCGCTAAAGCGGGGAACCAGAATAAAAACGGGTTGTCATCCCTATTGAAACAGCCCCTTGCCGGGCCGGGCAAATCCGGCAAAAATCTCAAAATGCTTGCGTAAAAACTGCTTCTCTGCTAAAAAAAGCCCTCATGCAACAAAAAATCACCCCATTAACATTGTTATATGGAGCAAATGCAGATGGAAGGAACCCAGGTTCTCAACGGAGACTTGAAATTTCTCACCTTGGCTGAGGTACTTCAACTGCTAAACTCCAGCGGCGCTTCGGGCACACTTCGCTTAAACAGCCCCTATGCCCCGGAAGCAGGGCTGGTGTATTTTTCCAAGGGCAACATCATCAATGCCATCTGTGCTGAACAACAGGGCGTTGACGCTGTTTATGGCCTTTTTGGCTGGATGGAAGGGGAGTTTGGCTTCACCGCAGACGAGCCGCAAGCCAAAAAAGTCATCAACCAGGGTGTCATGGAGCTGGTTCTTGACGGCCTGCGTATGCTTGACGACAAGGAAATCCCAAGGCTGGGCCCTGCTCCGGGTTTAAGCCAAAAAGCACAGGTGGAAAGCGAGTACGGCGAAATTCCCATCATCAAGCGACCTGTGGCCAATTACGGCTATGTGGTGGATGAAGATGAGATTGAAGACGGCCACACCATTGTTCAGGAAGGCAAGCACGGCTCCTGGGTCTGCGTGATACTGGAGGGTTATGCCGATGTCCTGCGCGAAGCGGGAAACGAACAGGTGCGCATAGTGCGCCTTGGCCCCGGCGCGCTGGTGGGCAATATCTCATCGCTTTTGAGCAGGTCCAGCCTGCGGACCGCAACGGTTGTCTCGGCTGGCGGCACGGTTCTTGGTGTGCTGGATCTCCAACGCCTGCACGGAGAGTTTTCCGTGCTTTCCTTTGATATGCGCCAGCTTGCAGTGAGCCTGGATTACAGGTTGAGGGAGGTCACAAGCAGGGTCATGGAAAACCGCCTTGGCAAAATGGACCCCCAGGCCTTTATCAAAAACCGCAAAATAATGTTTGAGCAGGGAACAGAAGAAGAAGGCATCTACCGCATTACCGAGGGACACGCCTCTATTGTTCGCAACACGCTCAAAAGCACCGTACCCCTTGCCATCCTCAACCGGGGAGACTTCATCGGTCAGTTCCCCTTTGCCAACATAGGGCATGAAACAGGCTCCGCCGCTGTCTGGGCCTCGGAGGACTGCAAGGTGCAGCAGCTTGACCTTGTAAGCCTCACCCGCGAATACGAAGACTGCTCATCAATGGTGAGGGGCATTGTGGAGCATGTGGCCCAGTGTATTTCGGTTACGACCAAGATGGTGGCTGGCGCTATATAGAAGGGCGGTTCCAGGAAGCCGTGGGCAAGGCGCACAAGCGAGGAATGAGGGAGCCGTTTTGTTGGGATAGGCTTGCCTTCGGCTGCGCTAGCCCAACCTTGCTGACGGCCTGGGGGCAAAAAGCAAATTTTAACCACGAAAAACACGAACCACACGAAAAAAACCTGAGGCAGCAGGAAAACCGAAGGTTCCCCCCCTCAACCACCGACGCACAAGGCGGGTCCAGGGGTTTTGTTTTTCTTTTCAACCACCAGAGTACAGGGCGGTTCCAGGAAGCCGTGGGCAAGGCGCACAAGCGAGGAATGAGGGAGCATACTGTTGTGTATGTGACCGAAATTCCGATGCGCAGTGCAACACAGCCCACGGCTCCCTGGGGCCGCCCTACACCAATTCAGAGAGTTTTTTCGAGTGCTCCTCCTCCTGGGCGATGATCTCCCCAAGCCGGATGGAATCCTCTTTATCCTCAACAAAACCGGCTATCATCTCGTAAAAAAGAACCGTGTCATTTTCCATCTCCACGGCAGCTCCTATAAGTTGCTTTATTGAGTCCATTGATGACAGATCCGCCTCATCCAGGGAAAAGGCCCTGGGCCCCAGGGCATCGTGCAGCAGGGTGCGGGCCATGGCTGCAAGGGCCGGGTCCGCCTCTTTTTTGGGGAGCTTTTTGCCAAAATCCTCAAACCATTTTGCGTGCTGGGCCTCCTCATCAGCAAGCCAGAAAAGCAGGGAAGCCAAATCCGGCTTTTTCACGGCCCTGGCCGCGTCCCGGTATATCTGCTCTCCATTTTCCTCAATGCGCACGGCAATTGCAATCACATCGCCAATGGTGAACACAAACCCCTCCTGATTTTTCTTTATAAAGTTATGCAAACCCTTTCAGCCTGCCTGGCCAAGGGGCAAAAGCAAAAATTCACCTGCCCTGCAAAAAGGCTGCCCTTTGAGTGCAGCCTGAAACACATCAAAATTGACATTAATTATTGAAAAACAACAAATCATTATGGTTTTTTGCCTACTGGTCTGTCCAGTATTGACTTATGCCTTTGGCTATTTTAAATTGCGTGTCCAATCTTGTAAATATTTGTTCAAATTTATTCTCTTTTAGGGTAAATACCCCGCGGCTTGCCGCGA
>JAGVAW010000335.1 GCA_020060085.1 Desulfobacterales bacterium
AAGGCGCGCGAGCCGGGCAGGGACGAGGTGTACTTTTTGTACATCGAGTTCCTGCACGGCGAAGCGCAACGCAGCTATCGTTTCCCTGGGCACGCCCCCCTGAACCACGCACAGGGCGCGTCCAGAGGCTTATGGGCAAGGCTTGCGGGGCGAGTCGGGGCGAAGGTGTACTGATAGTACATCGAGACCCGGCGATGCCCCGCGTAACGCAGCCCATGAGCCTCTGGGCACGCCCCTACTTTAATATAAGGTGGGCCTGCTCTATATCTCTGCCAATCTGGGCCTTCAGCGCCTCAATGCCGTCAAACTTTATTTCCCCCCGCAGCCGGGCAATAAAGTTGACGCGGATGGTCTGGCCGTAGAGGTTTCCGGAAAAATCAAGGAGATGAACCTCAACGGTGAACTGGTTGTCCCCAAAGGTGGGGCTGTAGCCTATATTGGCGACAGCCGGAAGTGTCTGGCCGTCAAGCTCTACGGTTACGGCATAGACGCCGGAGGCCGGGCAAAGCTCGTCCTTTAAGAGGAGGTTGGCTGTTGGAAAGCCAAGCGTTGCCCCGCCCCGGTTGCGGCCCTTGACCACTGTGCCGCGCACTTGGTAATCACGGCCCAAAAGGGTTTTTGCAGGTCCAAGCGCGCCTGCAAGCACAAGCTCCCGAATGCGGGTGCTGGAAATGCGCTCGCCGTCAGGCCCCACTGCTGCTATCCAGGGCAGCACAAATACTTCAAAGGAAAGCTCGGCAGCCATTTTCTTAAGAAAGTTCACATCCCCGGAGCGTGCCTTTCCAAAGGAGTAGTCCGGCCCAACCACAAGCACTTTTGTGCCTATTTTCCCTATGAGGATGTCTGTAACAAAATCGCGCGGGCCAATGGAAGCAAACTGTTCGTCAAAGGGCACGCTTATGAGCACATCCAGCCCGGTTTTGCTTATAAGCTCCACCTTCTGCTCATAGGGGGTGATAAGAGGCGGTGGATTGTTCTTCTTTACAACGCGCAGGGGATGAGGCTCGAAGGTCATGGCAATGGCTGTGCCGGCACGGGATTTGGCTCTCTCGATAACTGTATTGAAAAGAGCCTGGTGGCCGATATGCACGCCGTCAAAATTGCCGATGGTGATAACTGCATCGGCAAAGGGCTTTTTAATTTGTGACAGATCTTCAATAAGTAGCATGAAACCGCTTTTGGCAGGCCTGAATATGGCCGCCACGCCCGCATTGAATTTGGGTTTGAACAAAATTTACGGCAGCGCCAAAAACACTTTTCCGCTTTTAAAACCAGGCCTTATTTGCTGCTGCAAGGGCTTTTTCAAAAGCCTTTAAGAAGCAGCCGGGCCGCATTTTTCCAATATCCGTACTTTTTAAGCGCTGCCCACAATAAGCCTTGACACAGGGCATAAAAAGCTTTAATTAGAGCATCCGTTTGGCAATTGCAACCGTTTTTGCCGAAGTGGCGGAACTGGTAGACGCGCTAGGTTCAGGGTCTAGTCCGTGTACGCGGGTGGGAGTTCGAGTCTCCCCTTCGGCACCAATATAAAAACAGGGGTTACGGTTAATTCCGTAGCCCCTGTTTTTTTTGGGGCATGGCTGCCGACTAAAAAAAGCCCTGCGATAAAAAATTTGTTGCCCTGCAAGGCTTGGGAAGGGGTCTATTTTTCGAAAAAAGCCAGCCATGCAACAAGCACCATCTGAACTTTTACTGCATTATCGTAATACTCCTTTCGTTTTCTCATTGGGCCATCCAAGTTTATTTCAAGCAATTCAAACCAATACAAATACTTGCTTTGGCGTAGATAAGGGTGTAAACTGTAAGGCAATGCAGGGATGAGAAAATGCCTGTTCACGAAGGTGGTTCACGCGGGGCACACATACATTCCGGCATTAACTGGCAGGCGAGCAGCTTTGTTTTGCTTCCCCCTTGAGCAGCGGCTTGGAGCGTATTATCCGGGCCTGCACTCCATTCCGCCTCTCCCTTGGGCACAGGTATTATTTCCCCCGGCGTTGTGTGCGTATTGGGCATTGCAAGCCCTATTTTTGACTGTTGCAGGTGTTCTTTCATCCAAAGTTTCAGGATTCGGAGATTGACATATGGAAAACCCGTCCCTGCCAATCAAAAAACCGGATTGGCGCATATGGGTCGTCTTCTTTGCGCTGTTTATCATCGCCTTTGTGGCTGTGGGCCTTGTTTTTTTAAACCAGGAAACTGCCCGCATCCGTCAGGAAAAGCACCAGGATTTAAGCGCCATCGGCGCGCTCAAGGCCCAGCAGCTTGTGCAATGGCGCAAAGAGCGCCTTGCTGATGCCAAACGAGCGGTAGGCAGCCCTTTTTTTGAAAGGGCGCTGAAAGATTGGCTTAAAGACCCGCAAAATCCCGAACTGACCCGGCAGTGGCATAGCAGCCTTGTTCTGGATATGGAATCCTATGGTTATTCGGATTCCTTGCTTGTGGATCTGTCGGGAAACATTCTTCTTTCTGCCAGCGAGAACCCCCATCCGCTTCATCGGGAAGTCCTTGTTGCCCTTGAAAAGGCCCTGGCGGAAAACAACCCGGTCATATCCGAGATCTACCTGTGCTCCAACGGCATTGCACACATTGATACGGTCATCTTGCCCAAGGACAGTGCCGGCAACCCACTGCCCCTTGCGCAGATTCTTCGCTTTGATGCAGAAAGCTTCCTTTATCCCCTGCTTCGCTCCTGGCCCACTTCAAGCCAAAGCGCAGAGACGCTTCTGGTGCGCCGGGAAAATGACAGCGTTCTGTTTCTCAACCCCCTGCGCCATTGGCCTGAAGCAGCCCTTGTGCTTCGCATTCCCATAGAGCAGGCGGATCTTCCGGCAGTTCATGCTGTTATGGGCAAGACCGGAATTTTCCAGGGCAGGGACTACCGGGGCGTGGAAGTGCTTTCAGACCTGCGGCCTGTTGAAGGGTCAAACTGGTTTCTGGTTACAAAGGTTGATTCAAAAGAGATTCTCGCCCCCATTCGTTATCTTGCCTGGGCTTTCGGCGTTTTCATGTTTTTTGGCGTGCTTCTGGCGGCCCTTGGGGCTGAATACCTTTTCCGTCAGCGCCAGGTGCAGAACCTTAAAGATCTTTATCTTGCGGAAAGGGAAAAACGCCGGGTTCAGGAGCAGTTGGAGGCCACCCTTTACAGCATTGGCGATGCTGTTCTTGCAACTGATGAAAAGGGCCTGGTAAAGCGGATGAACCCCGTGGCGGAACGGCTTACCGGCTGGTCGCAGGAAGAGGCTTTTGGCCGCCCTGTTGATGAGATTTTTGTAATTATAAGCGAGCACAGCCGGGACCAGGTTGAAAACCCGGTTGCCAGGGTTCTGCGCGAAGGCCAGGTGGTGGGCCTTGCCAACCATACAATGCTGATTGCCAAAGATGGCCGCGAAATCCCCATTACTGACAGCGGAGCGCCCATCCGCATTGAGGGGGACAAAATTGAGGGCGTGGTGCTGGTTTTCAGGGATCAGACCCAGGAGCGCAAGGCCATAAAAGCCATCGAGGAAAGCGAGGCAAGGGTCCGCGCCAAGCTAAATGCCATTCTTGAGCCGGACAGCAGCCTGGAAAGCCTTGAGCTTGGCGACATTCTTGACGCCGGGGAAATCCAGTCCGTTATGGATAATTTTTACGCTCTCACCAACATGGGAGTGGCCATAATAGACTTAAATGGCAAGCTACTTGTGGCTGCGGGCTGGCAGGACATCTGCACAAAGTTCCACAGGGTTAATCCCCAGACAAACAAAGCCTGCATTGAGAGCGACTGCGAGCTTTCCCAGGGGGTCGAGAAAGGCCAATACAAGCTCTACAAGTGCAAGAACAACCTTTGGGAGCTGTCCACGCCCATTTTTGTTGGCAACAGGAAGTTGGGCAACATTTTTTTTGGCCAGTTCTTTTTTGATGATGATGAGGTGGACAGGGATTTTTTCCGGCAGCAGGCAAAAAAGTTCGGGTTTGACGAGGAGAAATATCTGGATGCGCTGGATAGCGTTCCCCGCTGGCCCCGCAAATCTGTGGACGCGCTCATGGGCTTTTACGCCCGCTTTGCAGAGATGATTTCCAGGCTTGCCTACAGCAATTTGGCCCTTGCCAGAACCCTCACCGAGCGGGACGGGCTGTTTGGCAAGCTGGAGACAAACAAAGCCTTTTTGGATGCCCTGCTGGAGGCCATGCCCTTGCCGGTTTTCTACAAGGACAGGGACGGCCGCTACCTGGGCATGAACAAAGCTTTTGAGGATTTCTTCGGCCAGACAAGGGAGCAGTTGAAGGGCAAAACTGCCTTTGACATTGCCCCCAAAGACCTTGCCACAACCTACCAGCAAAAGGATGAAGAGCTTTTTGAATCCGCCGGAATCCAGATTTATGAATCCAGGGTCAGCAACGCCTCCGGGCAGATGCGCGATGTGGTATTCCACAAGGCTGCCATAGCCGATGCCGATGGCCGCGCTACCAGCCTTGTGGGCGCCATAATGGACATCACGGACCGCAAAAGAGCCCAGGAACAGCTAAAGAAAAGCGAGGCGCAATACCGTCTTATCGCAGACAACTCCGCAGATATCATCTCAATTCAGGACAAGGAACTGAACTTCACCTATGTAAGCCCTTCGGTGGAGAGGATTCGCGGATACACTGCGGAGGAGTGCTATAGACAGACCCTTGACCAGGTAATGACTCCAACCTCCCTGGAATACGCCATGCAGGTCTTTGAGGAGGAGACGGCCCTTGAGGCGCAGGGCCATGCAGATCCAACCCGCACACGCACCCTTGAGCTTGAGGAATACAAAAAGGACGGCTCCACCATCTGGGTTGAGGCGGTTTTCTCCTACATCCGCAATTCCAGGGGCGAGTTCACGGGCATTCTTTCGGTGAGCAGGGAAACAACAGACCGCAAGGCAGCCCAAAAAGCCCTGCAGGAAAGCGAGCACAAGCACCGTCTGCTTGCGGAAAACACACTGGATGCAATCTGGCAGATGGACACGGATTTAAAGTTCACCTATGTGAACCAGGCAAGCGCCAGATACGGCTATTCTCCTGATGAATGGACAGGAACTTATCTGCACGAGCATTGCACTCCCGAAAACATGGAGTTTATGGCCCAGGCGGTCGCCAAAGCCATTGAGGATAATGCTCAAAGCGTGATGTTTGAAACAGAGCTTCTCCACAGGGACGGCACACCCATTCCCGTTGAGATACACGGCAAGCTGCTGCGCGATGAAAAGGGCGATCCTCTCTGGATACAGGGCACAACACGGGATATTTCAGCCCGCAAAAAAGCTGAAGAGGACCATAAAAAGCTCGAAGCCCAGCTTCGTCAGGCACAGAAGATGGAGGCCGTGGGCCAGCTTGCCGGAGGAATCGCCCACGATTTCAACAATATGCTTGGCGTTGTCATAGGCTATTCGGAGCTTGCCCTTATGGGCCTGGATGAGTCAAGCACGCTCCACAGGTATGTGACCGAGATAAAGGGTGCGGGCAAGAGAAGCGCCCAGCTTGTTGACAGACTTCTGGCCTTTGCCCGCAAGCAGACCATAACCCCATCCGTGCTGGATTTGAACAGTACCATTTCCGGCATGTTCAAGATGCTTGGCAGGCTCATAGGCGAGAACATCCAGCTATTTTGGAAGCCTGATGCAGGCATTTGCCCTGTTTACATGGACCCGTCACAGATAGACCAGATAATCACAAACCTTGTGGTGAATGCGCGGGATGCCATAAGCGATGTTGGCAGCGTGACCATTCAAACCGCTGTGGTGAAGGTTGAGGAGTATCCCCAGTTCGGGGCGGAAAATACTGTTGCCTCCGGAAAATTTGTCATGCTTTCGGTTAGCGATACGGGTTTGGGCATGGATAAAAAAACCCAGGAAAACATCTTTGAGCCTTTTTTCACCACAAAGGAGGTGGGCAAGGGCACAGGCCTGGGCCTGGCAACGGTTTATGGCATTGTCCGCCAGAACAACGGCTTTATAAAGGTTTACAGCGAGCCGGGCCAGGGCTCCGCCTTTAAAATCTTCCTGCCCTGTTATGACGACGGGCAAAGCCTGACCAAAGGCCTGGACAAGGAAAGCCTTGAGCCGCCCAAAGGCATGGAGACAATTCTGCTTGTGGAGGATGAAGATTCTCTGCTGGATCTGACCAAGCAGGTCCTTACTCAACTTGACTACAAGGTTCTTGCGGTCAACAGCCCCCAGAAGGCCATTGATCTGGCCAAGACCTACAAGAGCGACATTCACCTTCTGCTAACCGATGTGGTTATGCCCCACATGAACGGCCTGACCCTGTGGCAACACTTGCAGGCTCTGCGGCCGGAGATGAAAAGCCTGTTCATGTCCGGCTATTCTGCGGAGATAATCAGCCACAAAGGCGTGCTGGACAAGGGCCTCATTTTTCTGGAAAAGCCTTTCTCCAGGCTGACGCTGGCGGAAAAGGTGCGCGAGGCCTTGGAAAGCAAGGACCTCATGAGGCAATAGGCAGTACAAAGGCAGAAACTTTTGTCGCCTATTGCGGGTCCGGGAAAACAGGCTTCTTTTTTTCAAAAAAAGCCGCGACCCCGTGTATGCACTCCCCGTCTGCAATGAGTTGCGCTGCAAGTTCAAGCTCCAAGGCCAAGGCGCTTTTAAGTGTTTTTGCCGGTGTTTCCCGTATGACTGCCAGGGCGGCCCGCACCGAAAGCGGGCCGTTGGCAGCTATTGCTTGAGCCAGCTCAAGGGCAACTTCCAGGGCCTTGCCTGCCGGGACAACCCGGTTTGCCAGGCCTAAAGCAAGGGCCTCGGCAGCCCCCACCTTGCGGGCGGTAAGAACAAGATCCGCAGCCCGTGAAGGGCCAAGCAGCCTTGTAATGGCTACACCCCCGCCCCAGTCGGGCATCAGCCCCAAAGATACCTCCGAAAAACAGAAAACCGCATTTTCATCCATCACCCTCAAATCGCAGCGCGAGGCAAGCTCGGCCCCTCCGCCGTAGGCCCCGCCGTTTACCGCCGCAATTATTGGCACAGGCAGCTCAAAAATAGGATCAATGGAATCACGCATCTGCCTGAGCAACTCCCTCATGGGGGCCGGATTTTTGGTCTGCAAAGCATCCATGAGAGCTGCCACCTGGGGGTTATCCGGGTTGACATCCATGCCCGCGCAAAAAAAATCGCCTGCCCCTGTTATCACCACGGCGCGGGGAACATTCGCCGTCAAATTCTCTGCTGCAAGGGCAATGCTCTCCCACATGGCCTTTCCGAATGCGTTTTTCCTTTTGGGCCGGTCCAGGGTGATAAGTGCCACCTGGCCCTTGCGGGAAACGCTAACAGCGCCGTTATCTGGCGAATTGCTCATCAATGCCTCCGGATTTTTTCAAACGGGAATTAAACAGAGTTTTTTGCTGTCAGTTACTTTTGCAAAAAAGGCATCCCCAAATACCAAAACCAAACCTTTACATTTTTTGCGGCCCCTTTCAACAGGCTTATGGCGCTGCGGTTTTTTTGCACAAGATTCTGCCGGGCTTTTGCGCTGCAAAACAGCGAGCCGGGCTTGCAGATGCAAAAAAGCGGGGAAGCCTGGCTTGCAGTAACAGGACTTCCCCTTATGATTTTAGACCAGGAGTTTTGTTTGGGGCGGCTTTTATCGGCAAGTGAAATGTGCCGCTGTTTTGGCTTAATCAAGTTAATGCGAGCCGTAAAATAGAGGCATCCCAAGGCTTGAAAAGGCT
>JAGVAW010000142.1 GCA_020060085.1 Desulfobacterales bacterium
AATCTTGTGGCGCATCTTGATTTCGGCGAGCTTGAGGAGCTTTACTTTGGCTCCACCCAGGACATCAATGCCCTGGCCGCAGCCTTCTTGAACGCCATAATGGAGTACCCCAGCAAGCTCATCTGTCTTGCAAGCCTGCTTCCGGGCCTTTCAAACCTTGCCGGTGCGGTTCTTTTCCAGGTGCTGGAAAAGGCCAATTCCATGTCAGGCGACCTTGTGGCCGAGGTGCTTTTAAGCCTGCTGGACGACATGGACGGCAAGGCTGCCGGGCAGCTTGCCAACCAGTTTTTCGAGCTGGTGAGAAAAATCCACACAGGCAGCGCTCTGTTAGGGCCTCCGGGCAAGCCGGAGCTTACAACAGCCCTCACCCGCAAGCTTGCAGAGCTTGGGGCTTCCATTGACCCTGTTCTTTTGTGGAAGGCCCGCATGGCCTTTGTCCAGCTAAAGGAGGCAAGGCTTTCTGCAAGAAGCGAGCTTCTGCGGCAAAACCCGGCCCTGCTTCACCAGCGGCTCATTGAGCAGCCTGCCCTCAAAAACATCGGCATACGCATAAAAAGGCGCAACCTTGAGCTTTTGGATGATCTGGATGACGCAGAGCTTTCCCAGGCCATTTCAGAGGGTGCCGCAGCCTTTGACGCCAACATGCTTGCTGAAGTTGCAAACCTTTTTTGCCGTCTTTTAAACAGGGTGCATACCCAGAAGCCGGACTTTGTGCGCAATGTGGCAGTGCAGTTTGCAAACTCGGCAGACAGCTTTGAATTCAACGAAACCGCCAGATGGCTGGGCGAAGACCTTTCTGATGGCTTAAAGCCCCTGCTGCGGGCTGTCCTTCCCGGCCTGATGAAGGGGCTGGCCAATGCAGCCGCACCCAATGACGATGAATACGGCCAGGAAATGGCAGATGCCTTGAGCGCCCTTTCCGCACTCACCCATGGCAAGGAGGCATAGCAAATGGACCCCATTTTTAATGAAGCAGCCATAAAAATCCAGAACTCAAGCCTCCTTGAATACAAGAAAAAAGGAGGCAGGGTAATAGGCTATGTTTGCAGCCATGTTCCTGAAGAAGTGATAGCAGCCGCAGATATGCTGCCCTTCCGTTTGCGGGGCATTGAAATAAAATCCACTGCCATAGGCGACTCCTACTTTGGCCCCTTTGTGTGCAGTTGCCCCAAGGCCCTGCTGCAAAACGCGGGCGAAGGCCGCTTCTCCTTTCTTGACGGCGCAATCATGGTTCAGGCCTGCGACTCCATGCGCCGTCTGGACGAGTGCTGGCGCAAGGCTGGAACGGATTTTCCCGGGTCCCTGCCGGATTTTTTCCATTACTTTGCCGTGCCTCACAAGGTTACGGATTATTCCGTGCAGTTTTTTGCCGAAGAAATTGAAAAGCTTGCCAAAGCCATTGAGGAGCATTTTAAAGTCTCCATAACGGGGCAAAAGCTTGATGAAGCCATTGAGATTTACAACACCACCCGCGATCTGCTGGTTCAACTGGAAACCCTGCGCCACCGGGACAGCCCGCCCCTTACAGGCAGCGAGACCATGGCAATAGTGCTGGCAGGAACAGCCATGCCCAAAAGCGACTACAACAAGCTGCTTGAAGCAACCATAGAGGATTTGAAAAAGCAGCGGGCAAAAACACACGCAGGCAAGCCCCGCATTTTGCTGGCAGGCTCGGTGGTGGATGATCTGACCCTCATTGACGCCATTGAGGCAGAAGGCGCGGTGGTGGTGGCAGATACCGTGTGTTTTGGCGCGCGGGCCTATTCCGGCCATGTGGAAAAGGGGGATTCAAGGTGGCAAACCCTTGCCAGGCGCTATCTCAACGAGCAGTTCTGCCCCAGAATGTTTGGCTATTCCAATGAGCGCTACGAGCTTATTCTGCAAAAATTCAAAGACTCCAAGGCGGACGGAATTGTTTTTCAGAACATCCGCTTCTGCGACCTGCATGGCTCGGAAAACGGCCTTTTCAACAAGCGCCTTGACAAGGCAGGCATTCCCAACACCCGCATCGAACGCGAATACGGCGAGCTTGCAGATGAAGGCCGGGTGCGTATGCGCATTGGCGCTTTTCTGGAAACTTTAGGACGCGGCAAAAGCGCCGCCTGAAAGGATATCCGCCCATGAGACAGGAGCTTACGGAATACGATTTCATCTGGTCTGTTAACAACCTGCTTTCCACGGCAGCCAAAACAGCCAAGGGAACCCCCAAGGAATACCAGGCTCTTTTAAAGCGCATACCCCACTTTGCAGATCTAATCGACTCCATGGTGGGCCTGGGCGAGCCGGGCATTGTCTTTCTGGAGAGCTTTGCCGAGTACACGGACATGATTTTAAATGCAAAGGCCCAGGGCAAGAAGACCTGCTTCACCACCTTCTGCCAGTCGCCGGTCATCCTTCATGCAATGGGCGTTGTGCCCCTGGTGCTGGAGGTGCTCACAGTTGCAGGAACCCTCATAAGAAAAAGCGCCATCGGCGAGTTCATGGACTACTGCCTGGAGGCCGGCTTCACAGAAACTAGCTGCTCATCCCAGCGCGGGTCCATGGGTGCATATCTTGCCGGGCTGGCAGAAAAGCCCGACTTCGTGCTCATCGACACGCCGGGAATATGCGACACCAATGCCAACTCCTTTGCCTTTGCAGCAGCGCATTTCGACATCCCCTTCTACCAGTTGAACTATCCGCCCACCATTGATGATGATCGGGCAATAGAGTACCACCGCAAGGACTTCAAGCACATGATCTCCTTTCTGGAGGAGCAGACAGGCAAGAAGCTTAATGTGGAGCGCCTGCGGGAATTGATGCTGGAAATGCAGCGCCAGGACGAGATGGTCTGTGAGTTGCAGGATCTCCAAAGGCTCATCCCCAATCCTGTTCCTGGCATTTACAACCTTTTCATCTACGCCATCCGCTTTACATTGGCAGGCCTGCCCGCCTGCACAAGGATGATTGATGTGATGCTCAAAAAGGCCAAGGAAAACGCAAAGGCCAACAGGGCCGGCACCACCAGCGGCAAAGAAGAAAAACGGGCGCTTTTTGTTTACATTGACCACTATGCGGCAAACCTGCCCCTTTTCAACTTTTTGGATCAGCACAACATAAGCCATCTTGGTGGCATACTGGACCGCTACTACCAGGAGGACGCATTCTACAAGGGCTCAACCTCATACAAGACAGAGACCCAAACCCTGGATGCCATGATTGATTCGCTGGCCCGCCAGAACGCCCATCTGCCCATGGTCAAGCAGATTCGCGGCCCATACGACTCTCCTGAAATGTGGCTTGAGGAAATAAAGCGGCTTGCGGAAATGTTGAACCCGGACATGACCATATATTCAGGCACCCCAGGCTGCCGCAACACCTGGGGTATGGTTAAGCTTCTGGTCAATGACCTGGAAAAAACAGGCTACCCCACCCACATAATCAATTCCGATGCCTTTGATGACCGGGTGGAGTCGTGGGAGGCAACAGCCCACAGGCTTCAGGAATTTTTGGACTTGAGGGGTTTTAACTAAACTGCCCGCAGGCAAAAAAGCCTGCCCGATAACCGGAGGATTGTAAACCATGATAACAGCAGGATGCGATGTGGGCTCCCTTACCAGCAAGGCTGTTGTGATGCGTGGCGACCGCATTTTGGGTTCTGCCATCATCCGCTCGCGCACAAAGCCCGAAGAAGCTGCCAGCCAGGTGCTGGATGAGGCCCTGAAGCAGGCCGGGCTTACCCGGAAGGACATTTCCAAATGCGTTGGCACGGGCTACGGACGGGAGCGCATTGACTTTGTAAATGATACCCGCTCGGAAATTGCCTGCCACGCCAAGGGCGCAAAATGGCTTGTGCCCACAGCAAAAACGGTAATCGACATAGGCGGCCAGGACTGCAAGGCCATGCGCCTTGATGAAGACGGCTCTGTGGGCCGCTTTGTAACCAACGACAAATGCGCGGCTGGCACGGGCCGCTTTCTTGAAGTCATGGCCAATGTTCTCCATGTTCCAATCGAGGAGCTTGGCAAGCTCTCGGCGCGGGCCAAGGCCCCGGTTGTGCTGGCCTCCACCTGCACGGTTTGGGCACAGGCTGATGTAATTGAATATTTAAATGCCGAAACAAGCATAGAGGACATTGGCGGAGGCATAAACAACGCAATGGCTGGCCGCGTGGCAAGCCTTGCCAATGCCGTGAAGGTTGAGCGCGATGTTTGCATGACCGGCGGCGTGGCCAAGAACATTGGCGTGATCCGCGCATTAGAAAAGCTCATCGGCCAGAGAATTGTGATTCCCAGAAAAGCCGACCCCCAGCTTGCAGGGGCAATAGGCGCGGCCCTGCTTGCCAGGGAAATGAACTGACCGGGAAGAGATTGTTTTGCTTTGGAACTCTTTTTTGACCGGACTACCCGGGCTTAAAATGGAGGCATTATGCTGGTTGCCGGAATAGATGTTGGCTCCTTAACCGCCAAGGCGGTTATTTTGGAAAACGGAAAAATAAAGGCAAGCGCTGTTATCCGCGCCACGCCCAGACCCGATGAATCCGCCCGCCTGGCCCTTGCAGCAGCCCTTGAGCAGGGCAAGCTCAAGGAGGCGGACATTGCCTTTAGGGCAGGCACTGGCTACGGCAGAAAGAAGATCCGCTCTGCTGACGCAATTTTTTCGGAAATTGCCTGCCACGCCAAAGGCGCTCTTGCAGACAGGCCAACAGCCCGCTCCATAATCGACATAGGCGGCCAGGATGCAAAGGCTGCCATTTTCGATGAAAACGGCCAGGTCCTTCGCTACCAGTACAACGACAAGTGCGCTTCAGGAACAGGCCGCTTTCTGGAAATCATGGCCGAGGTCATGGGCGTGAAGCTTGATGACATGGGAGAATTGGCCCTTGCCGCCAAAAACACGGTGCGCATCTCCAACCAGTGCGTTGTTTTTGCAGAGACAGAGGTGATAAGCCTCATCAATGCGAACCAGGAGCCGGGCGCAATCATAAAGGGCATTCATCAGGCAATGTCAGGCCGGGTGGCAGCCCTTGCCAGAAGCATAGGAGTATGCCCGGAAGTGGTCTTCACCGGCGGGGTGGCCAAGAACAAGGGCGTTGCCGCAGCCCTTGCCGAATCTTTGGGCCTGGAGCTTTTTGCCCTTTCCATTGATCCGCAGATAAACGGGGCATTCGGTGCAGCCCTTATGGGCGCGGAGCAGGCTGCCAGCGGGAAAATGGCTTCCTGAACTAAAAATCGGTGCCTTCACAAAAAAGCGGGGAAAGACCTTTTAGGGCTTTCCCCGCTTTTTTCGATTTAATTCATATAATAAGCCAACTGTAAAACAAGGCGTTGCAAACAGCTCCAATTACTGCAATTCAGCGGTTTAGGACATTCATTATATAACATCCGCCGCCGCCGCTGTCTCCCCCGCCAGTTGCCGGAACAAAGCGGCCTCCGGAGCCTGGTACGCTGACCGCCCTTACAACCCTAAAGCCTGTTGAAGGACTTGTTTCTGTGGCCGGGGCCATGAACGCCCGGTTGGCGCAGCGGCAGTCATCTGCCCCCGCGGGAAGAGCGCTTGCGCTGTTGAAATTGCCGCCCCTCACAACCCGCATATTGAAATCAGAGGTAACAGGGCCTTGAGGGTCATTTTGGGGGGAATCATCGTAATATTCCGGATGATACCAGTCGCTCACCCATTCCCCCACATTGCCGTGCATATCAAAAAGGCCGAAGCTGGTGGCAAGCTTGTCCCCCACAGGATGGGGCGATTTTTCAAGAGGGGGCGTAATATGCTGCGAGTTCTCCGTGTACCAGGCGTAATCGTCAAGGTTTTCCTCTGTAACCCCAGGTGCAAAGAGAAGGTTATTCCCACGCTCCCCCTCGCGGCAGGCGTATTCCCATTCCGCCTCTGTGGGCAGGCGGAACCAGGGGCCGCCAAAGCGGGCGTTCAGGATGGCACAATAGGCAACAGCCTGGGTGTGGGAGATATGGGTGACAGGGTAGTTGTCATCCTCCAGAGAGCCAACGCCATGAACATTGGGTTTGGGGTCGCCGTTTGCTTCAAGCCAGGGGCGGGTACCCATAACAGCAAACCATTCACCCCGCGTCACCTCGGTTTCCTTCAGATAAAATGCCTTTGTTATTGTAACCGTGTGCTGGAGAGTTTCATCCACAGAAGGGGCGGCATCTTTAACCTGGCCTTGAGTGCCCATCAAAAATGTCCCGGCTGGAATAAGCACAAAACCAACTGTGGGCGGGTTGGCAAGGACAGACGAAGAAAAGGCCAGCAGCAGGGCTGCAAGGGCCAGAAAAGGCAAAGCAAAGAATCTGGCCGTCTTATGAAAATGGCCGGAAAATGGCGCAAAAGAAGAACATGAAGACCGCATGGAAAAAAGCCTCCCAAAAATTAGCTGCTTATAGGTTTGCCGCCTTTGCAGGGGCCTGCTTCTCTACAAAAAACCCCTGCGCTTTTGCAAGGCCGTGTTTATGCAGCCTAGCAATTATCTTTTAGACCATTGGCCTTTGCCATGCAACCACCAAATAAGGCCCATATCTGCTATGTATAAGGTATGAAAGAAAAAAAATTGTTTTTTGTTGGTTGACCAAAGCAAAGGTCTGTGCTATGTATCGCCAATTATTCATTTGACAGCAGCATGGGCCTTTAAAATCTGCGCCAATGCCTGCGAAAAAACGGGAGCAAATCCTTTCATCCCACACCTTTTTCAAGGAGAAAAAACCCCATGGCAGAGCAAGGAATTTACAAGAACCCCATTTTCTTAAATTCCGTTACCCACAAGTCCGTAAAAATCGCGCCGGTTACAAGTTTTGGCTTTGCTTCCAAGCTCAACTCCATTGTGGTTGTTGGCCAGGAGTTCCTGGAAGCGGCCAAGTTTTTCCCGGTGGTCTTTGTCAAGGCCAAGGACGAGGAAATAATCCCCGTGGCCATCATGGGTCTGCGCAATGAGCAGAACCTGTTTGTGGACAAGGACGGCAAATGGAAGGAAGATACATACATTCCCGCCTTCTTCCGCCGTTATCCCTTTATATTGGCAAGCAATGTGGGTCAGGACGGATCTTTTGCAGTATGCGTGGATTCCGCCTATGAAGGCTTTGGCAAGGCTGACGGAATGTCCCTGTTTGATGACAAGGGCGAGCAGACCAAGGAATTCAAGCAGGTGGTGGAGTTTCTGCGTCAATACCAGGCCCAGCACCAGAGCACCCGCGAAATGGTCAAGCTCCTGACCGAATACAAGCTCTTCAAGGATGTCTCCGCCAACATCACCCTTGCCCAGGGCGAGAAAATTGGCTTTGGCCGCCTGATGATGGTGGATGAGATGGGCATATTCAACCTGGATGACGACAAGATCGTCAACCTGGTGCGCACGGGCTACCTTGCCTGGATTTACGCACACCTATACTCCCTTTCCAACTTCCGCACACTCATGAAGCTGGCATCCTTGAGCGCACCGGTAGAGAAGAAGGAAAAGAAAAAATAGTCTTTTTTACAGAAAAATCTGACTGCAAAAAAAACGGGGGCGGCCCTTTTTACGGGGCCGCCCCCTTTGTTTTTCTTTTTTTAAAACTGCAAGGCAAGCTGCGGTGAGCTTTACCCATTCCTTAAATTAAAAGGGGGCGGCCCTTCCCTTTTTTGGTCGCAAACCGCCTGCCCTGTCTTTCAATCATCCGAATTTGCCAGGCCATTCAAGGCAAGGGTTATGGGCAGGTCTTCAGATGCCTCGCGGGTAAAGCCTATGGGGCCTGGAATACGAAAGGCGTCCTCCCCAGGGTGGGCTGCAAGCCAGTTCTCCCGACATTCCTTAACCACCTGGAAGGCTGGGGCAGAACAATCCACCACGCTTTTTTCAATCACAAGGGCAAGTTTGCCCTGGCGCTCCTCAAGGTGCATGAGCTGGGCTATGGGTATTCCCAAAGGCTCCCATTTTTCAACGCCGTGCTCAAGGTTTTTTATGGCCGCCATCTGGCCGGTTGCTCCGTTTGCCAGAAGCGCAAAAACCGTGCAGCCCAGGTTGTATGTGTAGGTGGCGTCAAAGAATGTGGGGTCTGCGCCCCTGCCGTCATAGCCATAGAAGTGGGTCTGGGTTTTAAGGTCCGGCACGGTCTTTTTGTAGATATTTGTCACTGCCGGGGGGAGCTTGCCGTTTTGTGCAAGACCCTCCTTTTCAAGGGCCTGACGGCAGGTTTTATAGCTTATTATGTGGCGATGGGTGAGAAGATACTCCCCATTCGGCCAGTTTTCAAAAAGGACTGGGCCGTAAAGCTGCGGGTCAAGCCCATCCCTGTTGAGCGTCTTTTCAAAATACTGCCTTTTTATGCCGATTTTGTACTCGCCCTGCTCCTGAAGGAAGCCAAGGTAATCCCTCACAAGGCCCATGATGACCTTGTCTGTCTCCACAAGGGAAAATGGAAAGTTGCCGTGGCTGTCCCGCTCCATG
>JAGVAW010000177.1 GCA_020060085.1 Desulfobacterales bacterium
GTTGAAAAGAAAAACAACCAACGCCTTGCCCTCGTTTCCCTTGGGCCGCCCTGTACGCTGGTGGGCAGCTTGGTTGGTTCTTGCTTTAAAGGCAAGGTTCGCCCAAGGATTTGCTGCGTCTTATGCAGCGGTCTGCAACCTTTTAACTTGACACAAAAACCCGGCCTTTCTAAAGTGGCCTGCTGTACACCAATGAGGTCACACTAAATCTCCAAAAAAACAACACCAGCATTTTAGGGGCGGAGACAGTCATGCTGGAATGCAAAAGCTGCAAGGCCGAAAACCCGATTTTTGCGCAGTTTTGCGCCAGTTGCAAAAACCTGCTCAATGGTCCGCGGGCCTGGGCCATGGCCGGGTGCGATGAGGCGCGCTCCAGTTGCCAGGCATCTTCCGGGCAGGGTTTTTTCGACATGGGTTTTGTAAGAACCATGAACATTGGCCGGGCAACAGGGCTTAATCTTCCCCAGCCTGTGATGGCCCACGGCAGCTTCTGGTTCTGGGATGTTTTTGCAAAAAAGATTTGCGGAATAAGGCTTGAGACGCTTCAGAGCAATTACCCGGACTTTCCCAACTTTTCCTTTCCGGTTGCCGGGGCCAATTCTGCCCCTGATGACCTGCATTATGGCAACAGCCTGGTTTTTGACGGCATATTTGTGTGGTTTGTTTTTGAAGGCAGCCTTTGGCGCATAAGGGTAACGCCGGACCGGGAGGGGCAGGCAGCAGGCAGCCAGCCGGAAAATGTTTTTCAGGATAATATCCTTTTTGATCTGTGCAGGGCTGCACCCCTTCTTGTGAGGCCTGATCCCTCAAAGCCCCGGCGGTATCTGGTGGCCTGCCTTAAAACCCATTTTCTTGTTGCGGATGTCAGCCGCAAGGATTCCTTCAATCTTCGTTTTTTGCGCTGGCAACTGGATGGCGGCGATGATGAAATGCACTCCGGGGTGGCTTGCGGCACAAGGGTTTTTGGCCTTTCCAGGCAGGGAAAGTTTTTTGTGTTCAACCTGGCTGACGGCCTGGAAGGCCTGCCTGCTGATGACCAACAACTTTCGCCTGTTACCATATTGCCCGGCCACTATTGCGCGGCCCCCGCAGTTGCGGGCGATTATCTTGTTTTTGAGACATTGAAAAAGGAGCAGCTCCGCCCTGATGCGGATGTTCATTTGAGGGGCATTGCCAGCCTGGACAGCCGGTTTTTCGGGCTGCACGGGCCGATTCCCCTTTCAGGGGCAGGCCAGCGCCCTGAAAAGCGTGATGATTTTTTTGACCGCGCCCATCTGCCTGGGCTTACGGACGCTGTTTCCTGCTATTTCTGCGGAGACGAAAAAAAAACGGTTCTTTACTATCAGCCTGCAAGCCAGACCCTTGCACACTGGAACCGCAGGGAAAATGCGCCAGAGGCCTTGATTGCAATGAACAACACCAACGCCGTTCTTTGGGGGGGCTGCATGGTGCTGGCAGGCCCGGAGCTTTTTATGGGCCGGCGACTTGCCGATCAAAGCGAGGTTTTTACCAAGGCCATTCAGGGCGGCAGCATAACCCACGACCACACAAGGCTTCTGGCCCGGCCCATTGTTTATGGAAACCTTATGGCCCTTGTTTTTCCCGGCAGGGTTGTGTTCGAGCATCTGCCTTGAAGCAGCAGGCCCAAAACCTGAACTTTTTTCCGGCACAATGATATTTCCGGCCCATAAACCTGAATTGGATACCTTGATTTTGCTTACCTTTAACAGGGGGTGAACCATGAAAAAAGCAGGCATTCTGGCGGGGATACTTATGGCTGCATTGCTTTTTGCCGCGCCTGCCTGGGCACAGAAAACCGTGCTGATAACCTATGACATCTCTGTTAGTATGTTCACCACAAACACGCTGGAAAAGCCCGATCGCAGGGCCGAGGCCTTTCTTTCCGTGGGGGAGTTCAAGGCCCTTGCGGCAATGGTGGCGGATCTGCTTACAAACGGCGACCCCCTTTTGCAGGACCGCTATATGCAGATGCGTAAAGGCCTCTTTGTAAAGCCTTACATGAGCACTGCCAGCCAGTTTCCGCCACCCTACTGGCAGGCCGGAGACAGGCTTATTCTGGCGGCCTATGACTCGGCATTGGCAGTGAGGGCAGATGAAGGCAATCTGCAAAGCCCCGGCCAGGTGCGCGATATCATAATGGAGCATTCTCCCTATCCGCGGGGGCTTGATGATTCCCAGAAAATCGTCCTGGACCCCAACTCTGTCGTCACCCAGGCATTTGTGCGGGCTTTTCCCGGAAAGGCCAGCCTGCACACCCTTGCCGAGGCCCAGGCCTGGAAGCTTTACGCTGACAAGCGCGATGAAGGTGAAAAGCTGGCCCAGGTCATCTGGATATCGGTTTCAGATGAGGATCATGACACCACGCGCTCCCAGGATGAGCATATCCGCTCTGCAAGGGCTGCGGAAGCCACAGCCAATATTCAGGAGCGCTTCCGGGGAACCTATGACCATCACACGCTTTTCAGGGCCTTTGTGGGGGAAAGAATCTTCCTCACGGTTCATTCCATAGGCCCCAGGTGGGATGTGCTGGAGCGGGAGAAGATGATAATGGACCTGCTTGAGCAAAGAAGGTTGCAGATTGAGGAACTTAAAACTTCGGCCAACTTGCAGGGCCATACCCAGGGTGTTGAGGAACAGCTCAATGCCCTTAAGCAGACAATGGAGGAGGACAGGACCAGAAGCCAGGAGGAGCTTGCAGAAATTCAGAACAAGCTTGAAGAGATGAATCAGGAGATCAGAAGGCTTGACCTTATGGGAGGCAGGGCGGCCCTTGCAGAGCAGATGGAGGCCCTTAAGGGCAAGATTGAACTGGTGCGCAATGAAATAGAGCAGAAAAACAACCTACCAACCTTTGAAATCAGGCTCACCCGCCTTGAAGAGCAGATAAAGGCCCTGGCAGATGAAGTTGAGAAGCAAAGCGCCCTGTCCGAAAACGAGCTTGGGTTCATAAGAGGCCGAATAGAGTATCTGGATGGGGAGGCAAACGCCCTGCGGGAGGAGAATCGCAGAACCGAGGCTGCCCCTGCTTACCCGGAAAACCTGCTCAATATCCGTATCGGGCAGCAGGTCCATGAGCAGAAGGACATTGCCCTTGCCCTTAATTTTGCAAAAGACGAGCCGGGCGGAGAGCAGCTTTTCAACCGGCAGATAACCCTTGTGCCTGTGGCCTTTACCAGCAGGGATTTTTATTTTGATTCAATTTTCATGGAGTTTCTTGACAACAAGGGTGCTGTTTTGCCCGGCATTACCGCCACTGTGCCTGAAAATGCGGATATTGTTGCAGGAAGCCCCCTTGTGTTGAGTATGCCTGAAAATGAAAACTTTGATCTGGCCGGCAAGGCGCGGCTGCGGGTGGAGTATTTTGTTACCGCGCCCCAGATTGCCGGCCCTGACAGCGGGCGCAGCCAGGAATGGGTCTTTGATGTGAAACACCAAAAACCCGGCCTGTCTGTTCTGCTTGTTGTGCTGCTCATTTTCCTTGCAGCCCTGGCGCTTGTCCTCTGGCTGGTGTTGAGCCAGCGGGGCCGCAGCGCAGCAGAGGATGATGACGGCATTATCCGGGACATGGATGATGAAGGCGGGTTCGATGAAGGGAAAGCAGCCCTTGCAGGGGTTGCCGGAGCCGGTGCTGCTGCAAGCCAGTTGTGCATAACGGCAAAGGGCCGCAAGGAGGAGTATTTTCTTTCCGAAGGCCAGTCCCTTGTTTTTGACCAGGAGGATGACACCTTTGGCGGCGCAATCCTGTGGGACCTTCAATGCCCCGGCCAGAGGCTTGAATTCAAAAACAGCCAGCTTGTGCTCAAGGGCGATTCGCTGGGGCTGCCCAAAACCCTTGAACTGGAGCAGAGGGATGGGAGCAGGATAAAGCTCAAGATCAAAAAAATCTAACCCTGGCAGAGCCAGGCGAGGCGTCTGCTGCGTTGCGCTGCGCATCGAAAGTCAGTCACATACAAAACAGTATGCTCCTTCCTTTCTCGCTTGCGCGCCTTGCATACACCCCCCCTGGCTCTGCCAGGAGTGCTGGTGATGTAGAAGGTTGAGGGGCTTAAAGATAGCAAGGGCAGGTTGGCGAGGCGTCTGCTGCGTTGCGCTACGCATCGAAAGTCAGTCACATACAAAACAGTATGCTCCTTCCTTTCTCGCTTGCGCGCCTTGCATACACCCCCCCTGGCTCTGCCAGGGGGGGTGGTGATGGAGGAGACAAGAGAAGGTTGAGGGGCTTAAAGATAGCAAGGGCAGGCTGGCGAGGCGTCTGCTGCGTTGCGCTGCGCAGCTTTCGCGTTAGCGTAGCCCAACAAAACCATGTGCCGGGCGGCAAGGCAAGGAAAAGGGGGCAAATCGCTCCCAGGCCGTCATGCCCGCGAAAGCGGAAAGGGTGTGGCCGGAAGGCAGCAGAGGCCGTCATTCCCGCGTAGGCGGGAATCCAGAATATAATTGAGTTGTTATCCTTGTTACAACAGGGCCTTGCCTTACACAATGCCGTGCATAGATTCAAAGCAAAACAACGGCAGAGCCTTCGACAAGGTAATGAGGCCTTAAATGACGGCTCTTAACCGGCGGCCTAAAGCCAAACGGCGTCGTCATTGGCGCGTATACTTTGAAGCCGGAAAATAAATGAGCAAAGCATTCTATGTTTACATACTGGCAAGTCAAAGGAATGGAACGCTTTACACTGGTGTAACCTCCAACTTGCCTGGAAAGCTTACATAACTTCAATTTCGGGGAGGAAAGATCATGCGTGAATATTTCGGGTCGCCATATTTCAGCCAGTTTCTAACCCTTTTGCTCTTATATCTGGGGCTGTTTGTACTGGCCCTGATTGCGGCCCAGGTTGTTTTAAGAAGGCCCGGCGCATCCAACCCTTTTAAGGGGTCATACAACTGCTGGATTGCTGTTTTTGGCATCCATTTTTTTGTGTCGGTCATTGTGGCGGCCTTTTCCCTCCAGACAATGGCCGCAATTCCCGAACCCTGGTACAGAATGCTGGCTTTTTCCGCTCCTCTGCTTGTCATGGCGCTTGTCAGCCTTGGCCTGTGCGTGAACCTTATTCTGGGTGTCAGGCGGATTCGCCACTGATTGCGTCTTTTGTCCTTTGACCCTTTTTGTGTCTGACAAAAATATTCCTGCAGATTTTGGAGGAGAGATAATGAGCCAGATGACCCAGATGATACCAACGGTTGTGATAGGGCTTGGCACCTTTGGCGGCCAGGTGGCCTCCTTTTTGCGCACCCTTGTATATGAAGAGCTTGGCACGCCGGGGCTTCCGATTTTCCGTTTCATACAGATTTCCACCCACAAGAACGAAGAACCCCAGGTGCTTGTCTGGCCCCCCAACCAGGACGGCAACAGGCCCTGGGAAATGCTTGAGATAATAAAGGCCGTGATTCCGGCTGGAGGCCCTGACCGCTTGAGGGGCCTCATGGACCCTTCCAACCCCATATCCAGACAGAGTCCGGGATGGCGGGAGTGGTTTGATCCAGCGCTTTTGGGGCAGCCTGACACGGTTCTTTCCGAAAACGGTGCAGGAAGCGTGCGCATGGTGGGCAGGGCCTGCCTCTGGTACAACTGGAACAGGGAGGCATCCATCCGCGAAAAGCTTGTAAATGCCCTTCAGAATGTCATCAGCCAGAAGGTGGAGGCCAATGATCTGCTCAAAAAATACCATGAGCGCAAAACAGGCAGCACTCCGCCCCAGGGCTACGACTTTGTGGCCAATGTCAGCAAGGCCAGGGTGTATCTTGTCGGCTCCCTTTGCGGAGGCTCGGCTTCGGGTATGTTTCTGGACCTTGCCTACTTTTTCAAAAGACAGGGCAATGACAAGATTTTTGGCATTTTTTCCGTGCCGGATGCTGAAGCCGCCAACTCGGTGGATGAAGGCCGTATTGGCGCCAATGCCTTTGCAGCCTTGAAGGAGCTGGATTTTTACACCCATGCCAACACTCCTTACTCCGCCCATTTTCCCGGAGAAAGCTCCCGCATTGAGAGCACAGAACCCCCCTTTGCCTTTGTGCGGCTGGCCTCACCTTCAGGCTATGACTACCGCCTGGGCCAGGAAGGCGTGACAACTGCCAGAACAGTGGAGGAGCTGGCCAAGGTCTGCGCTGCATCAATGTTTTTTGAGGTTCTGGGAGGCAACCAGAGCCTTTTGGAAACCATGCACAAGGATTATGCGGCCAAGGTGGATCTCTGGGGGCAGCCCAGCGAGGTCCCGCCCCATTACGCCAAGGCGCTTTCCAGCTTTGGGGCCGGAACCGCCCATTATCCCAAGTACAGGATTGCCGGGGCCGCAGCCTGCAAGCTTCTGGAGGGCCAGGTTCTGGCCTGGGCAGGCAAAAAGCTTGAGATCAACCCCGACACCCTGGAGCAGACAACTGTTGAATCCCGCGTGGATGAGGGCAAAATTGCAGCCCTTGCCCAAAAATGGCTCCAGAAGGCCCTTGCCGCAAGCCAGGGTGAGCTGACCTACGGCACCAGGGGCAGGGGCAAAGGCTCACTTGAAGATGAATTCAATGCTGAATTCAGAAATGTTTTTATGCCCGGCGGAAAACCCAGGCAGGCAAATGCAGTGCAGTTGGAGCAGGAGCTTACCAGCCTGCCGCAGGAAAAGCCCTTTTCCCAGAGGTTTGTAAGGGACGGCCACTATGTAAGGCTTTTGTTGAGCCGCCTGCCTGATTACAAGAACGCATTGGCAAAAAACCTGCAACAGGCCTTTGATGATGCCATTGATAAGATAATGGCCCAGGACAACATTTTCACCGAAGATGCCCAGTTGAATGACCTGGGGGAATTGCAGGCCTTGTACAAGTATATGTGCGAAGAGTTTTTGGGCCAGAGAATAAGCAAAGCCAGGGGCTTTTCTGTTGCACAGGTGGATACGGGCTTTATGAAGGGCTTTTTCCGCGAGTTCATCCAGGCGGAGAGCAGCCTTGCCTCCTGGACCCTGGGGCTGACCGGCCCCACCCAGAACTATTACCGCACCAAGGCTGTGAGCGTTTATCGGCAGGCCCTTAACAGGGAGTTTGCAAAGATGCTCGAAGCAATGGAGGCCGAGGCCTTAAAGGAGCTTCCCAAAGACCTGGAAAGGCTTGTGGGCAGCCGCCTTTACCGGCTCATGGACAAGTCCCGCGACAGCCTTAACATACTTGCCATGCAGTACGCCAAGCTTGTGCAGACCGATGACTTTGCCAACCTTATCACTGTGGTCACGGATTCTGCCAAGGGCCTTGCCTTTGATGTGCAAAGGCTTGCGGAGAAGTTTGACCGCACTTCCTGGCCCCAGGTTTACAAGGAGGTCAGCCAGAATGATCCGGGCAACCGCCAGGTGAAGTCTTTGCTCATGGACCCGGAAACAGACAGCCGGAAGGCTGTCAACCAGATAACCGATGTGCTGGTCCGCCGCATAATGAGTTCAATGGACATGAGCAATTTTGACATTGTGGACCTGCTTTTGAAAAATTATTCCGTGAGTTTTGCCCACACGGCCCGGCGCACCAAGCCCCTTGTGCAGCTTCTGGCCACACAGCATGAAATCTTGAGCCAGAAAAAAAGCCCAAGGCTTGTGTGCGGAGGGCAGGAAGGCTCCCAGGAAAGGCTCCTGGCTTTTTTCAAGAAAAGCGATGTTTCAGAGTTTGAAAACTTCAGCCAGGACACGGCCATGCAGCATATGCTTCACCTTTACCAGGAGGTGGCCGGCTTTGCCCTAAACGAGATGACCACCTGCAAGGCTCTTGAAGATTTTTACCTTGCCAACCTGGACAGCCGGGATGTTGTAAAACGGGTTCTGCACACGGACATAATGCCCAGCAGGTTTGACATAGGCCGCTACAAAAGGGTTTCGGACCTGACCCACGAGTACGGCTCCGGCAGGCCTTCACTCATGCGCCTTGTGGGCGACTTTTTGAATGAGCGCTTTTTTACAAGGCGGCCTTTGAATGAAACAGACGATGAAATAGTGTTTGAATGGAAGGAGGCCGGAATCTCCCAGGATGCGCTTTATGATCCTGATGACAGAATGAAGTTTGCCTGGAATCTGGCCGGGTCTGAAGAAGGTGTCAGGCAGTTCAAGCAAAAGGCGCTCGATCTGATGGGCTCCCTTTCGCAGGAAGACATGATAGGGCTGGCCGAAAGCCTTAAGCAGCGGATTTTGGCAAAGCACGGACGCGGCTCCCAGGAGGAGGAGGAATACAAGCGCATCTTCAATGCAGACTTTATTGCAAAAAAGTTTCTGCCCTGGTGGAGATAGGCGGTCAGCCTGATTAAGGGGCTTTGCAGGGGAGGAAAATTTAATGGAATGCAGGCAATGCCAGAGCGGCTATGATGTAAACATTGTGCCCCATGCCCGTTACTGCGGATTCTGCGGGGCCGGTGTGCACGAAATTTGGGCGTGTTTTCAGATTGCAGACAGGTTTTTTGCCTCCTGCGATGACCAAAGCCCCCTTTACCTGGATGCTGAAGACGGCGACCCCCAGTTTCTTACCCTGGAAATCAGGGTGGAAAACAAGGGCACAATGCCTGCCGGCATAACCGGCCTCACAATCAAAGAGGTCAAAAGCTGAAACCTGCCGGTGCCTGTCTGGGAAGCGCCTTAAAAAAATCACCCAAGGCATATGGCCTTGCTGGCGGCAACACAAACCATCCGGCCCTGCTCCTTTTTGCATGGGGCAGGGCCGGGCCGAAAAAAAAATGACAGAAAGCAATCCAAATCCAGTGTCAGCCCTGCCCTGGGAATACAAGGAAAAGGACTGGCCGGGCATAGGGCGCATCCGCTTTCTCCAATACCGGGTGGAAAAGCGGGTGGGAAAAAGCGCCCACAGCCAGATATACCTCATCTCCTGCAAGCAGACTGCCGGCGATCCTGTTTTTGAACCCAACACCCGGCTCATCCTCAAGCTTGTTCTTGGCCCTGTTCTTGGCTGGACAAGAGCAAAAATAGAGGGGTGGGAGGCCGGCTATGACAAGCTCATGGCCCTTCTGGCCCAAAACCCCGTGGAATCTCTTGTCCGCCTGCACGATTTTGGCATGGAAACGGATTTTGCCCAAAAAAGGGCTGTTGCAGGCTTTGTTTACGAGCTTGTTGATGAGGCCCTGCCCCTTTCGCTGGCAATAAGGCTTGAACAAAGCTCCCAGGGCCTTGCCTGCGATTCCATGTCCGCAGCAGCAATAATGGACTTTGCACCAAAGCTTGCAGAGGCCCTTGTGCCCCTGCACGGGCAGGGCATGGGCCACGGAGCGCTCAAGCCCTCCAATGTCCTTGTCTGCCCGGACGGAGGCCTCCGGCTGGCAGACTGGGACCCTTTGGGTTTTCTTGCAAAGCTCAAACAGCGGGACAAGGGCCTTGAAGACCCTGTTGGCCTTATGTGGACAGCCCCGGAAAGCCTTGTCAGCACCAATATGCCCCGTCCTGTTGACGATGTCTGGAGCCTGGGCGTTATCCTTGCCATGCTCATGACAGGCAGCCACCCCTTTCCGGGGCCGCCTGCAAAGATTGTGGAGCGCTTGGCCCAGGGCAGCCAGGAGGAATCTCAAGGGCTTGCAGGCCTGCCCCCCCGCATGGCCGGGCTTCTGAAAGACTGCCTGAAAACCAGCCCTGACGAGCGCCTTCAGGATGCAAAGGCCTTTCTGGATGCTTTTTGGCTGGCAATGCCGGAGCTGGAGGAGGCTGTCAGCAGGAACAAACCCTCCAGACCTGCTTCAGGCCAGGAGCACAAGAACAGCCTGCTGCCGCCAAAGCAGCCGGAAAACAAAGACAAAGAGCCTGCCCCTGTTCTGCCCAAAGCGCAGGAAAAGCCCCTGCAAACCCGGCAGGCTGCAATCAAGGGCAAGCCCGATTTGCCTGTGCCGCCGTTGAAAGACTTGCCCAAAAAGGATGAGACGCCCAAAAGCACTGCGCCAGAAAAAGGGGATAAGCCATTGTCATCATATCAGGCAGGCAGCCAGCCTTTTTCCGGGCTGAAAAGCAGATTCTGGGAGCACTCGCAGCTTCCGCAGATGCTAAACCCTTCAGACCCGGCCAGAAGCTACTCTGTCATAACCCTTACAATAGACAGAAAAAAGCTGCCCTTAAACCAGGATGAGAAAAGCCGGGGCAGGGCCTATGCTGTGGAGTTGACTTCCGACAGGGATGACAGGCTTGCCGAAAACACCTTCAAGACCCTTGGCTTCACGCTTTTCCCCAGGCCCTTTTTTGTGGGTGCGGGGCCGGTGTTCCTGGAAATAGGTCAGGATAAAGGGGCATACGAGGCGATTTTAAAAATCCGCATGGAAAACAGCAGCGCAGCCATTGTGGAAAGCGCAAAGGTGCTCATCAGCGGCCAGGATGAACCTGTCAAACAGACTTTGGTCATGGGCTCCACCCTGGTCAAGGGGGTCGGCGGCCTGCTTGAGCTGAAAATTCTTCTTGATGCAAAGGGCCTTGAAAGGCTGTTGGCAAACCAGGGCGCACCGCAGGACGGCCTGCCCATAGAGGTCCTGCTTGAAGTGAAAAACCGCAGCCAGCCCATTAAGGTGGATAAACTTTCCGGCGGCCTGCCCTGGCTCTTTGGCGTTGAGCTGGTGCCTGTTGCCCAGATAACCGAATATCCCGGCCTTACAAAGCAGGAGCAGGATAAAAGGAAAACCCTGTACAGGCACCCCTTTGAACAGATGCCAAAAGCCCGGCGCAGCTTTGTTCTGGAAAACAGGGGCAAAGGCAAAATAACTTTTTCCCGCAGCGACATCAGCTTTCTGCCTCTGGACAGCACGCCAGAGCAGGCCCGGCTTGTCAAACAGGCCATAGAGCTTGCCCCGGACAAGGATGATTATGAGCTTGGACCCGGCAAAATGCGTGAGATAGGCTATTTTGTTGATCCCGATGTCATCCCCATAGGCAATGTCCCCCCCTATGCGGGGAGCCTGGACTTTTTCGTGAGCATTTCCTTCAAGGGCCAGACCAGCAGGGGCAGAAACCTTGAGCCGCAAAAGGCGGTCCGCCGGGTCAGCCTTATCTGCAACAGGCTAAAGGAAGGCCGCCTTCTGGCCATGGATTTTGGCACCACCAGCAGCCTTGCCTGCGCCTACACGGATGACTTTGGCGACAACCACCTCAAAAAATTTGTTGTTGAAGATACAAACAGGCCCATATTGCCCACAATCATAGGCTATTTTCATGAGGATTATGACCTTGAAATAGGCGAGATGCCAAA
>JAGVAW010000184.1 GCA_020060085.1 Desulfobacterales bacterium
AAAAGACCCTCCCCCACACCCCCTCCCAAAACTTTTAGATAATTATAATAAATAGTTGAGTGGCATATTGAAACTTGAGTTGCAATCCTGGTCAATTCGCCCTGTACGGGCAGTAAAAGATTTTTCAGTTTTTTAAAAGGGGGTGCGGGGGGGGAAACTTTTTCCCCAAAAAGTTTCCCCCCGCAAAAAAAGAGATTTTGCTTTTTTGCCCCATCGGCTATTACCCTTTTACAGCAGGGTATTTTGTAATGGAAATAGCATATCTGCTTGAAATGCAAGTCAAGGGTTTTCTGGACAGGGACGAGGCTACAAGGCTCTACGAGCTTGCCCGGATGGCCTCAAAAATGGGCCCCTGCCTGGAGATAGGCAGCTACTGCGGCAAGTCCACCCTGTTTTTGGGTACCGGCTGCAAAAAAAACGGGGCCGTGCTCTTTTCCATTGATCACCACCGCGGCTCGGAGGAGCAGCAGCCCGGCCAGGAATACCACGACCCGGAGCTTATGGACCCAATTGAAAACCGCTTTGACACCTTCCGCTTTTTTCGGCAAACCCTTGAGCAGGCAGATCTTATTGATACGGTCATCCCCCTTGTTTGCACCTCAACGCTGGCAGCCCGCCAGTGGGCCACACCCCTTGCCCTTGTGTTTATAGACGGCGGCCACAGCTTTGAAGCAGCCATGAGCGACTATGTGAACTGGGCCGGGCACATTCTGCCAGGGGGTTTTCTTGTTATCCACGATATTTTCTTTGACCCGTCAAAGGGCGGCCAGGCCCCCCGCACAATCTACGAGATGGCAAAAGCCTCCGGCCTGTTTGAAGAAATGGAAATGATAGGGACTCTGGGCGCACTCAAAAGAAAGTCAGGATGAGGGCGGCCCCAGGAAAACGATGGCTGCGTTGCACTGCGCTCGAAATTTCGGTCACATACAAAAAGTATGCTCCCTCATTCCTCGCTTGTGCGCCTTGCCATCCTTTCCCTGGAACCGCCCTGGATGTTGGTGGTGAATTATAAAAGCATCCCCAAAAAGCTTGCCCTCAACGCCCTGGATGCTTGCGGTTTCGGGTTAAAAGACGGGCATATTCGGTAGGTTGGGATAGCAAATCCGGCCTGTTACATACCCGGAGGCCCTTGAACTTGTTCCGGGTTTGCGTAGCCCAACAATAAGGCTTTTTTCCTTCTTCCCGGCATTTTCAGCACGGCAAAAGACCAAAAACAACAATTTCAACTACGAAAATCGGCGATGTAACACTGGCAACTTTTTGCCAATTAATTGTTGGGCTACGATAGCCCAACATACAGATTTTGCACGCTTTTCATCTTATCAATAAGCGCATGGGCAGCCCCAGAGAGAGGTTTTTTCTTTTCAACCACAAGCGCACAGGGCGGTTCCAGGGAAAGGAGAGCAAGGCGTGCGAGCCGGACAAGGACGAAGGTGTACTGATAGTACATCGAGCTCCTTGTCCGGCGAAGCGCAACGCAGCTATCGGTTTCCTGGGGCCGCCCCTCTGCGAAGTGCAACGCAGCTACCGTCTTCCTGGGGCCGCCCTCAACTTTTCTTGAAATATAGGACCAGACTCTTGCCTATTACTGGGTTTAGCAGTCTGTCCAGCGTGCGGGTGAGGCGGGGTTTTTTAACTATATCCCAGACCAGCAGGCGGTGATAGGCTTTGACCAGGGGGGCGTTTTCGTTTCTCACACCGCAGGCGCACTTGAGCCACCAGTAAAAGCTGTGCAGGGCATGGCAGTAATGGCTGCCTGTGCATTGCAGGCCGGTCGCCTCAATAAGGGCCTGTATTTCGCGCTTTTTGTAGATGCGGATGTGGCCGCCGGGGTTGGAGTGGTACTCGCGGGAAAGTGCCCAGCAGACGCGCTCCGGGAAGTAGCGGGGAACGCTCACTGCAAGAATGCCGCCGGGTTTAAGCACCCTTGCAATTTCGCTGGCTGCCTTTTTGTTGTCGGGGATATGCTCCATCACCTCGGCGCAGATGATGGCATCAAAGGAGGCGTCATCAAAGGGCAGGCAGGTGCTGTCCGCGCAAAGGGCCTTCCAGGCTCCGCCGCGGCCCATGCCCGCCTTTTCCATTTGGGCAAGCATACCTGCGGTTTTGCTCACATTTTCCGGGTCCAGGTCAACAGCAAAGCATTTCACGCCGGGCCGGGAATAGGCCTCGCACGCGTGGCGGCCCTCGCCGCATCCCACATCCAGCAGGCTTTTGCCTGGAGCAAGGGCCAGCCTGTCAAAGTTTACGGTAAGCATTTATGGCTTCCTCGTAAACTTCCGTGTAGGATCTGGCTGCCTGCTGCCAGGTGAAAAGCCGGTGAACCCGGCTAAAACCCGCCCGGCCAAGCTCATCGGCTCGATTCGGGTTATCCAGAAGCTCGTGGATGGCTTTTTCCAGGGCTTCGGGGCTGGCCGGAGGCACAAGAATGCCAGCATCCCCCACCACTTCAGGCAGGGCACCTCCGGTTGTGCTTATAACCGGCACCCCGCAGGCCATTGCCTCGGCAGCAGGAAAGCCAAAGCCCTCGTAGATGCTGGGCACCACCACCATTGCAGATTCCGCATGCCGCCGCACAAATTCATCGTCATCCACCCGGCCCGTGAACTCCACCACCTGCCCTAAATCCAAGTCCCGGATGAGCTTTACAATGCCCCCATCCTTTTTGGGCGTGCCGATGACCACAAGCTTGATTTCGCGCTTCTTGCGGATGGAATCCACAGCCTTCAACAGATGGTACAGGCCCTTTAAGGGGGTGTCCGCGCTGTTGGTCACAAGCAGTTGATTGGGATTTTTTTTCACCCCGTTTATGGGCCGGAAAAGCTCGGTGTTTATGCCGTTTGGCACCACCCTTATGCGCTCTGGCCTAAGAGCGAAACCGCTTGCGATGTCCCGCTTGGAGCACTCGGAAACCGTTATGATGCGGGGCATTTTGCGGGCCACGCGCTTTTGCATGGCAATAAAGGAGTACCAGCGCTTTATTTTGGCCTTTTTCACCCAGGAGCGCACGGAATCCACGGCAACATCCCTGTCAACTGTTATGGGATGATGAATTGTGGCCACAAAGGGCGCAAACTTTGTTGCCCACCACAGGCCATAGCCCAGGCTCTGGTTGTCGTGAACAACATCGTAATTGTACCCGTTTTTTTCCAGAAAGGCGTAAGCCCGCAGGCTGAAGGTGAAAGGCTCCGGAAAGCCCATGAAGCAGATGTCCAACCACTCCCACAGATTTACCGGGTTGGACAGCTCCTTTAGGGTGGGCATTCTGAAAGGGTTGGGCGGACTGTAAAGGTCAAGGCTCTGCAATTTTATGAGTTTTGCGCCTGGAGGAAGTTCAGGATAGGGCGGGCCACTAACAACATCCACCTTGTGGCCCATGTCCAGCAGGGCGCGGGAAAGATACTTCACATAAACGCCCTGGCCCCCGCAATGGGGGTTGGAGCGATAGCTCAAAAGGCAGACGCGAAGGGGGCCTGACCGCTTTTTATCGTTGATGTTGGAAGCTTTCTGAAGCCTGGACATAATCGCCTGAAAATTTAAGTGCCTCTTAAAAATTTTCTGTTGGCTACCATTGGCGGCAGGACAAATCAAGGCCAATTTGCTGCCCAAATTCTGCAAGCGGTTTTTTACTGTCGTAAAATAAATCTTTCATGCCTTATTTTCCATCAATTGCTGGAAAAAAATCTTGCATTTTTGCGGGGATTATGCCAACACGCTTAAACTGTTTATAAAAGGCAGTTGACATAGGAATGCTTGAGCGGGTCAACCCGCAGGCAGACCAGCATAAAACTGGGCTAAAACCAACATTCAGGGCGAATTGCACCCCTTGAAAGCCGCCCGGAGCAGCAAGCAGAGGCGCTGACGGCAAATTCAAAGAGTGTGCGGTCCCTTCACCCTTTTAAGGAGCACAAAGAAAATGGCATTAACACTGGCAGACCGGCGGGACCAGCAATTTGTATTGAACGAGCAGCTCAAAATCGGCGAACTTTGCGAGGCCGAGCTGTACTGCGACCTCAACACCAAGACCTTTGACCTGCTGTTGAACGAGGCGCGCAACCTGGCTGTAAAGGAACTGCTGGCCACTTTCAAGGAATCCGACCAGATCGGCGCAGTTCTTGAAGACGGCGCTGTCAAGGTTCCGCCCTCATTTCACAGGGCTTACAAGCTCTTCTGCGAGGGCGAGTGGCTGACGGTTTCCGATGACACAGAGGTGGGCGGCCAGGGTATGCCCTGCGTGCTGGGCGCAGCCACCCTGGAGCTTTTTGCGGGGGCCAACCTTGCATTTTCCATCTATGCCATGCTGGGCCACGGCGCTGGCAAGCTTTACGAGATTTTCGGCACGCCGGAGCAGAAAAAACTCTTTCTGCCAAATGTTTACTCCGGCAAATGGGGCGGCACCATGTGCCTCACCGAGCCTTCCGCAGGCTCGGATGTTGGCGCGCTGACCACCACAGCCGTAAAAAATGATGATGGCACCTATTCCATTTCCGGCACCAAGATTTTCATCTCCGCAGGCGACCACGACATGGTGGAAAACATCATCCACCCGGTTCTTGCCCGCATTGAGGGAGACGCTCCCGGCACAGGCGGCATCTCCATTTTCATTGTTCCCAAAATATGGGTGAATGAAGACGGCAGCCTGGGCGAGCAAAACGATGTGGAATGCGTGCGCATTGAGGAGAAAATGGGCATCCACGGCAGCGCCACCTGCGTTCTGTCCTTTGGTGCAAAAGGCAAGTGCCGGGGTTTTCTCCTGGGCCAGGAGCGCCAGGGCATGAAAATCATGTTTCACATGATGAATGAGGAGCGCCTCAATGTCGGCGTCCAGGGTCTTGCAGGGGCCAGCGCAGCTTATGCCAATGCTGTCAATTACGCCCGCGAAAGGCTCCAGAGCCGCAACATCCTAAAGTCGCGCGATCCGGAAGCCCCCCAGGTTCCCATTATCGAGCATCCTGATGTGCGCCGTATGCTCTTGCAGATGAAAGCCTATGTGGACGGCCTGCGCTCCCTCAATTATTATGTGGGTCTTTGCATGGACAGGGCGCGCATCTCCCGCTCGGATGATGACAAGGTCAAGTACCAGGGCCTGGTTGACCTTATGACCCCCATCTGCAAGGCCTATTCAACAGACAAGGGCTGCTTTGTGGCCCAGGAGGCCATACAGATTTACGGCGGATACGGCTATACCCAGGAATATCCGGTGGAGCAGATTTACCGCGATACCAAGATAACCACCATATATGAAGGCACCAACGGCATCCAGGCAATGGATCTGTTGGGCCGCAAGCTGGGCATGAACAAAGGCCAGGTGTTTATTGACTTTCTGGGCCAGATAAACCAGACAGTTATGGAGGCCAAGAAGATTGACAGCCTGGCAGAAATGGCCGCCAAGGTGGACGAGGCTGCCAACAAGCTGGGCAAAACTGCCATGGTTCTTGGCAAGGCGGCCAGAAGCGAGCAGGTTCTTGCGGCATTTGCAAATGCCTATGGTTTCATGGAATCAATGGGCGATGTGATTCTTGGTTGGATGCACCTGTGGCGGGCCGTTGTGGCCCATCCTGCCCTTGAAAAGGCAGCCAAGGGCAGAGACATTGCCCAGGCAGTGGCCTCAAGCAAGGATGCAGCCTTTTATGACGGCCAGATAAAGACAGCCCGTTTCTTTATCAACACAATGCTGCCCCTTGCCCTTGGCCGTATGGATGCGGTAATGGCTATGGAGAGTGCAGCGGTTGACATTGCAGACGGCTCTTTTGGCTCATAAAAAAGGCTCGATAACTTAAAACCCGCTTTGTGCACCACGGTGCAGGGCGGCTCTTCTGATTTGCGGAGTCCATTATGGAACATTTAGCGTTATTGCCTCCATCAGGGGCAGCGTTTTTTGGAATACCTGTGTGGTTTCTGGCAGTGGTGATTCCGGTTGCGGCAATCTGCATCTTTGTGCGCACCCTTGCCTTGCGCTTGCAGCCTCTTATGAAGGCTGCGCCCGATGTCCGCACGGACCGGATTTTTACGCGCACCTGGTACATGCTAAAGTTTGCATTTGGCCAGTACAAGCAGCCCCGCTACTGGACCGCTGGTGTGCTGCACATAGCCATATTTGCAGGCTTTATCATCCTTTCGGCCCGGTCCATAACCCTTGTTTTTCTTGGGGTTACAGACGGCTTTTACCTGCCGGGCCTCAACCCGGAAAGCTTTACCGGCGCAGCCTACAACATACTGAAAGATATGGCAGCCACTGCGGTGCTCATTGCCTGCGCCCTTGCAGCGGTGCGCCGGGGAATCTTCAAGCCGGAGCGCTACAATGTCCCCCCAAAAATAGGCCACGACCACACGGGCGAGGCGGTTCTCATCCTTGGCATGATTTCGGGCCTCATGCTTGCTGACGGCTTTTTTGAAGGCAGCCTTGCAGCAGCCCAGGCAGCCCAGGGCATTACCCCGCACTTTCTTTTGCCCGCCACCGTGCCCTGGTTTGCCTCCAAGCTTCTTGCGGGTGCTTCCCTTGAGTCCCTCCAGGCCTGGCACACCAATGCCTATATGGTTCACGAGGTTATATTCTTCACATTTTTAAATGTTCTGCCCCTGGGCAAGCATTTTCATGTAATCACCTCCATTCCCAATGTGTGGCTGGCCAAGCTGGACAAGGGAACCGTAAAACCAGTGCGCTACGGTCTGGAGCGGGAGCAGCTTGACGAGCTTGAGTCTTTGGGTGTCAAGAAGGTCACGGATTTCACCTGGAAGCACATCCTTGACTTTTACAGTTGCGCTGACTGCGGCAGGTGCAGCGACCAGTGCCCGGCCAATGCGGTTGGCCGCCCCCTTTCTCCGCGCTTCATCTCCATAAAGTGCCGCGACAAACTCTTTCGCATCTTCCCCTTGAAGGGCGAGGGCGAACCCAATGACGAGCTTATCGGCAGCGTTCTTTCCGAAGATGAGATATGGAGCTGCACCACCTGCGGAGCCTGCGAGAACGAATGCCCCATCCTCATCCAGTACATTGACAAGATTGTGGATCTGCGCCGGGGACTGGTGGATGCAGGCAATGTGCCCCAGAGCCTGCAAAAGCCCCTGTCTGCCCTTGAAAAGCGCGGCAATCCCTACGGCAAGATGGAAAAGAAGCGCGCCGAATGGACCAAGGATATAAAGGACGAAGCCCCTGTCAGGGTTCTTGACATTGCCAAGGGCGATACGGCAGACACCCTTTATTTTGTGGACTCCATAACAAGCTTTGATGACCAGATATGCAGCATAGCCAAGGCCGCTGCCCGCGCCCTTACAACGGCAGGGGAGGAAGTTGCGGTGCTTGGGCCTGCAGAAAAGGACTCCGGCCACGAGGTGAGGCGCTTTGGAGAGGAATTCCTCTTCATGGATTTGAAGGATCAGAACACCGAGGCCATTTTAAGCAGCGGGGCCAAAAAAATCATCACCACCGACCCCCATGCATTCAACTGCCTTAAAAAGGATTACGAAAACCTGCCGCCCGTGGAGCACATCAGCACAACGCTTCTGCGGCTTGTGCGCCAGGGCAGGCTGCATCTTGACGCAGCAGACCCGGAAAAGATTTATACCTATCATGATCCGTGCTATCTTGGCCGCCACAATGATCTCTACGAAGACCCGCGCCAGTTGCTGGACTCCATTCCGGGCCTTAAAAGAGTTGAGATGGCCCGCAGCCGGGATACTTCCTTCTGCTGCGGCGGCGGCGGCCTGATGCTGTTCTACGAACCGGAAGAGGAAACAAGAATGGGCAGCATTCGCGTTGACATGGCCAACAAGGCTGGAGCAAATGTCATTGTAACCGCCTGCCCCTTCTGCAAGGTGAACATGGAAGACGCCATAAAGACCAGCGGCCTTGAAGGCAAGATGGTTGCTGTGGATCTGGCGGAGCTGATTGATGCCCATGTGGTGAGGCCCGAAAAAAAGGCCGAGCCGCAGGCTGCTTAAGGATTGTTTATTGTGCCGAGGGCTTTTTAAAAAGCCGTCAACATTTAATCACTTAACGGAGGTTGGTCATGGAAATACTGGTCTGTGTCAAGCGGGTGCCTGACACCGCAGAAAACGAAATTGCGGTCAAGGCTGACGGAACGGACATTGTCCGGGACGATGTGGTTTACTCGGTAAATGAGTGGGACAATTACGCGGTGGAAGAAGCAATCCAGATCCGCGACAATGTGGGTGGAACAGTGACAGTTGTTTCCGTGGGCGATGAAGAGTCCGAGGAAATCATCCGCCGGGAAATGGCAATGGGCGCAGACAAGGGCGTTCTGCTTTCAGATGCCGCCTTTGAAGGTTCTGACGGCCTTGGCGTGGCCACAATCTTGAAGAGCTTTGTGGACAAGGGCAAGTATGACCTTATCCTCACCGGCGCACTTGCAGATGACGGCGCAGGCCAGGTGGGCGGAATGCTGGCTGCACTGCTGGATCTGCCCTATGCAAGCGTTGTCAACAAGATCGAGGTAAAGGGCGACAAACTTCTGGTGGGCCGCGAAATTGAAGGCGGCAACCAGGAGATGAACGAGATCAGCCTGCCCTGCGTGCTCTCCATCCAGACCGGCATCAACGAGCCTCGCTATGTTGGCATAAGGGGTATCCGCAAGGTTGCTTCCCTTGAAATCCCCTGTGACGGCAAGGATGCCTGCGGCCTGGATGCAGGCGTTGTGGGTGCGGCTGGTTCCAAGGTGAAGCGCCTTACCTACTTTGTGCCGGAGCTTGGCGAAGGCGCGGAGATGATTGAAGGCAGCACCGAGGAGCAGGTGGAAAAAGTCATCGAGATTCTCAAGGCCAAGGGAGGGATCAAATAATGGCTGCTCAAATTTTTGCGTATATCGCACACAAATCAGGAAAACTGGACGATTCGGCCCTGGAACTCACAACCGCTGCCAAGAAAATTGATGCAGACGCATCGGTCACGGCAGTGGTTTTCGGGGATGCCGCAACAGCAGATGCAGCAGCAGCCAAGGCCGCAAATACCTACAAGGCTGTATGGAAGGTTGCTGACAGCGCTCTGGCCTATCCCAATGCCG
>JAGVAW010000155.1 GCA_020060085.1 Desulfobacterales bacterium
AACCCGCCCGATACACAACCCATGGAGGTGCTCTGCACCGACTGTCACGGCCTGGATGATTTTGTGCGTCAGGGTGAGGCTGCCAGGGACAAAATTCTGGCCGAGGCGGCCCGTGCTGCAGACCGGCTTCAGGAGCAGGCGCAGCGCCACATGACCCATGAACTCAAGCAGGCCCAGGACCGGCTTAAGGAGCAAATGCTGGCAAAAGCCGTGGCAATGGGCGAGAAGCTTATTAAGGATAACATCAACGAAGCGGACCAGCAGCGCCTTGTTGATGAATATTTAGATAAGGTGGTGGCACAGTGAGAAATCTCAAGGTAGCAAGGCGGTATGCAAAAGCGTTGCTGTTGCTGGGCAGGGAGGACGGCCAGGCCGAAATCTACCGCACGCAGATGGAGGGTTTTGTTTCCGTGCTCCAAAACAGCCCGGATCTTGCCAGCGCCCTTCATAACCCCATCCACCCCGTTGCGGTGCGGAGAGCCGTGCTTGATGCTGTTTTGGAAAGGCTCAATCCTGCTCCGGTCACAACATCGTTTTTGCGGCTCCTTTTTGACAAGGGCCGCATTTTATATCTGCCGGACATAGCCCGGCTTTATGGTGAGCTGGCTGATGAGCTCAAGGGCATTGCCAGGGCCCGCCTCATCACAGCGGTTGATCTGCCCGATGAAACAGCCGAGCAGATAAGGCAGGGTCTTGGCAGAATGACGGGCAAGGAAGTTGTGCTGGCCGTGGAAAAAGATCCCGCTCTCATCGGTGGAGTTGTAGCCAGGATCGGAGATCTGGTGCTTGATGGGAGCGTTAGGACCCAGTTACACAATTTGAAAGAATCCCTAAAAAGGAGTGAGGCGGTCTGATGGAAATTCGAGCGGAAGAAATAAGCCAGATTATCAAGCAGCAGATCCAGGACTATGACAAGAAGGTGGATCTGGCCGAAACCGGCACGGTTCTCTCCGTGGGAGACGGTATTGCCCGCGTTTACGGCCTGGAAAAGGTCATGGCTCTGGAACTCGTGGAATTTCCCGGCGGCATCATGGGCCTGGCGCTTAACCTTGAGGAGGACAATGTCGGTATCGCCGTCATGGGCGAAGTTCTCCACATCAAGGAAGGCGACATGGTAAAGCGGACCGGGCAAATTGCCCAGGTCCCCGTGGGCGAGGCCGTGTTGGGTCGCGTTGTGGACGCCCTGGGAAATCCCATTGACGGAAAAGGCCCCATTGAGGGAGCCGAAACCCGCCGCGTGGAAATGGTTGCGCCCGGCGTTATTGCCAGGAAGAGTGTGCATGAGCCCATGTACACCGGCCTCAAGGCTGTTGACGCCATGACACCGGTTGGCCGCGGCCAGCGCGAGCTTATCATCGGCGACCGCCAGATAGGCAAGACAGCCATCGGCATTGATGCCATCCTTGCCCAGAAGAATTCGGGCATCAAGTGCATCTATGTGGCAACCGGTCAGAAGAAGTCCTCGGTGGCCCAGGTGGTTGCAATTCTGGAAAAGTACGGCGCAATGGAGTACACCACGGTTGTTGCAGCATGCGCCTCCGACCCGGCCACCCTTCAGTACATTTCGCCTTATGCGGGTTGCGCCATGGGCGAATACTTCCGGGACAAGGGCGAGCACGCTCTTATTGTTTACGATGACCTTTCCAAGCAGGCTGTGGCCTACCGGCAGATTTCCCTTCTGCTGCGCCGTCCCCCCGGACGCGAGGCCTATCCCGGCGACATCTTCTATAACCACTCCAGGCTTCTGGAGCGCGCCGCCAAATTGAGTGACGATCTGGGCGCGGGAAGCCTCACGGCGCTGCCTGTCATCGAAACCCAGGCAGGCGATGTTTCCGCCTACATCCCCACAAATGTTATTTCCATTACAGACGGCCAGATTTACCTTGAGCCGGGCCTTTTCTTTGCAGGTGTGCGCCCGGCCATCAATGTGGGCCTCTCTGTTTCCCGCGTGGGCGGCGCTGCCCAGGAAAAAGCCATGAAGCAGGTGGCAGGAAGCCTGCGCATGGACTTGGCCCAGTTCCGCGAGCTTGAAGCATTTGCAGCTTTCGGCTCGGACCTGGATGCCGCCACCCAGGCCCAGCTCATCCGTGGCGAGCGCCTGGTTGAAATCTTGAAGCAGCCCCAGTACCAGCCCCTGCCCCTGGAAAAACAGGTGGCCATACTTTATGCAGGAGCCAACGGTTTTCTGGACAAGCTGTCGGTGAAGGTTGTTGGCAAGTACGAAGCCGGCCTTTACAGTTTCCTGGAGAGCAAGTACCCAGGACTTCTGCAAGGCATAGCCAAAGAGCGCAAAATTACCGATGAGCTGGATGGTCAGCTCCAGGCCGCTCTCAAGGAATACGGCGAGCAATTCAAGGACACCATCCAGTAAAGCCGAATCCGGGCCGCACGAAGTTGCCTGGCGGCCTGATAGAGGTGTGACCATATGGCAAGTCTAAAAGATGTAAAAGCCAAGATCTCCGGCGTTAAAAAAACCCGGCAGATCACAAAGGCCATGAATATGGTGGCTGCTTCGCGCTTACGGGGATCCCAGCTTGCAATGGAATCTTTCCGGCCATATGCCGAAAAGTTTTCCGAGGTGCTGGGAAGCCTTGCAGAGCGCGCAGGCGGCGAGGCAGGCCCGCTCATAGTGCCAAAGGAAGAGGTAAAAAAGGTCTGCCTTGTTCTGTGCACCAGCGATAGAGGCCTGTGTGGCGGTTTTAACTCCAATGCAATTCATGCGGCAGAGGATTTTGTCAAGCAGCAGAAGGCCAAAGGGGTTGCGGTCAGTCTGGTCTGTTTCGGGAAAAAGGGGCGCGACTGGGCACGCAAGGCAAAACACCCCATTGTTGAGGCCCGCCTGGGCATAATGGGAACCCGCATCCCTTTTACAACGGCTGCAAAATCAGGCCAGAAGCTCATTGACGGATTTCTCAAGGGCGAATTTGATGAGGTCCATGTGGGATATACCCGCTTTGTGAGCATGGCCAGGCAGACTCCCCTGATGCAGCAGCTTTTGCCCATTCCTCCCATTGAGAAGAAGGAAGAGGAGTATTCAGCGGGCGAGTATCTGCCCGAGCATATCTGCGAGCCTTCCGCGCAGGAGCTTTTGGAGCAACTGCTTCCCAAAAGCGTTTTCATTATGCTGTTTTCCGCCTTGCTGGAAACATCCACAAGCGAACACGCTGCCCGAATGGCGGCCATGGACAATGCCACCAAGGCATGCAACGATATGCTCGATGAACTCACCCTGACCTATAACAAGGCCCGGCAGGCTGCCATTACCAAGGAGCTTATGGACATTGTTGGCGGCGCCGAGGCGCTTAAGGGTTAATCCACAAACGGCAGGCCTGGAGCTGACCGTTTTTTCGAGGAGGTCTTTTAATGGCTGAGAATTTTGGAAAAGTAACACAGGTTATGGGTCCGGTTGTGGATGTTGAGTTTGAGCCTGGCAAGCTCCCCCAGATCCTCACCGCGCTTACGCTTACAAACCCGGCAATCAATGACGAGCCAGACAACCTGGTGGTTGAAGTCGCCCAGCATCTTGGCGACAATGTTGTGCGCGCCATTGCCATGGATGTTACAGACGGCCTTACCCGTGGCATGGAAGTCAAGGATACCGGCAGCCCCATCCAGATGCCTGTGGGCGATGCTGTTCTTGGCAGGGTTCTCAATGTTGTGGGTCGCCCTGTGGACGGCCTGGGGCCTGTCAGCCAGGAAAAACTCCGCTCCATCCATCGCCTTGCGCCCAAGTTCACGGAGCAGGACACAACGGTTCAAGTTCTGGAAACCGGCGTCAAGGTCATCGACCTGCTGGTGCCCTTCCCACGGGGCGGCAAAATGGGAATGTTCGGCGGCGCTGGCGTGGGCAAGACCGTTATCATGATGGAGATGGTTCACAACATCGCCATGCAGCACGGCGGCATTTCCGTGTTTGCAGGCGTGGGTGAGCGCACTCGTGAAGGAAACGACCTTTACCACGAGATGAAGGATTCCGGCGTTCTTCCCAAGGCCTCCCTGGTTTACGGCCAGATGACTGAACCTCCCGGAGCGCGCGCGCGAGTCGCCCTTTCCGCACTCACCAGCGCCGAGTATTTCCGTGACGAGGAAGGCCAGGATGTTCTCATCTTCATTGACAACATCTTCCGTTTCACCCAGGCCGGTTCCGAGGTTTCTGCCCTTCTGGGCCGCATGCCCTCCGCGGTTGGTTATCAGCCCACCCTGGCTGTTGACCTTGGCGAGCTTCAGGAGCGCATCACCTCCACGGACAAAGGCTCCATCACTGCAGTCCAGTGCGTTTATGTGCCTGCAGACGACCTTACCGACCCTGCTCCGGCCACAACATTTGCACATTTGGACGGCACAGTGGTTTTGAGCCGCCAGATCGTGGAGCTTGGCATATACCCGGCAGTGGATCCCCTGGACTCATCTTCGCGAATTCTGGATCCTGGCTACCTGGGTGAAGAGCATTACAATGTTGCCCGTACCGTGCAGCAGATTCTTCAGAAGTACAAGGAGCTCCAGGACATCATCGCCATTCTTGGTATTGAGGAGCTTTCAGACGAGGACAAGGTCATTGTGTCACGCGCTCGCAAAATCCAGCGCTTTTTGTCCCAGCCCTTCCATGTTGCGGAAAACTTCACCGGCCTGCACGGTGCTTATGTGAAGCTTGAAGACACCATCCGCGGTTTCAAGGAAATTGTGGAAGGCAAGTACGATGACCTGCCGGAGCGTGCATTCTACATGGTGGGCGGCATCGAGGAAGCCATTGAAAAAGCTCGCAAAATGAGCCAGGCAGCATAAGGATACAAAAACCCTGCGCCGTTTTTTTTGGTGCATTGCGGGCAAGCGCTTCTTGGGCTGGATGCAGGCACAAGACCCTTGAACCCGGATATGTCCGGAATGCTTATGCACAACAACCCGACATGGAGCGTTCCAGATAAAAGAGGATAGCATGGCTGGCACTATTCAACTGGAAGTGGTGACACCTGAAAAACTTGTGGTGAGCGAAGAGGCAACCATTGTAATGGCACCCGGCGCTGAAGGCGAATTTGGCGTTCTGCCCGGACACACGCCTTTTCTCACCTCCCTGACCCTAGGAACCCTGCGCTACCGCGACACAGCAGGCACGGAGCGTTGCGTTTTCATCAACGGCGGATTTGCCGAAGCCCTGCCTGACAGGGTGACGGTTCTGGCCCAGAGCGCAGAGCGGCGTTGCGACATTGATATCAATCGGGCCAAGGCTGCCCTGGAGCGCGCAAAAAAGCGGCTGGAGCATCCAGAGGATGCATCTGTTGAGCCGGACATGGATTTTGAGCGGGCCAAGGCCGCCCTTGCCCGGGCGCAAGCAAGAATGAGCCTTGCTGAAACCAGAAGGAATGTCGCAATGCAGTAGGAGGCATTTTCTTCAGATTTTTTTCGGAGAGGCCAGGCACAAAAAACAGGCTTCTCCCTGCCTGGTTTGAAGACAGAGGGCGGACCACCTGGTCCGCCCTCTGCGGTTGCAAAGGCGCATTTCGGTTACAGGGATTTTCTGTTATTTCAGAGAGTAATCTCCGGCAAAAACAACTTGACTTTACTTTCCGGCGCTCGATATAGTTTAGGTGTGCGCAAGGAGGCAGATTGGACGAAGCAGGCATATTACAGGATTTTGACAGGCTTGAAGCCCGGATTGACCAGCTTGTGCGGACCTGCGAAGTGTTAAAGGCGGAAAAGTCCGCTCTTTTGGATCGCGTTGGCGAGCTGGAAGCACTGCTCACCCAAAAGGATGAGGCCCAAGCCCTTTTGGAGCAGGAGCGCGCCCAGGTGCGCTCCAAGGTCGAGGGCCTGCTTGCAAGGTTAAGCGGCCAGCAGGAAGAGGAGGTCTGACGACAGATTCTTCAAGGCCTCTGAAAGTGACAGCCGGTGCAGACAACCAGACGCATCCATATTGAAGTTTTCGGCAAAACTTACACCTTTGAAACCCAGGCGGATGAACAGCGAGCCGCAAAGGTGGGCGAGTTTGTTTGCGCCATGGTGGAAAGAGCACAGAAGGGCCTGAAGGCCTCCGGGGGGGGGAAGGATGTTGCTGTGATGGCCTTGGCGGCCATGAGTATTGCAAATGATTATTTGAAACTTAAAGAAGATCACGACAGGTTGTTGCGGACCGTCAGGCAGCGCAGCCAGAAACTGCTTGACCAGAGCGAGGAAGTTGTGTCCGCAGGAATGGAATCGGAAAAGACATGAAATCCGGACGCGCAAATTCAGCCTTTTGCGTTCGGGCAATGCCAGGAAAAAGCCGCATAAGCCCCTGCGGTGTGCGTGATAGGCAAGATGACCTTGATCCAACATTACTTAAAAAGGGAGCTATTTCCGGCTCTTGGTGCGCTGGTCGCCACAATGCTTGGCAGACCCCCAAAAAGAGCCCAACAGCGCCCACCTGTTCAAACAGGTTCAAGGCACGCGTCCACACGGCAGTTTGCGGGGGCTTTTGCGTCTTGAGTTTTGGTTTTTGGCTCCCTTTCTTGAGCTTTTCGCAAACCATCCCAACAAAAATCCTCTCCCCATAGCCTGTCTGCACAAAACCAGCTAATGAAGCGCCGCGTTTGCGGCACAATCGCCCAGGGGCAACCGGTACGCGCCTTTGCGCAAGAGTTCCGGTTTCCGTTAAAGGGTCGTTAACCATATAGGGGGACGCAGCTTTTTGGCTGCGTTTTGGGAGGACAGTACAGCATGGAATACCTGCTATTGATCATCGGTCTGGCGGTGGGTTTTGGCGCAGCCTATGCGATAAAATCCAAAATCGCCACAGACCAGGCCCAAAAGGCCCAAATCGCGGCCAAGGAGATACTGGAGCAGGCCCAAAAAGATGCCCAGCACATTCTCCGCGAAGCAAAAGTTGAGGCAAAAGATACCCACTTTAAGATGATGGCCGATTTTGAGGCCAAGACAAAAGAGGTTCGCGAGGAACAAAAAAGCATTGAAAAAAGGCTGCTGCAAAGAGAAGAGCTTTTAGACCGCAAAGTCGAATTAATTGACCAGAGGGAAAGGGAAGTAATTGCCCAGGAGAAAAATTTTGAGGCCAGAGAAGCAAGCCTTATTCAAAATGAGGCGCAAATAGGCCAGTTAAAGGAGCAGGCCCAGGCGGAGCTGGAGCGCATAAGCGGTATGAGTACCGAGCAGGCCAAGGACTTTCTCTTAAAAAGCATGGAGGCCGAAGCCCGGCACGAAGGCGCAAAACTTGTAAAGCGCATTGAAACGGAAAGCCGCGAGCAGGCAGATAAAAAGTCCAAGAAAATTATTGCCACAGCCATACAGCGCTACGCCGGAGATTTTGTGGCAGAGCGCACGGTAAGCGTTGTGGAGCTGCCCTCCGAAGAAATGAAAGGCCGGATAATAGGCCGCGAAGGCAGAAACATAAGGGCATTGGAAGCAGCCACCGGAATTGATCTGATTGTTGACGACACGCCTGAAGCTGTCATCCTTTCGGGTTTTAACCCCGTGCGCCGCGAGGTGGCCCGCCTTTCGCTCATCCGGCTTATTTCTGACGGGCGCATCCATCCGGCCCGCATCGAGGAAATTGTCAAAAAGGTGGAAGCCGAGGTGGAGCAGACTATACGGGAAGCCGGGGAGCAGGCCATCTTTGACCTTGGGGTTCACGGCATTCACCCGGAGCTTGTCAACTTTTTGGGACGGCTCAAATACCGCACAAGCTATGCCCAGAATATGCTTGAGCACTCCATTGAAGTGGGTTTTTTATGCGGCATAATGGCTTCGGAGCTTAACCTTAATGTAAAGCAGGCCCGCAGGGCCGGCCTGCTCCACGACCTGGGCAAGGCTGTTGACCACGAGGTGGAAGGCCCCCACGCCATGATAGGTGCCCGCCTTGCCAAGAAGTTCGGCGAGTCGCCCAAGGTTGTTCATGCCATTTCAGCCCATCACGAGGACATTCCGCCCTCTTCGGTGCTGGCTGTTCTTGTGCAGGCAGCAGACAGCCTTTCCGGTGCCAGGCCCGGTGCAAGACGCGAAATGTACGAAAGCTACATAAAGCGTCTTGAAGACCTTGAAAACATTGCCAAGGTTTTTGAGGGAGTTACAAATACTTACGCTATTCAGGCAGGCCGGGAGCTTCGCATAATCGTGCAAAGCGATACGGTTTCCGATGACGGGGCTGTGCTTCTCTCCCAGGATGTGGCCAAAAAAATCGAGGAAAACCTCACCTTCCCAGGCCAGATAAGGGTGGTGGTCATCCGCGAAACCCGCGCCGTGAGCACTGCCTCAAAGTGATGACGCCGGAT
>JAGVAW010000010.1 GCA_020060085.1 Desulfobacterales bacterium
CATCAACCAAGAGATCATCCCTTCGTCGAATTGATAGTTCACAGGCTTGCGAAAATTAATCTGCCAAAAAAAGTCAGCAATGAGTAAAGCCGCAAGGGAAAACACTTTGCTTCCCTGGCGGCCGCTAATTGTAAATCTCTGAAAGGCCGGGAATTAGCCTGGTATGGAAACAGGTGAGGCAGCGCCAATGAAATCCATCGTCTCTTCATACTTGGAGCGCATGTCCACATGCCCGCCATCGATTTCCTGCTTGATTCCGCTCCAGTCTGCCGGGCATTCCTTATCAAGTTGGTTGACCTTGTCCTCAAGCTCCGCGAGGATGATATGGATGTCCTCGATGTTGGGAAGGATCTTTTCCCGTTCTGCTGTGCCGAGCTTGTCTACCTTGCGCATGGCATCATACATTTTGGCCTTCCATGCTGTTAACTCCATGCTCATTCCACTGCAAAAATCCTTGACATCCATGTTAACCCCTCCTTGTTGAAGTATAGAAATGCTGCTCCAGCCTCTGCCATCATAGCCAACAGTCCAAGGGAAAACTTAATAAGGCATTAATGGACAGTTACTATCTTTCAGGTCAGTTCTCTTACTATTAAAAATAATTCCCAATCTAATTTTGTCAATACTTGATTTTTTGTTGGCAGGGCCTTAAGCTTGCAAATTGCAAGCTTAAAACCATTTTTATAGGTGCTTATGAAACTTTATCAACATGTTACACAATTTTGAACTTAAATGCTATGCAGACTTTCCTGCCATATTCAGATTTCGGGCTTTCCGCCAAATCCCTTGACTACAGAAGGCTTGGCAAGCAACGGGTGGAAGCGGAAACGATATGCCGGACTATCCTTCACGGCAGCGGATGGCAGCACCATCCTGCTGTCAAAATGTGGACAGGCTTTGAATCCGCCTTGCTGGATTACAGAGACGAGATGATTCGCGAGTGGATATGCAGAGGATATCAAAATGCCTTTTGGGTCTGTCAAAAAGGGCAGGGTAAAAATTGATTATCCCTGGTGGTTGGGTGATGAGCGCCCCCACTCTTCACACAGGTCAACCCTTTTGCGTAAAGAACCGTCTTTTTACGGACAATACGGTTGGGCGGAGCCGGATACCCCCCCTTATTTTTGGCCCATTTGAGAAAATTATCGGTTTTGCAGAAAGGATAGCATTATGAATTATGAAGAGGCATTGACATGGACAGAGATAAAAGGGTGCGCAGAGCCAAATTCCGCGATTGGGAAGCAAGGATTGGAGCGGCTGCATAGCTTTTTCCAAAAAATGAATCCTGAATCTGTCCGGAAAAATGCCAGATTGGTCTATGCGCCTGAATGTTTTTTCAATGACACGATAAAGACACTGGAAAGTGCCCAGGATATAGAGCACTATTTTTCCAAAACTCTCCGCCTGCTTGAATCCTTGAGCGTTGCTTTTCTTGATGACTCCAGCTCGGGTTGCGACCACTACGCGCTGTGGCGCATGGAGATAATTACCAAAAGGTTGCCTACAAAAAGAACCTTTTGCTCATTTGGTATGAGCCAGTTCCGTTTTGATGCAAAGGGAAGAGTGATTCTCCACCAGGACTTTTGGGATTCTGCGGGCAATTTTTATGCCCACATACCAATTTTAGGATCAATGATATCCCTTGTAAAGCGTCTGGCATGATTCATTTCTAAAGAAAAAATGTGTTTCTTGTTTGTGCCGAAAAACTTGTTTTTCTTTCGGGTTAGGCCAATATTTTTTAGTTCCGAGGTAGCAAAAACTGCTGGTACTTGACACAGCCTGGAGCAAGTTCATTGCTGCGGCAAACCTTTAAGAGAAAGCTTCCATCTTATCAACTTTTTTCACATAAGCTGAAATATCGCATTTTTTCTCCAGTCCGGAGGCCGCCATATAACGGACCTTCCCAAAAATGGGACGCTCCTTCCATGCCCTGTCATGCTTTCCGAAAACCCATGCAACACCGGCATAGGAATTGGGGTCCCGGCCATCAATAAAATATCTGTTGTTGATAGCCAGGGCGGTTTTGAAAGCTTCTTCCGGATCAGGGGTCCATTCCAGAATTTTTTTGCCCCAATACATGCGCATATAATTGTGCATGAACCCTGTTGTTGCCATCTCCCTCATGGCCGCGTTCCAATATGGGTCGTGAGTCTTGGCTTTTATAAGCTCTTCTGAAGAATAGACAAACTCCCGCCTGTCTTTCCTGTGTTCATCCAGGGTGATTTTAGCCCAATCAGGAAGGCAGGAGTAAGAATCGTAGTCAGGAGTATAATAGACAAAATTAATCGCAAGTTCACGGCGTATGATGAGTTCTTCCAGATAGGCCTCTGCCGCCTCCTTTTCTTTCTTAAGGAGGCTTTTTACTTCAAGGGCCAGGTAAAGAGGGGAAATCTGCCCGAAATGCAGATAAGGGCTCATTTTGGATATGTCATCCGTTTGGGGCTGATTGCTGTTTTTATCATAGTTTCTCAAGGAGTTATGGATAAAGTGTTTAAAAATCCCTTTTGCCTTGGATGTGCCTCCCCTAAAAAAATGCGGAACCGCGCGAATGCTTTTATCCAATTTAAGGGATGCAAGATGGCGGGCCGGATCTTCAAGAACCTCCCCTGATATATCCAAACCCAGAGAGGGCTTTTCCAACCTGGCTTTTTCAATACCGGTCAGAAAGGTATCAAGATGTTGCCAAATCCTGGGGCGGATTGTTCTGGCCGCGTATTCGGATTTTTGGGAAGCAGTTTCCACCGGAACAATGGAGTCGCTTTCCACCTGCATCACCTGGCAGAGGGCATTTCCGGCAACGATTTCCCGCCATTTTTTCTGGTGTGTCGTATAGCCCATGTCGCAGATAATCAAAGCTGCTTTTTTACCCAGGGCAAGGGCAATTTCATGGGGTTTTCCTTTGCGCAGGACAAAGCGTATGCCCCTTTCTTTAAGCGCCTCTTCCACCTCTGCAAGGCCTTCCAGCATAAAGGCGTAGTGGCGGATATTGGCCTCGGGATAGTTGTCTGTAAGCCCAAAACACACAATTAAGGGCAGGCTCAAGCGGTTTGCCTCCCTGATTGCATATTCCAGAGCATGGTTACAACATTCCCTTTGGGATTGCTGCATCCAGTAAAGGACATAATCTCCTTCCTTTGCTGATAGGTCGTTCATGCGCCTTATGCGCTCATCATGAATGGTCATGAAAACTTCCTCTAACTTAATATGGCAACGAACCATTATGCATAAACACAAGCCAGCCTCAATTATGCGTAAAGCACCTGCAATGCCGATTCAACAATTAATAACAAATTGTTTGGCAATGGCCTGAAAAAAATTACGGCTATTTGCATTTGATTTGCTGCTGTGCCTGCATATGCGGATAGCCGATGAAACTTTTTTCATAAGCTGCCCTTAAGTTGCCGAATATTCCCTCCAAAGCTCTTACCCAACAAAACTCTAAATCCTCAAGGTCATTTTTTGGATAAAATCCAAAACCCCCTTCCTCCAAACTTCCCCCAAGAAATATGCAGACTATTAATATTTGGGGGTTTACAGGGGGTGGATTGGCCAGAAGACCCCGGATTTGGTTAAAAACCTGCCAGATATGCCTTTAAATTTTTCTTGGCTTTTTTCAATCCCAGCTTTTTTCTCAAGCTGTCTATATGGAAGTCAACTGCCCTTATGGAAATTCTTAAAATTCGGGCTACCTGCTTGCTGCTCTTACCCATTTGAACCAGTTTGGCCACTTCAATCTCTCTTGGCGTGAGATTACTGAACTGGAGTCCAGGGCTCACAAGAAAAGGCGCTATGATTTCAGAAAGGTTTTCCCGTATAACGCCCAGATAGACTTGCTGATCTTCATCCAGCTTGGTTTCCTTCATACGATCCAGGGAAGGTAAAACCAAGTTGTTCACATTGGCAACAACCCTCTGCTTAAAATCATCTACATCTTTTTTATATTGACCGGTCAGGGTTTTTAGAGCGGCAATTTTTTCTTCAAGCTCCCGCTTTTGTGCCAGAAGCATCTGGATTTCTGCCTGAAGCTTGACCATGTTTTGGTTATCAACATTTAGATCCTGCATGGAGGCTCTCCCGCAAAGGCTGGAAATAATAATTACATGCAAAAAACCTTGACCCAGCAGGAGGAGGGACAGCGAAGAGGTGTGTCAATCAGGGTCTTCAGGCAGAAAATAGAGCATAAATCACAGAAAAAAACAACAAACGATAATAAGACGCAGATTACACAAAAAAGCCCATCATTACATCCTGCTGCCAGGGGCTTTATGTCCTGCTGTTGAAGATGAATTTCTGCTGAAAGGGGAATAAGTCCTGTTGCCTGTGCAGCTGACCATTGCTGAAATCTGTCAATCAAGGAGTTTTTGGCCTGCTGATTTTCAGCTCTCTTGGCGAAAATGGCAAAAAAGCCATAAAGATAAAGGTGTCACATGGCAGAAAGACCCCTGCCCAAGGCCTGAACCCTGGGCAGGGGCGTTCATTTGTGAAGAGCCTTCACATTTCAATTTGCTGGGTTACCGCCTGCCTGCCATTCCCAGTATCGCTCCACCAACCCGACCAAGCTTGTGACGGCTTTCTGCATTCAGTCCCGGAGCTTGTCCTGCCTTGGTGTAGGTGTTAACCACATTGAACATCGTGGCAGGAAGGGCAATCTCCTGGGGATAAGCCCAGTTGACTGCACTCACTTCCGGATCCTTGAGCTGGAACTGTCGGTTGAAGCTGTTGATGGTGGCGTCCGGGTCATCAACGCTGCTCTGAAGAGAAATCGCAAACCTGCTCTGCTGAAGGTCCATCTCGGAAGCCACATTGGCAAGCACTTCCGGGAACTCGTCCATGACCTTCTGGGATACATGACGGTAGGATGCTGACACCTCTGTCTTTGATATCATGCCGTTGGTGCACACAAGGCGAAGCACATAGGCACTGATGGAAAGGCTTGCAAGCCCCACCTCGGAATTGGAAATTGAAATTCCCGGAGTCATTTTGTCCCTTTGTCCCACGGTGAAGGTCTTTTCAAAGTTGGGGATGGAAAGGCTCATAAACTCGTCATCAAGGGCACAATGCACTTCCGTCTGATGGTCAAAGCCCATTTCATCAAGCCTTTCGAGCACTTTCATGTTGTCCATAGGCTCATACCTGCGGGTGAAGAAAGCCCTTATGTCGTCCCCGTCAAAGCGCACAAAGAGCTGCTTGCTCCTTTTCTTCTCCTGCTCCATCCAGTAGTTGAGATTTTCGGTCTGGATATGGCGGGGGCATTTGGCAAGGTAGCTCATGGGCACTCCAAGCCGGGCTGCTATCTGCCTCTGTGCAGCAGGTCGGATTTTCCTTTTTGTGCGGTCGCCCGTGAACACAAGGTAATCAATGCCGTCAAAGTTCATGTCTATGGTGGGCATGAGTATGTCAAAGCAGGTGGCTGACATTGCAGATACCTGATCAGCAACCTTGCCCAGGGTGGTAAGATTTTGCATGGTATAGGTCTCCTTTATGGGGTTTTATTCAGGGTTGTCTGCAAACAGAACTGCCCAGCAGCCGCCAAAGCTTATCTCCCAGGGGGGCAGGTCCCGGTCGCATGAAAAGCCTGTGTTGATCCAGGCACCGCCGGGTATGAATTCGGCATGGCATGTGCGGTCATGCTCCATGAATTTCTTGCACACATAAACCCAGAGTTCACTTCCTGCTGTGGGGTGCCCGTTCAAGGTGCGTATTTGATCCCAGTCAGGCAGAACAAGCTGGTAGAGAAGCACAAGCGCCTCTCCCTGGGATGTTGTGCTCTCGAAAATTTTGTCTATGGCTGCCTTTATGGAGTCCGGGTTTTTAAGACGAAGCTCCCTCCAATGGCTTTTGCATCTTGCCGCAAGCTGGACTGAAGTGAGGGTTACTGGTTTCACTTTGCCTCCTTTGGGTTGCGATAGCGTTACGAAGGGTGTTTGCCGCCATCTTCAGACGGAATCGCTTGGCAACAATGTCGTTTATTCTCCAGTCGGTCTTGTCATACCGGATGGACTTCTTGAGGAGTTTTGAGTAGCTGGCTACGAGCTTATCCAAAAACTCCAGAAGCTCTTCTTTGCTTTGCCGGAGCAGAAGAAGCTCAACATCCACCATCCGATAACTGTTCTCCCCGTCATAGACATCCAGGAACTCCTGAACGATTTCCAAGGCATTGCTGTCCATGATCATTGCCCTCCTTCAAGCCATTGTTCGCAGGCGCTCTGGTATCCGCAACCGCTGCACTTCCAACTTCCGGTATTGGGGATAAAGACGCCTTTCTCAATGCCTTCCCAGACAGCCATTATCTTGCGGGAAGCACGGGTGCCGTCTTCCTGTGTGCGGCTTGTGTAAACAATTTCGAACTTGGGGGTTTTTGTCTTGATGAGGCAGTCGAACCTGAACAGAAGCTCCCGGTGGGCTAAACCGTTGGCTCTTGCAGCCATTGAATAGACGGTTGCCTGGAAGTTTTCGTTCAAATCCCTTGTGGAATAGGCTTTTGCAGCGGTCTTGTGGTCAACAATGGTGATGACCCCGGAAGGATCTTCAAGCACCAGGTCATAGACGCCGATGATGGGGATATCCAGACCCGGGAAGATTGAACGAAAACGCCTCTTCCACTGCCAGAATCGTGAAATCTGACACATCCAGCTTGGTGAAAAATGCTTCCAGAAGCCCATGACCCTCCATGAGCAGAGCAGGGAATGAGCGGTTGGGCTTGTACTGGACCGGTATGGTATCCTGGCGAGCTCTCTGGTGAAGGGATACTTTGAAGACATTTTTAAGCTCTTCAAGGGTGAGCTTCTCTCCGGTGAGCAACCCCATATAGAACTGGGCTAATGCGTCATGGATGCTGCTGCCTAAAACCATTGCTTCGGGGAGGAACTCCGAATCCAGCTTGTCCACATAGCGGAATTTGTAGGCAAGGGAGCAGTCGGAATAAAGGTTTATGGCAGAAGCCGACAGGTGAGGGCTTGAGCGCAAATGGTTTATGTCCACGGGAAAATCCTTTCTGTGGGTTTTTGGAATTTGGAAAGCCCAGGGGCGCAGAAGTGGTGTCCTGGGTTCAATACGCCCCTGGGTTATTGGATTACTGGGTTGGAATGGTGTGGCTGTCGGTCAAATCAAGCGGGGTTCTGAAGGTTGGTGATGAGCGCTGATGCGTCACGCACGGAAAGAGCATCAAAGTTCACGCCGAACATGTCAGTGGTCATGGAGCTTACATCCTCCATTGAAAGACCGTTCCTTCTTGCGATGTGACCAATAGCCCTTCTCTGGGCTTCGCTCATGGGCGGGGTGGTGTAGCCGCTGTTGTTGCCCCTTTCGCTGCCATTGTTGGCAGGTTCGGGATTGGTTCCTGTGTTCTTGGGCTGCTCTGTGGGAGTCTTTGCAGGGGTTTTGGAATTTCTGGGTTTTGGCTTGGAAGCATTGGCTCCGGCACCGTTACCGTTACCAGCAAAATCGCTGTCTGCAAGCTCCTCAAGGCAGGTCATGCCGATGTTGGTGAAGCTGCGTAAAGCCCGCGCAATAGCCCTTGTGGACGCCATGCGCAGAAGGTGCTTTGAAACACGGGTGGAGGTGTTCTCCGGGCTTGCGTCTCCTAAATCAGCGTAAATCTCACCATCCCTGCTGGTGACAACCGCACGGCACACGGCAAACAATCCGTTGTCAGGTCCAGGTATCTGCAAAGGCTCCACCTCTATGGAGCCAAGCCCCTTCTGGTGCCCCAGGTCAAGCAGCCCCGGATAGGTCACAAAGTCTTTGCCGTCAATCTTGACGATCCAGCGCGGGTCCAGTGTCGCCTTGCCATTGCCTGTGTTCTCGGCTGAATTGTCAGTCTGTTCTGCTCTGGTTCTTGGCATTTTCTTCTCTCCTTGCTTTTGATGTTTTTTCAAAAATGGAAATCAGGCTTTTTGTTACCTCCACTGCGACCTTCAACAGGGTCTGGGTGGTCTTGGGATCCATTGCCATAGGCATCTCCTTTGCGTGTTTTGGGGGTGAATGCTGCCAAATGGGCGTTACAAGGGAAGAAACTGGGTCAACCATTTGGATTTAATATATATAGTAGGGAGAATGGGAATGTGGGAGTAGGGGTGAAAAATTGTAAAAAGCCCTGCAGAAAGACTCTGTGCCAGAAATTGGCAAAGTTTTGGATGAATAATAACCCGTTTCCTACAATTTCCGTTAACACAAACTGATAATAAA
>JAGVAW010000007.1 GCA_020060085.1 Desulfobacterales bacterium
TCAACCGCTTCCTGGAGCATACGCTTTTCATTGCGGATGATGATGTCCGGGGCCTTGAGGTCCATAAGACGCTGAAGGCGATTGTTGCGGTTGATTACCCTGCGGTAGAGATCATTCAAATCCGAAGTGGCGAAGCGCCCGCCCTCAAGGGGCACAAGGGGCCTCAAGTCTGGAGGAAGGACAGGAATGACCTCCATGACCATCCAGGCAGGGTTTATGCCCGACTGACGGAAGGCATCAACAACCTTTAGGCGCTTGGCAAGCTTTTTGCGCTTGGCCTCGCTGGTGGTGGTGAGTATCTCTTCGCGAAGCTGGGTATAAATGGCTGGAATATCAAGCTCTTCCAGAAGCTTTTTAATGGCCTCTGCTCCCATGCCAGCCTCAAAGGAGCCGGGGCCGTATGTTTCAACGCTTTCGCGGAACTTGTCGTCAGAAAGAAGCTGGTTTTTTTCAAGGCCCGTGTTCTTGGGGTCCAGCACAATATAGTTGTCGAAATACAAAACCTTTTCAATGTTCTTCAGGGTAATATCCAGAACATTGCCAAGCTTGGAGGGAAGGCTTTTCAAAAACCAGATATGAGAGACGGGCGTGGCAAGCTGGATATGCCCCATGCGCTCGCGGCGCACCTTGCTCTGAATTACCTCAACCCCGCACTTTTCGCAGATGACCCCCCTGTGCTTCATGCGCTTGTACTTGCCGCAGTTGCACTCGTAATCCTTGGTGGGGCCAAAGATTTTGGCGCAGAAAAGCCCGTCCCTTTCAGGTTTGAATGTGCGGTAGTTTATGGTTTCGGGCTTGTTGATCTCACCGTGGGACCATTCCCGAATGCGCTCCGGCGAGGCAAGGCCTATCTTTACCGCGCTGAACTTTCTGGGGTCCGTGGGCTTGATAAAAAAATCGTAAACAGTCTCCAAGGCAAACTCCTTTGCGCTTTCGGCGCGACTTGAGTCACAGTCACCAAACATTTTGTTTGGATGATGCCTTATATCTAACGGTCCGCTGATTTGGAGATTTGCCTGGTTTTTGGCAATAAACCCCCAAATATTTCAAAACAGACCGTACATGAATTCTTCTTTCCCGCTGGCAGGACTCGTTCGGCAGCCGGGAAAAATCATAGGGCCGACTTGGCTTCCTCTTCTGCCGGGGCCTCTATGGCTTTGGGCGGATCCAGGTTTTCCAGCAGAGACATTTCCAGGCCAAGGCTCTGAAGTTCCTTTACAAGGACATTAAAAGATTCAGGCATTCCAGGCTCCAGATCATTTTGCCCCTTTACAATCTTTTCATACATCCGGGTCCGGCCCACCATGTCATCGCTCTTGACTGTCAGGAACTCCTGAAGCGCATAGGCCGCGCCGTATGCCTCCATAGCCCAGACTTCCATTTCGCCCAGGCGCTGGCCGCCGAACTGGGCCTTGCCGCCAAGAGGCTGCTGGGTGACAAGTGAATAGGGGCCTATGGAGCGGGCATGAATCTTGTCGTCCACAAGGTGGTGGAGCTTGAGCATATACATGGTGCCAACGGTTATGGGGCCTGAAAAGGCCTCGCCCGTGCGCCCGTCCCGAAGCATTGCCTGGCCGGTTGTCCAGACTCCGGCATTTTCAAGAAGGTCCTTTATTTCATCTTCCTTGGCACCGTCAAAAACAGGTGTGGCCATATGGACGCCGTTTTTGTACTGCCCGGCAAATTTGACAATCTCATCCTTGTCCATCTTTTTGATGGAGGACGCCTGGCCGGGGAAAATCTGGGCCATTTTTTCTTTAAGGGCCTTTTCCTTCTCCTCGGCCAGAAGGGCCTCTATCTGCATCCCGAGGCTGCGGGCAGCCCGGCCCAGATGGATTTCCAGAATCTGGCCCACATTCATGCGGGAAGGTACGCCCAAGGGGTTCAACACCATGTCAACCGGAGTGCCGTCTTCAAAATAGGGCATATCCTCAATGGGCAGGATGCATGAAACAACGCCCTTGTTGCCGTGGCGGCCAGCCATTTTGTCGCCAACGGAAAGTCGGCGTTTCATGGCCACATAAACCTTGACCATCTTTATTACGCCAGGGGCCAGATCATCGCCCTTCTGGTAGCGGGCCACCTGCTCGTCAAAGGCCAGGCGCACAAGCTCTTTCTGCTCCCTGTATTTCTCAAGGGTCTCCTGAACCTTTTCGGACTGCTTGGCATCCTTGAGTACAAGGCCTTCCAGAAGCGCAAGGGGCATATCTCCAAGCATTTCTGGGCTGATTTTGGTGTCTTTGGGGATGAAGGTCTGCTTGCCCTTTTTGACAGTGCTGGCTGCGACCTGGCCATCCAGCATCCGCGCCACCATTTTGCGGGCAGCCTGATCAATGATGCGAAGCTCGTCATCCCTGTCCTTGGAAAGGGCCGAAATCTCCTCATCCTCAATGAGCTTTGTGCGGTCGTCCTTTTCCACTCCCCGGCGGGCAAAGACCTTGGCATCCACCACAACACCTTCCACACCGGGCGGAACCCGCAGGGAGGTGTCCTTCACATCTCCGGCCTTTTCACCGAATATGGCCCGCAGAAGCTTTTCCTCTGGCGAAAGCTGGGTTTCGCCCTTGGGGGTTATCTTGCCCACAAGGATATCGCCTGGGACAACTTCAGCGCCAAGGCGCACAATGCCAGAATCATCCAGGTTCTTTAAGGCCTCATCGCCCACATTGGGAATATCGCGGGTTATTTCTTCCTTGCCCAGCTTGGTGTCGCGGCTCAAAACCTCAAATTCTTCAATGTGCACGCTGGTAAAAACGCCGTCACGCACCAGGCGCTCTGAAACAAGGATGGAGTCCTCAAAATTGTAACCGCCCCAGGGCATGAAGGCCACAGTGACATTTCTGCCAAGGGCAAGCTCGCCGTTTTCAGTGGCAGGGCCGTCTGCGATTATCTGTCCTGCTTCCACGCGGTCGCCAAGTTTTACTATGGGCCGGTGGTTGAAGCAGGTGTTCTGGTTGGAGCGGGTGAACTTGGACAGGTTGTGAATGGTCACATGCTTGTCCAGGGGGCCTTCCTCGTCATCATGATGAATGACAATGCGGGAGGCATCCACATCCACAACCCGGCCAGCGCGTTTGGAAACAACGGTGACACCCGAATCCTTTGCCACGACACCTTCCAGACCCGTGCCGATGAGGGGGGCCTCTGTGCTCAAGAGGGGGACCGCCTGACGCTGCATGTTGGATCCCATGAGAGCGCGGTTTGCGTCATCGTTTTCAAGAAAAGGAATCATGGAGGAGGAGACAGACACAAGCTGATCAGGCGAAATGTCCATGAGTGCTATGTCCTCGGCCCGGACCATCATGAATTCGCCTTCCACGCGTGCGCTCACAAGGGCGTTCACAAATCGTCCGTTTTCGTCCAGAGGCGCGTTTGCCTGGGCAATGGGGAACTTCTTTTCCTCAAGCGCGGAAAGATACCTCACCTGCTTGGTGGCTATGCTGTCCTTTACCACCCGGTAGGGCGTTTCAATAAAGCCGTAAGCATTGACTCTTGCATAGGTGGAAAGGGAGACGATAAGGCCGATGTTGGGGCCTTCAGGCGTCTCGATGGGACAGATGCGGCCGTAATGGGAGGGATGCACATCCCGGACCTCGAAGCCGGCCCTCTCGCGGGTGAGGCCGCCGGGGCCAAGGGCTGAAAGGCGGCGCTTGTGGGTGACCTCGGAAAGTGGGTTGGTCTGATCCATAAACTGGGAGAGCTGGCTGGTGCCGAAAAATTCTTTGACCACCGCGCTCACAGGCTTGGGATTGATAAGGTCATTGGGCATGAGGGCGTCAATCTCCTGGAGGCTCATGCGCTCCTTGATGGCCCTTTCCATGCGCACCAGACCTATGCGGTACTGGTTTTCCAACAGCTCGCCCACTGCGCGCACCCGCCTGTTGCCCAGATGATCAATGTCATCCACCTGGCCCTGGGTATCTTTCAGATCCACAAGGGTTTTGGCGGTTAAAAGAATGTCCTCCCTGCGCAGGGTGGTTATGGACACATCCGTGTCCAGATTCAGCCGGAAATTGAGCTTGAGCCTTCCCACTGCTGACAGATCATAATGGGAGGGCTTGAAAAAAAGCTGGTCCAAAAATTCCTGGGCCACATCCACGGTGGAAGGGTTGGATGGCCGCAGCCGACGGTAGATTTCCACAAGGGCTTCTTCCCTTGTTTCCACCTTGTCCAGGGCAAGGGTCTTGCGTATGGAGTCGCCCCTTGCGTCCCCGCCAGCGGCCAGAATTTCAATTTCCTTGACGCCAGTATCCCGCAGAACTTCCAGGTCATCCTCCCCAAGCTCGTAGTTGGGGGGAAGAAGAACCTCGCCAGTTTTTGGGTTCAGGACAGGGTGGGAAAGCACATTGCCGATCATATCCTCGTCGGCAATGGAAACCTTTTCAATGAGGCCCTTCATCTGGCGGATGGCCTTGGCTGAAAAAAGGCGGCCCTTTTTGACGATAACCTCTCCGCTTTCCGGGTCCTTTACATTGTAGCTGGCGCGCTGGCCCTTGAATGTTTCCGCGTCAAAAATCTTCCAGGCAGCCTTTTTGCCCAGGAGTATCTTCTCGGTCCTGTAAAAATAGTTGAGCAGATCCTCGGTGGTGTATCCAAAGGCTTTGAAAAGCAGGGTGGCAGGAAACTTTCTGCGCCTGTCAATGCGGACATAGAGGATATCCTTGGGGTCAACCTCCATGTCAATCCAGGAGCCGCGCACAGGAATTATGCGGGCCGTGTAGATAATCTTGCCCGAAGCATGGGAGCGGCCTTTGTCGTGGTCAAAGAAAACGCCTGAAGACCTGTGGAGCTGGCTGACCACCACGCGCTCGGTTCCATTGATAATGAAAGTTCCCCTTTCAGTCATCAATGGAATGGTGCCAAAATATATTTCCTGTTCCTTGATATCCCGGATGGACTGGGTGCCTGCCTCCTTGTCAACATCAAAGACCACAAGCCTGACGGTGATTCTCATGGGGACTTCATAGGTCGTGCCCCGGTGGATGCAGTCATCCACGCTGTGCTTGACCTCGCCGAAACGATAGGAAACAAATTCCAGCGATGCTGTGCCCGAAAAATCACGGATTGGGAGAACGGACTTGAAAACAGCCTGCAGTCCTATGTTTTCGCGCTTTTCGGGCGGAATATCCCTTTGAAGAAAGCGGTCATAGGAGATTCTTTGCATCTCGATAAGGTTCGGGATTTGTAGAATCTTGTCCAGTTTTCCGAAATTTTTCCGAATGCGCCTGTTGTTAAGGGGCGTATCAGACATGGCATCTCCCGGAATCCCGCAGCGCATGGCACCTTGGGGCTTGAAGAATGTTCCAGACGGTGTCCGCCCGGTGAAGCAGCAGCGGGAAGTCCATCATTTGCACTATCGGGTGCAGATGAGCCGGACTTCCCGCTGTAAAGGAAAAGTCGCTATTTGACATCCACCTGTGCGCCTGCGCCCTCAAGCTGCTCCTTGAGCTTGGCAGCCTCGTCCTTGGAAACGCCTTCCTTGACGGCCTTGGGAGCTTCTTCCACAAGGGCTTTGGCTTCCTTGAGGCCCAGGCCGGTGATGGCGCGGACTTCCTTGATGACCTGAATTTTCTTGTCGCCTGCGGTGAGAAGAATAACATCAAACTCTGTCTTCTCCTCTTCGGCAGCCTCTGCTCCGCCGCCGGGCGCACCGGCCATCATGGCCACAGGTGCAGCAGCGGAAACACCGAATTTCTCCTCAAGCTCCTTTACGAGCTGGGAAAGTTCAAGAACGGTCATGTTTGCGATAAACTCAATAACATCTTCTTTGGTGATAGACATTTCTTCCTCCAAATGGGTACGGTTTTCCGATCACGAAAAAACGGTTTTTTTAAAGGGAAGCAACTTAAGCTAAGCTGCCTCCTGTTGTCCTTTCTGCTCGGCCAGTGCGTTGAGCACATTGTACATGCTGCGCGGCACAGCGGCCAGCACCTGCACAAAACCACCAGGCACGGCGTTTAAGGCCCTCAAAAGCTGGGAAAGCAACTCTTCCCTGCTGGGAAGCTCTGCAATGGCGCGGATGTCATCCTTGCCCACAGGCTTGCCGGAAAGAACCCCTGCTTTAAGTGCAAAGAGCTTGTCGTTTTCCTTTGCAAAGCGGCTCAAGGCCTTTGCAGCGGGAACCGGGTCACCGTAGGCCAGAACCAGGGCGTTGGGACCTGAAAAATGCTCCTTGATGTTGGCAAGGTCCGTATCCTGGCTGGCCCGCAGCAACAGGGTGTTTTTGACAACCTGGAAATCCACCCCGGCTTCCCGCAGAGCCTTTCTCAACTCCTCCAGTTTGGCCACAGAAAGCCCTCTGAAGTCGGTGAGAACCGCAAACTGCGCTTTGCCTGCCTTTTCGTGCAGCTCCTCGACAATTTTTTGTTTATCCGTCTTTTTCACAAGGTTGTGTCACTCCTCCTTATACAGGTCCGACAAAAACCGAGTGTCAACTTCTCGTGACCGGTCCCGTCTGCGCAGGCCCGTCCGGTATGCTTTTGCATCCCGGCCTTTTTTAGGCAGCGTCACAAAAACGCCACACCTGCGGTCTTTGACAGAGCAAAAGGGTTTAAGGCGCCAAAAAACGCCCCATAAGCTTTCCCTGTTTGGTTAGAGGCTGAAAGTCTCACGAACCTGGGCGGGATCAAGCTTGATTCCCGGTCCCATGGTGGTGGAAAGCGCAACACTCCTCAAATAAGTGCCTTTGGCGGCAGGCGGCTTGAGCTTGACAATGGTTTCCATGAAAGCCGCCAGATTTTCCTTGAGCTTGTCCGGGCCAAAGGATACCCGGCCCATGGGCGCATGGACAATGCCGGCCTTTTCAACGCGGAAGTCAATCTTGCCGGCTTTAAGCTCGGAAACGGCCCTGGCCACATCCATTGTAACGGTGCCGGTTTTGGCGTTGGGCATGAGGCCTCTTGGTCCCAAAATCTTTCCCATCTTGCCCACAATGCCCATCATGTCCGGAGTGGCCACCGCCTTGTCAAAGTCCAGCCAGCCTTCCTGGATTTTGGCAGCCAGGTCTTCGGCGCCGACATAGTCTGCCCCGGCTTCCCTGGCTTCGCGCTCCTTCTCGCCTTTGGCAAAAACAAGCACGCGCATGGTTCTGCCGGTGCCGTGAGGAAGCACGCAGGTGCCGCGCACCATCTGATCAGCGTGACGGGGATCTACGCCCAGACGCACCGCAACATCAACGGTTTCATCAAACTTGGCAACAGCGGTATCCGTGGCAAGCTTCACCGCCTCATCCACCCCGTAACGCTTGTTGCGGTCCACCTTTTCCCTGGCCGCAGCATATCGTTTACCGAATTTTCCCATCTTTATATATGCTCCTTGATGTTTCTCCTGGTCTTGGGCCTTGCGTTAAATGCAAAGGCCAAGTGCCTGGCACCTAAACCACTTCAATGCCCATGCTTCTGGCCGTACCTTCAATGATCTTACGCGCCCCGTCCATGTCCACGGCGTTAAGGTCGGGCATCTTTAAGGTGGCAATCTCATCAATCTGCTTTTTTGTCACCTTGCCCACCTTGTTCTTATTGGGAACCGGCGAACCTTTTTCAAGCTTGGCCGCCTTGAGAATAAGCACGGCAGCCGGCGGCGTCTTTGTAATAAAGGAAAAGGATTTGTCTGCAAAAACCGTTATGACCACCGGAGTGACCATGCCTTCCTGGTCTGCGGTTCGGGCGTTGAAGGCCTTGCAGAATTCCATGATGTTAACGCCGTGCTGGCCCAGCGCAGGGCCGATGGGCGGACTGGGGTTGGCCTTTCCGGCCTTTACCTGCAACTTGATTTGCGCCACTACCTTTTTTGCCATGATGGTGTTCCTCTGTATCCGTTATGGGATGGCTTGCTTTATCCGGGAGGCAGGTCTGTTTTGCCTAAACCTTGCTTACCTGGACAAATTCAAGCTCCACGGGCGTGGCCCGCCCGAAAATGGAGACCAGCACACGGATTTTGCCTTTTTCCGGGTTAACAGCCTCCACTGTGCCGTTAAAATTGGTAAAGGGGCCGTCAATGACCCGCACCTCTTCGCCTGTCTCAAAAAAATATTTGGGCTGAGGCTTGAGCTTGCCCGATTCTATCTGGTCAACAATTCGCGATGCCTCTTCATCGGAAAGAGGTGTCGGCTGGTTGCGGCCCCCCAGAAAGCCCGTAACCTTGGCTGTTGAGTTGACAAGGTGCCAGGTTTCGTCAGTAAGCTCCATCTGAACCAGTATGTAGCCCGGATAGAACTTGCGCTGGGAGGTTTTGCGCTTGCCCTTGACCAGCTCCACCACCTGCTCGGTGGGGATAAGGATCTGGCCGAACTGATCCTTGTGCCGGGACGCCGCCACTTTTTCCTCCAAAGCCGTTTTCACCTTGGCTTCAAAGCCCGAGTAAACGTGTACGACGTACCATTGCAAAGCCAACTTGCCACTCCTTTGCTGTTGTTTAACAATAAGCGCGCCGTCCGGGGTCATGGCGCCAACCGAACAGAATACTCATGCGCCGGACCATCCAAGGCACCTGCTGCCGCCACCCTTTAAGGGGCTATCCCAAAACCATCCATATTATGCTGGACAGCAGCTTGTCTGCAAGGCCCAGGTAGGCTGCTACCATGAGCACAAAAACAATTACCACCACTGTGGAGCCGACTGTCTGCCTGCGCGAAGGCCAAGTGACCTTCTTTAACTCCATGCGCACTTCCCGCAGAAACTGCATGGTCACAGCCCAGAATCTGGGGCCTTTAAAAGGCTGGCGAACCGTTACTCCCGGTGGAGGAGCAGGCTTGGAGACCGCCCCAGAAGCCGGAGATGCGCCTTGCTTTTCCCCATCATCCTTGCGGACTTCAGCTTTTTCGCGAGCCTTTTTCTTCTGCTCTGGAGACTTCTTTTTAAGGAGCTTGCCCATAACTCTTTCCGAAAAGCGCACAGCCTGTAATCCGCAAGAAAGCAATTTTCCCACGGAATTCAGGCCGTATTGCACCGCATTTTATGGTTGGCAGGCCAGGAGGGATTCGAACCCCCAACCTTCGGATTTGGAGTCCGTCGCTCTGCCGTTAGAGCTACTGGCCTGCAGGCAACAGGTATTTGGGCACCTGTTGCATGAATATTATTTTGTTTCCTTGTGCGGCGTATGCCGCCTGCAAAAACGGCAGTATTTGTTCAGCTCCAGTTTGTCGGGCGTTGTGCGTTTGTTTTTGCCCGTATGGTAATTTCTCTGCTTGCATTCAGTGCAGGCAAGA
>JAGVAW010000197.1 GCA_020060085.1 Desulfobacterales bacterium
CCCGCCGCCACCGCGCATCCGGCCCATGAGCACAACTTCCAGAACGCTCACCGGCACTCCCGCTCCTGCATGGCGATCTTGAGGCACATAGCCAACCATCAGCCTGCTCTTTTCCGGCTTTTCCCCAAAAAGGCGCACAGATCCGGCATCAGGCTTTAACAGCCCTAACATGAGCTTTATGAGGGTTGTCTTGCCGCCGCCGTTAGGGCCTATAAGCGCAAGAAAATCGCCCGGAAGCACGCAAAGAGCGGCATCCTCAATCACAGCATCGCCATTGTAGGCGTAAGAAACCCTGTCAAGGGATATGACCGGCTGATTGGCGTTCATCTTAAGGCCTCTGCAATGCGCCTTGCCTGGGATAAAAGGCTGTCCATCCAGTTTTCATCAAGGGGGTCGGCAGGCTCCACTCTGCCGTTTATGGCTTTTGCCACAACCTGGGCGCTTTTTTGGGAAAACTGGGGCGAAACAAACAAAACCCGAATGTCTTTTTCCCTGGCTGTGTCAATAAGCTGCTGGAGCTGGGCAGGCTTGGGGTCCTTGCCGGAAATTTCAACAGGGATCTGCACAAGCCCGTAATCATGGGCCAGGTATCCCCAGGCAGGATGATAAACCATGAAGGAAAGGTTTGCCCCGGCTTGTGCAAAAAGAGCCTCAATGGTTTCGTCCAGTTCTTGAATATCGGCCAGCAGAGCCTCCAGATTCCTTTGATAAACCACCCTGTGATGAGGGTCCATTGCAGAAAGGACGCCTGCCGTGTTTTGTGCAAGGGCAAAAGCTCTTTTGGGGGAAAGCCATACATGGGGGTCGAGAACTCCGTGATGGTGTTCACCATCCCCGTCATCATGATTAAGATCGTGGCTTTGATCCTCGTGCCCGTCATCATGGCCGTGTTCGGACATGGGTATTTTTTCGATGCCCTCTTCCATGGAGACGATCTTCAATCCTTTTGTGGCAGCAGCGATTCTGGGAAGCCACACGGCCTCAAATGGAACTCCTATGGCAAAAAAAAGGTCGGCTTCGGACAAAGCCGTCATCTGCATGGGCCGCGGCTCGTAAACATGGGGGCTTGCACCAGGGGCCACAAGCACGGAAACATCCACAAGGCCTGCGCCTATCCTCTCCACAAAATATTTCTGGGGAGCAATGGACACAAAGACCTTCATCCTGGCCTCAACAGTATCAGCCCCGAAAAAAGACAGGGCAAGCATTGCTCCAAAAACTGATGCAAGGATTTTAAACCAGGAGCTTTTCATGATAATTATTTTCTTCCGCCTTATTTGTTAGCCAAATGGCATGAGAAATGCCGCTAAATAAGCCCGTTAGGGCTATCCGCCTTGCCCTTTCTGGCAGACAAGCTTCAATTCATGGCAGTCATCGCAGCGGCTCATTACATGATCCCTTGCAAACTCATCCCAATGTCTTTTTCTGTCCTGGTTCAAAACCCCTGTGCCGGAGCACAGCGGGCAAACATTATCCAGGGCCGCAAGCAGTGCATTGCGGATAAACTCCGAGCGGTTGCCCACCGCAGAAAGGGCTTGGCTTAATTTCTCATCAACCTTGAAAGTTATTATCTCCTGCTTGGTATTTTTCATCTGGCCTTTCTCCTGCCCGATAAAAGCCTCGGCTTCATTAATCGTAATACAAAATATTACTTCATGGTTTTGCAAATGACAAGGTTTATTTTGGTGCCTGTGGCGTCTCTTGACAGCAACTCCGCCAGGGGATACTAAAAAGGCATAGAGCCTTTATTCCACCCCCAAAAGCGGCGGTGCCTGCCTTAAAGGGTGGCCCATCTTTATTCTTATCAATCGGTTATTAAAAAGATACGAAAGTTAAGGAGGTTTTTATGGCAGGTGTAAACAAGGCTATACTGATAGGCAACCTGGGCGCGGACCCGGAAATGCGCTACACAACAAGCGGGCTTGCTGTTGCAACCATAAGGCTTGCCACAACCGAAAGGTTTAAGGGCGAGGACAAGACAGAATGGCACCGGGTCGTTGTTTTTGGCAAGCTTGCCGAAATATGCGGCCAGTACCTTTCCAAAGGCAAGCACGTTTACATTGAGGGGCGGATACAATACCGCACTTGGGACGACAAGGATGGCAACACCCGTTACTCAACAGAAATTATTGCCAATGAAATGAGAATGCTCGGCTCGCCTCCCCGCGACGGCGGCAGCGGCCAGCAGCGCAAGTCTGAGCGCCCGGCCCAGTCCAGCGGCCCGAACGGCGATCCCGGCCCCGGCTCGCCTCCGCCCATGGATGACAATGACATACCCTTCTGACAGGATTGCGATGTGTCCGCCCAAAATGTGTTATTGGATATATAAACTGATAAATCAGTATGTTAAATTCAAAAGTCCATAAAAACGCAGCTCTAATGATTACATGAAACACTGCAAAACAAAAGGTCTGCAGAGGAAGGGCCTTTTGTAAAAAAACTTTTTCTCCGCAAAGCGGCAGGTTGAAGCAATTGGCGCTAAAAAATTGCGAAAAGGCAGTCCGGCCAGGGCCTTGAACATCCAGTCAATAAAACCGCCCCGGAATAAGGCTGCCAAAAAAATCCAGCTTCATCAAAAACCTGTTGACAGGGGCAAGTCAGCCTGTTAGAGACAGCTTTCCTACGGGGCTGTAGCTCAGCTGGGAGAGCGCATGACTGGCAGTCATGAGGTCAGGGGTTCGATCCCCCTCAGCTCCACCATTAAAATCAAGGGGTTAACCTTAACGGGTTAACCCTTTTTTCTTTTAGGCATGAATTATACGGGTCAAACAAGCCTTTCCATACGGTAGCGGAAGGTTGTGTACTTTATCCCCAAAAGCCTCGCAGCATCTGCCTGGTTGCCATTGGCCATTTCAAGGGCCTTTTTTATGTAAGCAGCTTCAATTTCTGCAAGCTTTGCAGCCATATCCAGGCCAGAAGAAGGAATTTCCAGGCCCTTTGAACCGGAGCTTTGGGCAGGCCCGGCCTCGAACATGGGCAAAAGCCCACAAAGCTCAAGCAGTGGGCCGGATTCAATGAGCACGGCCCTTTCTATGATATTTCTCAATTCGCGGATATTGCCCTTCCACTCCCTTTCCATAAGGGTCTTTTGGGCTTTTGGAGAAATGCCGCTGAAGTTTTTGTTGAATTTGCCGGAAAACTCCACCAGAAACTTTTTTGCAATGGGCACAATGTCCGAGCGGCGCTGGTTCAAGGAAGGCGCTGTAACGGTTATTACCCCTATGCGGTAGTAAAGGTCCTCGCGGAAAAGCCCCTTTTTTATCATGGCGGGCAAATCCTTGTTGGTTGCAGAAACAATGCGGGTTTTCACCTTCATCTTGCGCGAGCTTCCCACCCTGTAAAACTCGCCCGAATCCAGAAAACGCAAGAGCTTGGTCTGTGCGTCAAGGTTCATGTCGCCTATTTCATCCAGAAACAGGGTACCGTCAGCAGCTTCTTCTATAAAACCCTTTTTGCCAGTTCCAGCAGC
>JAGVAW010000208.1 GCA_020060085.1 Desulfobacterales bacterium
AGGAATTGGGAATTTCACTATATTGGTGTTCCTAACATAATACTAATGCTTCGAATTAATATTTTGCATATTGAAATAAAATATCTTGAAGAATACTTAAAAACTAATAGAAATGATCTGTTGGCCAAAGATAGACTTGATAAAGCTAAATTAAAATTTAAAGACTTTGCTCAAACTGCCATATATACTGACTAATAATATACTATATCAAGATTTTGACTTAATATAAATTCTCATGATAACCATATATCATCAATGATTAATGATATATCATTACCGTCAGTAATATCTAAAAACCGGAGCATAGCAACTCTAGATTGTAAAACGGCCATCTGATTATTGAGCATTCCAAAACTTTCTCCCAAGAGAATACATCCGCTTGAATCGCTTTTAAATCCTTTTTCCTTATCGCCAGCAAAATTCCCAGAATGAAATAATATCCAGGACCTATCTGGAACATTTAATACATGATAACATGCACCAAATTTCGGAGATTTGTGTGGGACTGCTCTATATTTACCTTCTGGTATGCGTGATATGTTTTGCTTATTCTTTCGCCAAGGAAGTTCTAAACTACAAAACACCTCTCCTGATAAAGACAGACTGCCTAATGTTCCTTGATCTGTAGCCAAAAACCTTTGAACTCTAGCGTCCATAGAACACCCCCAGGGCTATGAGCATGACGCCTGCCGCTATGATTGCGCCCTTTTGCATGGCGCTTCTGCGCTCCCACCAGTCTGCAAATTTTCTTTGAGGGTCAAACATGAGTCTTGCTCCTTTTCAAAATGTAAAAGGTCCGGTCAAGGATGACGCAGGCAAGCCGCAAGCCAACCGCAACCGCAGCGCACCAGAAAATGACCTCTGTCAGTATCTGTCTCATCAGCCTCCCCTTATCCAGTTGCCGATAAGCGCCAGCAGCCCGCCCACCAGCGTTACCGTAAGCAGGCCTATGGTTGCCAGAATTACGCCTGTTCCGTAGCGCTCTGTTCTGATGCGGACATCTTTTATCCATTGGTTGTTGTCCCGAAGCGCGCGCAGGCCGCGGTCGCCGTTGCCGTCACCCATGTCATCCAGCAGGCCTGCAAAATGCCCTGCAAGCGGCTCCAGGGGGCAGCAGACAGCACTTTTTTTTATTGAGCTTTCCACGGCTTTTTCAACCACGATTCCTATGGTTTCCAGATCTGCCTGGGTTAAGGCCATGTCAATCTTCCTAAAAATGAAAGTCAGAAAAGAAGAAAGGGGATGCGCCTGCCGGAAAGCGGCGGAAAAAATTCCAGCGCGCCTATGTCCCAGGCAGGGCCGGTGGTTCTGCCGTTACCCCGCTCGCGCCCCAAGCCGTCATCATTAAAGCCATGAGTTGCCTGAAGATTAAGTCCCTGATTGCGGGCAGTTGTGTCGGATGTATCGAGGCTTATGCCGTCAGCGGCAAAGACAACGCCAATGGATACGCAGTTGGTTTGAGTTCCGCCGCCAAAATTGCTTACATTGCCCTGGGCTATGCAATTGGTTGCAAAGTTGGCGTTAAAACCGACATTGCAGCCAACAGCAGTGCAGTTGTAGGCATAGGCCAACATCAAGCCGTAATCGCAATTATCGGTAACGCAGTTGAAAGCACTCTTTGCCCTTGATGTATAGACCGTATAAAAACGGCCTGTTCCAACATTTTGAAGGTCAAAGAAATAGCAGCCCGCAATTTTTGTGTTTCCAGCCCCGGCTGTTATTTTGTTGCAATAAATTATTCCACGATTTTTTGTGCTGTTATGTGTGATATGCGCCGTGAAACCCAAATCATGGAAGCTCAAAAAGGCTTCTTCGAATGTATTAAGCGCATAATAATCACCTGTCCCGGTCATTGCATGACGAAAAATCACCCCTTCATCTTTCCTGAACCGGTTTTCGTGTCCGGCTGCTGCTTTTATTACACGAAACTTTGTTGAAGAGGTGTTGGCAGGTACATTGCCAAATACAATCGAAGCAGTAATGTTGTAGTAAGCTTCATCTGCATAGCACTCCAGCACCGGGCTTTTAGCCTCTGCGCCGGTTATGTCGCCACGGGTGGCAAGCTCCCAGTCGGCAAGGCCTGTGGGGTGGGTGTAGTCCCTGGAAGGGTCTGTGCCAAAGGTTTTGACATCTGGATTGACCGGCATTTTACGGCTTGAAACAACAGCGCCAAAGGCCGGGGCTGAAATAAGAAGAATCAGCAGAACTGCCGGGAAAAACTTAATCGCCCTGGTCATAAACACCTCCTGGGGCCTTGTCACAAAGGCCGGAAGCGGAAAGCCCGTCAACGCCGGTTGAAATCTCCAGGGCCTTTTCGGGGTCCACCGTGCTTACGGCAAGCCCGTAGCGGCGCTCCTTGACCCTTTCCATGACCGGCTCAATTACGGGGTTGCCATCAGAATCCAAAACATACTGCTCGCCAACAACAATCTCCACCGGCTGTGTCAATTCCTCCATCTGCGCCCTTGTCGCCCTTATGCGGAAAAAGCAGAATATTTCCTGCTGGAGCCTGCCCCAGGGGAGAGTATCGGCCTCGCGAAAAGACATAATGTCGCCGATTTCCACGCCGGGCGAACGAAAGCCCGGAGCCGCATCCTGATCGCAGATGACTGCAACCTCCCACTCAAGCACCGGCTCATCGGCCTGCACAAACGGCACAGCCGCAACGCAAATCAAAAACAGGATGCAAACCAGCATCCAGACAAGCTTGTCATAAAACCTTTGCATAAAACCTCCTTACGGACGAAGAATGTAAAGGCGCAGGGTCACGGTTGCTGCCGGAGTGCTGTTGTTGCCGATGTTGATGAAAAGCGGCCCCTGCACCGGAGCCTCAACAAAGCTTGTGTTGTCAGAGGCAAGCGGGGTTTCCCATTGCACAATCGTTGCGCTCCTGTCCGCCAGCGCCCCGCCCATGATGTCCAGGCCGCTTGAGTCTGTGAGGGTGATGTCGTAACTGTCAGTGGGCGAGTAGGCCCCGGCCCCCGGCGCTGTCCGCACCTTATAAACAAAGCCGTTTACAATGTCCGTTGAATGAGTGGTTTGAGAATAGGCCCCGGAACTGTTGGCCGTTAAAGTGTAATCCGCATAAAAGAGTTTGGAATCTGAGCCTGCCACCCGCGAGAACTTTGCGGAGGTCATGGAGCTTGTATCCGCTGCAACAGGCGGCGCGAAAACAATGGTCAGCACAAGGCCAAGCAACAGCGCAATGCAAAGGGTCTTTCTCATGGGGTTTTCTCCTTGGGAAAATGGTTGATGTGCTTCTTGGCAAGTTAACGGTTATTGCAAAGCGGGCTTAAAAGGCCTGGCGGCTGTTTCAAAAAGGATAACGGCCCGTTTTATTCTGGATTCCCGCTTTCGCGGGAATGACGGATCTGGGGCTTCCCCCCCTCAACCACCAGCGCTCTGGGCGGTTCCAGAGGGTGCGTGGACAAGGCTTGCGAGCGAGAGGCGAGGGAGCATACTGTTAGTATGTGACCGAGCCTTGATGCGAAGCGTAACGCAGTCCACGCTCCTCTGGAACCGCCCTATCCCCGGCGTACGGGGCTTTGTCCAGATGGTCGTAGGCAAGGCGCGCAAGCTGGGCAAGGACGAGGTGTACTGTTAGTACATCGAGCTCCTTGCACAGCGCAGCGCAACGCCGCATACGGCCATCTGGCAAAGCCCTACCTATCTGCAAGTTCAATTTGTACACTCATCCCCAACACCGTCATGGGATAAGGCTCGTCCTGGCGCAGCAGCAGGGAGCCGTCCGTCTCCACATCGCCGTCAAAGTCTATGGCAATCTGGCCTGTGAACACGGAAAGGCCCTGGTTGCAGGCCTCCGGCTGGGGCAGGGCATCGCCTGGCAGGGGGTCAAGGTGGTTTTCATCGCTCCCCATATTTCCCCCCAGGCTTTTGTGCAGGCGCAAAACAACCTGGTGAATGCGCTTGCTGGTGCCCTGGTGCTCCGGGCCACCAAGGGGCATGGGGCTTATGTCCGTTACAAAGCTGCTGCCTGCAAGCGCCTTTGCCGCTGGCCAGGCAAGGCTTGCCATGCAGTTTTCATCCACCGTGGCAAAGCCTGCAAAAATGCCATCCGCAACAAAGCTTACAACCTGGCCAGGCTCAAAAACGCCTGTCAGATCAAGCGAATCAGCCATTTTTGCCCAAAGGCCGGTGGCTGCATTCTGCAAAGAGGCGGGGATTTGCTCTTCAAACACAACCTCCACCTGGGTATCTGAAACAAGGCCTGTAACTTTAATTCGAGCGCAGAGGCCTGCCTCGTTTTTAAGGATGAAGGTGCGATCAATATCCTCCGCAGCAAAGGGCGCGTGGCCAATGGCGGTTAGGGTTCCTGGCTCTTGTGCATCCCATGAATCTGTTGCAGCAAGTTCAAGCTCCTTGTCCATGTCGTCATTCCAGAAGTCAAAGGCCTTGCAGGAATCCAGAAAAACCGCATCCAAAGTGTTCTGCCCGTCAAAAAACGGGGCAAGCCGCTCAATGGCCGGAGTGTTATCTGTTGAAGATGGATAAACTGCGGCCCAAAGTTCGTCTGCATTCTGCCCCGGAATGACACAAAGGCTTTCAACAAGGGCCTCATCTTCCGGGCTGCCAAGCCTGTGGCGCGCCCAGCCCACCACAAGCTGCTGCTCGTTTACTGTAAGGCAAAACAGCCTGCCGTTTTCCGTAAGAACCCAAACAAGGTTGTGGGGATACTGCATGAAGGCCATCTGCTTTACCGGGGAATCAGCAAAAAGGTGCTCTGCAAGCAGGGAGATATCAACAGGGATGTAGCGATCCTGCTCGTAGGTGTAGGATGTGGCGCAGACGCGCCTGGCATCCCTGCGGGCAAAAAGTATCTGCTGATTGGCCCGCACGCTGTCCACCGGGGCAGCACCCACCCATGACTCCTGGCGGGCCATAACGCTAAAAGGCGTAAGGGGCGAGGAATCTGTCGCACCGGCAAGCCACCACTCCCCGCGCGAGGTGCCAAGGCGCAGGCGCTCGGAAGGCTCCATCCAGCATATTGCATTGCTCTCGCGGGAGAGCAGCGAAAAGCTCACGGCATCGGAATCCGTCACAAAAAATGAAACGCCGAAATTGTTGTAGTCATCTGTTTTGCTGCCCCACACGGTGTTGGGTTTTGTTGGAGTGGCTGCCAGCATGAGCCGGTTTTCGTAAAAGCAGCCAAGAGACGGAAAGCCGTGGGTGTTGGACCAGGCCCCCTGGCTCCAAAGATAAGTGGGTTCCAAAGATGGAATGCGCCCCAAGATCTTTGCAAGCACGGTGAAGTCATCCACCCAGGCAAAGATTTCAGCATAGCCGGAAGGATAATACTGGGTCTGAAAAACCTTGCAGTATGCGGTTCCCGAAACGCGGGTTTTCATGCCAATTCGGTACTGCACGCCATCATCAGGCTCCTCTATGCTGCCCTTGCCCGGGCCCAGGCCGGTGATGACCGGCTCCCAGGTTATGCCCTCGTTTATGGAGCGCTGCAATTCCACAACTGCGTTGAAATTGCCGGTGACTTCGTACTCCACTGTGCTGTCCTGCACGGTTATGGCGCTGGAGTAAGTTGCCGGGCTTGAGGCTTCCACATGGGCGCTGACACCGGCGGTAACAAAGGAAAGTTTGTATTGGGTTGTGCCGCCGCCTGTGTTAGATGCACCAAGCTGAACAAGGGTGATATTATCAAAATAAGCATACTGCAAAACGCCTGCGGTTGTACCATGCTCTAAATTAATCCAGATGGACTCAACACCAGACGGGACATCAAAATATATTTCTTTATCACCATCTGTTGTATAGTATCCATAAGAGATGGAGTTCCAACCAGCATCTTTTGCGCTTTCAGACCCAATACCACAATAAACCCAACAATTTGCCAGAATATTTGTAACATTAAATTTCAGTTTATATCTCATTAATGGGATTACTTCTATTTCTAAACCAGATACAACACTTCTTGGAGAGCCAGGGACAGTGCTTACAACTGAAATTTCCATTTTTTCATTAACAGCATCATGCAAAACATCACCAGCCGTAGAAGCATAAACACGGCCCCAATCACCAAGTCCAGTTTCAAATGTGCTGTTGTCGCCAGTTATTTTGCCAGCCGACTCTCCAACAATATTTTCATCCCAATATCTTGGCGAACACGCCACATTATCCACCGAAGCAGCCCCATAACCGTCTGAAATGCGCGTAAAGCGCACGAAAACGGTTGAAAGGCCAGGCCCGGCAAAGAACTCGGCGCTGTGGCCGGGTCCTGCTGTCCAGGTTGCGGAAAGCAGCGAATCATCGCCGGAAAAGGTGCCAATACTCACGATTATGGGGTTGTCGAAGGTATCGGCGGAAAACCTGTACGAGTATCCAGGCTCCACGCGGATGGCCTGCTCTGCTGCTGCTGTGTAGCTGTTGGGGGTAAGCACCAGCCTGTTGCCGGAAACAGCAGCCGTGGCAGGGGCAACGCTTTTGTTGACCCAGGGGGCCAGAACTCCGCTTGCAAAATCGCCGTTTTCAACCTGGCTGGCAGCAATAAGCTCCACCACGCCGCCCGTGTGGGCAGAAGCCCGGATGCGGATATTGCTCGTATTCTGGGGCAAAAAAGGCATGGGGCGCAGGGGCAGCAGGGAAAAAATCCAGCCTGTTTCCAAATGGCGCTGCAACCTGCCAGGAGCATGGGCCGGGTGAAGAATAAAAAGGGTGTCCGCGCTCTGGGTTGTGCGGATTCCATCCAGATCATCCCGGCTGTAAGGCGTGGCAATCTCAAGCGGCTCGCCGCCATCCCCCACTGGCGCGCCGTCCTGCCAGACGCGGGCATAGTGGTGGCCCAGCTCCAGCACAAAGCTTTCAAGTGCAGAAAACACAAAGGGCAGAAGCCTTACAGGGTTTTTGGCGTCCTGGCGCACGCCTTTTGCCTTGCCGCAGAAAACAAAACCCGGCCTTTTGGTAACGCCGCCATGCACAAGGCATACTGCATTCAACAGGGTTTTACATCCGCTTGCATAGCGATCCTGGTCCAGCCGGGCGGCCAAAAGGGGCGAAAGCTCGCCCGCATTAAACGAAGTCTTTGTCTGGATGGGCATGGTTTGTCAGCTCCTTGCAGCCAGCCAGGGATCAATGTCCCTTGGCCTTGTGTCGGTCAAAAGCTGGGTGGCGTCTGCGCTCATGGCCTCATCCAGGGCAAGGGCAAAGCGCCGCCCCAAAATCGAGGCAAGGCCAGCTCCCTTGGCTGCGCCAAGAAGCGGCACACAAAGGGCCTCGGCCAAACCCAGGCCCAGGGCCTTGTAAAAGGAAGGGGAAAAGAGCGCCGGGTCCGTTACCCTGGCCACATAGCTTATGGCCACAGGGGTCACATCGCTGTCCGCACTTGTCTGCAATGTGCGGCCAATAACAGCATAGGCCCAGCTTGAAGGCGACATCTCCAGAACCTTTATGCAGTCATCAGGCAGAACATAGGCAAAGGCATGGCCAAAGGACGGTGCATCTTCGCCTTTTTCAAGCATGGCCTGCTTGATGGCAAACTCCCAGGCATGAAGCGCAAGGGCGCTGTCGCGCACAGCATCAAAAAAGTCCGCACAAAGCCGCGGCCCCTTTGCCGAATCGAGCAGGCTGTCCGCCCGCCTCGCACCAACCAGGGAGAGAGCCATATTATAAATACCGAGCAAACTCTGCATTTGGATTCTCCTTGGGGCGTTTCCAGGCGGGCGTGGGCTGTGTTATGCGGGAATGCGCCGGGAGCTCAATGTACTAACAGTACACCTCGTCCCTGCGCACCCCCGCAAGCCTTGCCCACGCACCACCTGGAACCGCCCTGTATGCTTGTGGTTGAGGGGAAAAGAAGAGCTGTTTTGCGCTTTGCTCGGAATTTTAAGTCATGTACTATGAGTACACTCCCTCATTCCTCGCTCGCGCGACAAAGCTATCCTTTCCCTGGGGCAGCCCCGGCGTAGGGGGCTTTGTCCAGATGGTTGTAGGCAAGGCGCGCAAGCTGGGCAAGGACGAGGTGTACTGTTAGTACATCGTGTTAGTACATCGAGATCCTTGCACAGCGCAGCGCAACGCAGCATACGGCCATCTGGCAAAGCCCATCTAATACGGGAAAAGGCCGTCTTTTTCGGGGGCTAGCTCCTTCCACTTTTTTGCTGCCTTTTCCTGGGCATCGGGCATTGCCTGCTCAAAGTCTTTCTGGTTTGCCAGCACAAAGGCCTTGAAGTTCTCCCAGCCCAGGGTGAGCCAGCCGCTCTGGTTGTCCCAGGGGTTTTCAATGCGCCGGGCCGGAAATTTCTCGTCAGGGTCTGTGGCCACAAAGTGCCTGGGCACAATTTCGCCGGGCCTTGCCACCAGGATTTCGCCCGGCAAAAAGAGCCTCATGCGGAACTGGGCCTTTCTCACGCAGCGGAATTTCTCGCCGCCCTTTGCAGGCGCAGCTTGGCCTGCGCTTTTGGCTGCCTTGCCGTTTTTCATGAAAGGGTTTCCTTTGTTGTTATTTACCGGGTTTTGTTGCCATTTCCCTTTAACCACCAGTGCCCTGGGCGGTTCCAGAGGGTGCGTGGACAAGGCGCGCTTTGCTTTCCATCCTTTAACCCCCTGGCGCACGGGGCTGCCCCAGGGAAAGGAGAGCTTTGTCGCGCTTTGCTTTTCCTCCGGCTTTTGTTGCTGTGAGCGCCCCGCCTCTGTTTCAATAAGGACAACG
>JAGVAW010000124.1 GCA_020060085.1 Desulfobacterales bacterium
AGCAAAAAAGCAACGGGTTGGCGCCTTGCCGCCATCCGGCAGCCCTATTTGAGCTTGGCCCACATGAGCCTTGCCGGGCTTTGGCCTGGGTTGCGCCATCTTGTTGGAAGTTCATCGGCAAGGTAGATAATGTCCCCTTCAAAAGCATCTTCCTGCGAGCCGTTAACCTCCACAAGCAGATGGCCTTCCATCACAAGACCCATTTCGTGGCCCTTGTGGGCAAGAAAATGCCCTTCAATACTTTTGCCGGGGTTTATCTCCACAAGCATGACCTCGGCCTGGCCTGCAAACTCCATTGGAGTAATCAAAAGGGCTTTGCCGCTTTCGGCACCAAGGCCCGGAAGACGAAGCGGCACTGCTTCCTTGCCAGAAAAAACAACCTTGTTTGCACTTGTGCGGGCGCGGGAAAGAAAATAGCCCGGATCCACGCCTAAAATTTCGCCCATTTTCACCAGGATGGGCACAGATGGAAAATTCATGTTGTTTTCCACCTGGCTTATGGTGCTGGCAGTTACTCCCAGGCTTTTGGCAAGCTCGCCCTGGGTCATGTCCCGTGCAAGGCGGATCTGACGGATTCGCTGGCCAAGGTTTTCCCCTTCCAGGGCTTGTTTTTCTCCTGCAAAAACCACCTCGCCACCACGGGTTACATAGCGGATGGGCTGATATATTCCGGCAGGCTCACGGCCATCTGCCTTGAGTACGGTGAGGGTGGATGTTCCCCTGCGGATGGAAAGCTCTATGGCAACCTGGGCTATCTGGTTTATCTGGGCGCGGAGCTTGCGGGAATGCGCGCCCTTTTCCATTACCCAGTAGGCCACAGTGGAAAGGTCGTAAAGACGGGGGCAGGAATGGGAGTAAAAATGAAGAATCTGCTCCTCTCCGCCCCAAACCTCCTGCATTCCCGTAAGGCTTTCAAAAACAAGGCGCACCTCGTCATCAAAACGGCCCTGCACCTTGTAAAGCTCTTCAGAAAACTTGTCCGGGTCTGCCGGGTTTTCCACCCTTATTATGCGCTCCTTCACCTTTGGAGGCATCTGCTTCGTGAAATCCAAAAAGGTGTCCAGGCCCTTGCCCTTGCTGTTGGTAAAACAATCCAGCACCACAAGGTTTTCGTTTTCTGCCAGAGAGCCAAGGCGCTCCAGCAGGTTTTTGGGAGAGCGGTCAAAGCAGACATAAATCAGCGGCTTGCCCAAGTCCAGGGTGGTCTTGGCAAAGCGGCGCCAAAAAATCTGGGCAAGGCTTCCCGACTCATCATACCAGATGACATTGTCGCCGATAAAAACTCCGCCAAGAAGCTCATCAAGCTGGGTAAAGCCCGATGGAATGGTTTTTTTCTTTCCTTTAAAAGGCATAATGTCATCCTGTTCTTTTCTTAAAAAAAGCCCGGCCTGCTGAATTTGGCCACAAGGCAGCCTTTGCCTGAAAGCCCCTGCCCAAATAAGCTGAACCTGATTTTAAAACAATATCAATTAAAAAAAAAGTGTGTTTAAAAAGAAGACTATTCAAGGGGCCTTGCGGCCAAAGGGCAGGCAGGCAAAGAAAAATGCCGCTGCAACAAGAATTATGGCTGGCCCCGTGGTGAGATTAAGGGTAAAGGCCAGATACAGGCCCAAAATAACGCAAATAATGTTTATGATTACTGAAATGAGCATCATCTGCGCCATGGAGCATGAAAACTTCTCCGCCACAAAAGGCCCTATGGTAAGAAGCGCTATCACCAGGATAAGCCCCACAACCTGCACCACCATGACAACCGTGATTGCCACCATTACAAGCAGAAGGGTGTAAAGACCCTTTACGGGCACGCCCCTCACCCTGGCAAAGGATGGATCAAAGGCAAGAGCCACAAAATCGTGATAATACCAGAGCGTTGCAGCCAGAAGAAAAACAAGCCCCCCTGCCATCATCCAGAGGTCCCCCTGGGCCACGGTGAGTATGCTGCCAAACAGATAGCTCATGAGATCCACGCCATAACCCGGAGTTATATCCACCAGAATAACCCCAACAGCCATGCCCACAGCCCAAAGTACGCCGATCACCGTATCCGTGCGGTGCCTGGCCTTAAAGCTTACCAGGACAATGATAAGCGCAGCAGCCCCGGCCACCCCCAGAATGCCCAAAATGGGCGCAAAGCCAGCAAAAAAGGCAAGCCCCACTCCGGCATAGGCTGTGTGGGCAATTCCCCCGGAAACAAATACAATGCGGTTTACAACCACAAGCGCACCCATGACTCCGCAGGCAACTCCAGCCATAAGGCCTGCCAGAAGCGCGTTCTGCATAAAGGAATATGAAAGGGCTTCAATCATTACTCACACAATGCTTTGTCCGTAAAATCGGCAATTCCATTTAACAAACGCCCGGCAGGCAAAAAGTAATTCACCGGAAATCATTTTTATGATTCCCCGGAGCATGGGTCTTTTGTTTGCGGGCATTTTTCCCGGCTCGGCCCGTTTGCCGGAGACTTTTCGTGGGGCGGAAAAACCCGGTGGGGAACACCGTGGGCAATCATCTCCACCGGGCAATGGTAAATGCTTTCAAAGGTCTCGCGGCTCAAGTGGGGGCCATCGTGCATGTGCACGCTACGGTTGACGCAGCCAACGGTTTTTACATAGCTTGAAAGCACCATGATGTCGTGGCTGGCCGTGACAATGGTGCAATGACGGTTTATGCTTTTGAGCATCTCGTAAAACTCGGCCTGGCCCTTTGGGTCAACATTTGCCATAGGCTCATCAAGGATAAGCAGTTTTGGCTCTGCTGCCAGTGCCCTGGCCACAAAAACCCGCTGTCTCTGCCCGCCGGAAAGATGCCCCACCGGGCGCTTTTCAAACCCTGCCATGCCCACTTCCTCAAGAG
>JAGVAW010000307.1 GCA_020060085.1 Desulfobacterales bacterium
CGGGCCCGCCCGAAGGGTGAAAAATTTTATCATTTAACAATAATTCTCAATTGAAAACAGCCTGTATTTTCGACCAAACTGAAAAATGGGCTTATCTGCCTGAAAAGATTTTCATATTCTGATAGATAAAATTTTTCATGAATTATTCAGGTTAAAAAAGCCCCTGCACACAATAGTATGCAGGGGCAAAGGGTATGCAATACCGTGAGCCGACAGGCATTCTTGCACTTTGGCTGTTTGGCCTGCCTCAAGGGGTCAGAAGGGTATCAGCAAGGACAAGGCCGCTTCTGACGGCCATTTCCGTGCCTATGCCCCGGCTTTGGGCATCTGCCCCCACAAGAAAAAGGCCTTGAACAGCAGTTTTGTGGGGCAGGCGCTTGGGGCCGGACTGATCAGGGGTCTGGGCAAGGCCTATTGCCTCTCCTGCCGCGTGGCCTGTAAGGGCCGTAACATCCGTGCGGACAGAGCGGGACTCCCATAGCAGGGCATCATCAATTTTGGGGAACAATTCCCTAACCTTATTGTCCACCACATCCAAAATATCGTTGCAGAGCTTTTTGCCCGCCCCTATAGGGGCTGCGGTCCCGGCAATCACAAGCTGCATTCCCGGCGGGGCAAGGGAGGGGTCCTGGTTGGAGGGCACAGGCATGAATATGTAAGGGTCTTTGGGCAGAGTTTTGTCCTTTGTGTAGGCAAAAATCTCCTCTGCCGGAAGTTTTGGCATATAGAAAACCACGGGATATTCAATAACCGGGTATTTTAAGGCATATTTTATGGTTATGTAGGGGTTGGACGGGCGCATGGACTCTATGAGCCGGACAACATCCTTTGGGAAATTTTCCTTTCCTGCAAGTTGAGTCGTAATTTCGGCCCCGGCCCCGGAAAGCACAATGTCTGCCGGAAAAAACTCGTCCTTTGTTTCAACCCCTAAAACCCTGCCGTCTTCAATGCGGATCTTTGTGACCGGCCTGTCCGTTAAAATCTTCCCCCCGGCCTTTTCAAGGGCGGCTGCAAAGCTTTCAGGAATGGCCTTGCAGCCACCCAAGGGATATCCGAATGCCGCCTCATTGAACATGGCAGCAAAGCTCAAGGCAAATTCCGCGGCGCTGGCATCAAGGTAATCAATGGCAAAGTAAAGCTGGCAAACGCAGTTGATAAAAACATGGACAGAGGGGTCATTGCTGAATTTCAACACAAATTCCCGCAGGGTCATATTTTCCATTTCAGGGGTTATTTTGGGGGCCATGAGCGCGCGGAAAAGCCGCCATGCGCCAAAATAGTTCCATGGCTTGACCTTGAGCTTCAATGCAAGCAGGGCAAGGCGGGAGATGGGCTTTATGTCCAGCGGAAAATCAAAATCCGCCCGGCCCATTACCCGGCAGGCGGGATTGCGAGTTACAAAAGAAAGATTTGAGCCAAGCCGTTTGGCTGCCTGGCCGTGGGGGCCTTTGTTGCCCAAAGAGAACATGTGCACACCGAAGTCGCAGACAAAACCGTCTTTTTCAAAGGCTGTGCAGCGGCCGCCAATATAGGGGTGGCTTTCAAGAACCGTAACCAAAAAGCCTTGTTGGGCAAGAGCTGCACCACAGGCAAGCCCTCCCACACCGGAGCCGATTACTAGAACCTTTTTTGCCATGATTTCTCCTTTTTCCCTGTTTTATGGTATTGTTAAACAAGGGCAGGCTTTTGTCGTCCCTTTTTGGCAAAGAGATAAAAATGCAGACAGGCAGTTTTTGTCGGCCCGAAAAAGGCCCAAAAAAGCCACGGTCAATTTGCTTGCTAGTAAATTTTTAAGTACAGGATTTTATCTTGTCTTTCCTACCACAACAACGGAAATTTGCAAGTCTGGCTGCAAGCAATTATGTTTCATAAAGGTTGGCCCTGGCTACCCGGCGTTGACAAAGGTTCTGCCCCATGGTCATCAAAAAAATAAAGCCCGCAAGGTCGTTATGAAAAAAAGCCAAAGCGGGCCACACAAAAAATGAGAAAAGAAAAAAAACAGTTTCCGGTTTTGGCAGCAGGCCTGGCCCTGGTTTTTATAGGGCTTGTTGTCAGCCTCTTTTTTTGGATGGGCAGCCGCCCGGAATTGGCCTTCTCTTTGGCGGCAAGGGCGTTTGAAAAGCGCACAGGCCTTTTGGTAAGTGCAAAAGACATCACTCTTTCCCGGCAGGGGGGGCTAAACTTTGTGCTTGCCGGAAAAAGCCTTGAAGCCACCGAGCTTGCCAAGGGCCAGACTGTTGCCGGAGCAGGCTCTTTTTCCGCCTCTGTAACGCTCTTTCCCTCCTTTACCCGCACGGTTCTTGTTAAGGATTTGCAAGTCCAGTCCCTCAAGGCCTCCCTTTGCCTTAAACAGGGCGGTAACCTTTATGCAGGGGACTTCGCTTTAGGCCCAGCCTGGGATGTTGAGGCAAAAAAGCCATTCATATCAATAAGGTGGGAAGAATTGCTCATACAGGATGCAGCCATTGACCTGACCTTGGTCGAAACCTTTTTACCCCAGGCAAGGCTTTTTGACGCAAGCCTTTCCCGCAATGCCGGGGCAGGCAGTTTTGTCCTTGACGGCAATCTTGCCTGGGGGGACAAATCGGCAGCCATAAAAGCTGATGCCAGCCTTGATAACAAAAACTGGATTGTCCAATATGCCCTTGAGGGCCTTTCCCTGGGGGGGATAGCCATTCCCGGCCAGGGCCGCAACCACGGGGACATGAACCTTGAAGGCTTCCTGCACATAACAGGCGGGCTGAATCTTTTTGCAGATGGCCCTGCCCGCTGGCAGGGGAGCTTTTTTCTGGACCAGGCTGCCCTTAAAAAGGAAAGGGTGCCGGATAATATTATCCGCGCAGAAGTTTTTTCCGGGCGCTTTTTGGGGCAATCGGTTCCAGGGGAGTCCTTTGAAGCAAGCATTCATATTGATGAGCTTACTGTTCCGTCAACCGCCGCTTCCGGCACAGTATCCTACACATGGACAAGCGCAAAAGGCCCTGTTTTTGCGGCAAGGGGCATAGCCAAAGCCTTGTCCTATGAGGAGTTGAAGCCATATCTCACCAGCTTTTTGCCAACAAAGTCGGCATATTGGCTTAACACCCGGCTTATGGGCGGTTACAC
>JAGVAW010000341.1 GCA_020060085.1 Desulfobacterales bacterium
CCGCCCTCATAATAAATTTGACATAAAGACTTTTCCTGGGTTAAATTGGTCGGACCATCGGTTGAGTTGGCGTCACAACCAATCGCCTTGCCGGTCTTTTTCCGGCGCTTTTTTGCTGCTGCCCTATCTGCTGCCTTTTTTTGGAGAGCCATGTTCAAGCCTGTCCAGAAGCAGAGCCTAACCCAGCAGGTCTTTAACCAGATCCGCGACAGCATTTTGAACAACACCTACAGGCCCGGCCAGCGCCTGCCTTCAGAGCGCGAGCTTTGCGACGCCCTGCACATAAACCGCTCGTCTCTGCGGGAGGCCTTAAAGCGCCTGGAGCAGGCCCGGCTCATTGAAATCCGCCACGGAGAAGGCTCGGTGGTTCTGGATTTTAAAACCACGGCAGGCTTTGACCTTTTGCGGGATATGGTTATGCCAAACGGCGAGCTTAACCTTTTGGCCCTGCGCTCCATTGCCGAGGTTCGCACCCTTGTTACAACCCACATGGCAAAGCTCTGCGCCCAGCGGGCAGATAAGGCCTACATTGACGAAATATGCTCCATAGCAAAGCAGATTGAGCAGTTGGGTGAAAACTCCAACAAGCAGTTTCAGAATCTGGACTTTGCCTTTCATTACGCAATGGCCCAGGCCAGCCAGAACCTTGCCCTTGTGCTGATTTTAAATTCCATCCGCGATATTTATTTTGAATTTCAGGACTTTTTCGAGCCAATGTTCAGCAGTGCCCGCCAGGAGCCTGCCATATATCTGAAAATTGCAGAGGCCATTAGAAAAAAGGATGCAAACAAGGCGGCCAAGCTCACGGAAAAGCTTGTGGAAACCGGCAACAGGCTTTTTTTGGATCTGGCCCGCCAAATGCAGGAAACAGCCAGGCAATAGGGGAGTAAAAGGTAGGGGAGGCCTTGGGGGCCTTGCAGTAAGGGGGAGAACGGGGAAAAGCGGTGGGCCGGGGCGCAATTACAGCCTTATGCGCCCCGGCGCATCCAACAGGGGAAAAAGGGGCGGCGGATATGGCTGTTTTTGCGCCCTGACAAAGCGTTTGCGCTGCAAACAAAAAACCATCCGTCAGAAAAAAAATCTGGCACAAACAAAAAAGGAGGCAGGCCAAAATGGCAAAGATTGAAGGCAAAAGGGTTTTGATAACCGGGGGCGCAAACGGCATTGGCCGGCAGATGGCTGACCTTTTTCAGGCGGCTGGCTGCAAGCTTGTTTTAAGCGACATTGACGAGAAGAACCTGGAGGCGGCGGCAGCTCAGCTTGCAACAAAGGGACCAAGACCCCTCATCTACAAGGTGAACATCGGCAATCAGAAGGCTGTTGAGGAAATGACAGCCGACATTGTGGAAAAGCTTGGCGGCCTGGACATACTCATCAACAACGCAGGCATAGGCCACAACGGCGAAATGCTTGAGACCCCCATCGCCACCTGGAAAAAGATAATGGATGTCAACTTCTGGGGTACTCTCTACCACTCATACGCATTTTTGCCCCACATGATTCGCCAGGGCGGCGGGCACATTGTCAATGTTTCCTCCGGCCAGGCCTTTTTCCGCCTGCCCACCTGGGGGCCTTACGCCACAGTCAAGCTGGCCCAGGGCGCATTTTCCGAGCTTCTGCGCTTTGAAATGAAAAAGTTCAACATCAAGGTCACAACGGTCTATCCCTTCATGATCAACACAGGCTTTTACAATGAGATTGAAGGCGATACTTTAGGCGCAAAGCTCTCCATGAAGCTTCTGCCCCTTTACTCCATGAAACCCCAGACCGTGGCCAAAATAATATTCAAGGCCGTGAAAAAGCAAAAGGCCGTGGAAATGGTAAGCGTGATCAACAACATGGGCGTGGTCATGCGCTCCTTAAGCCCGGTGGCGACCATTGCCTCAAAAATGGTTCTCACCTTCCTTGGCAAGGACTGCGATACGCTTCTGGATGAAACCGGCCTGCGCTAGGCTGCAATGAAAGGAAAGAAAAATGGGACGAATAGCTGATTTTAAAAAAATGCTGTCCGAAAAAAGATTTGGCTTTGTGATGGACGAGGTGATGAGCGGCGAGCACACCTTTTTGCCGGGCATGGGGCCTGCCGGAAAATTCCCCTTTGAGTTCAAAGTGACCTGGGGACCTAAAGAGATAGGCCCCTGGATCAACCCTTTTTCGGACACTTTTTTCACCCAGTCCCTTGAAGGCACGGTAACGGTGGGCGGCCTGTGCGAAAAGGCCCCCTGCAAGGGCACGCTGGAGCTTGCCTATTTTACCGAGGGCAAAATCCGCTACACATTTGATTTTAAGGTGAAAGGTAAAGAGTACCACTTTATCGGCGAAAAGGTGAACATACGGCCCTGGAACCTGCCTGTCAGCCACACCACCTGCTTTGGCACCCTGGTGGAAAAGGAATCCGGCAAGCTAATCTCCCGCTCCGTAACCCACTTCCGCTTGCACACAACCCCGGTATTCCTTGCCAGCCTGCGCTTTGCATAAAAAAACGGGGGAGGCTCCATTTAAAAGGGCCTCCCCCGCATTTCCCCCCAAGAATCAAAAAAAGTAATTTTTGACCACGAAAAACACGAAACGCACGAAAAAAGCCCGATAAAATTGTAGTTGGGCTAGTAAATCCGGCAATTTAAGGCCGTTGGAAGGCAAAAACCTTTTTCCGGATTTTGCCGCCCAACAAAAAGCCTTTCACTCCGCCCAGTTTTCCAGCTTCAGGCCCGGCACGCGCTCAAACTCGCGGGTGTTGTTGGTCACAAGGGTTGTTGAAAGGGAAAGGGCGTGGGCTGCAATGAGCATATCCATAGGCCCTATGGGTTTTCCGGCTTTTTCCAGCCAGGCCCTCAGCATTCCATAAATTGCGGCTGCCTCGTTGCCGAAGGATAAAATGGTAAGGGGCGCAAGAAAGCCGATAAGGGCATCGCGGTTCTGTGCGGGCCGGGAGCTTTTGGCAACGCCATACTCCAGCTCTGCAAGGGTTATGGATGATATGCCCACCTCAAAAGCTTTTATGGCGCAAAGCTGGTCCAAAACCTTTGGCGGCTTTTTCCTTATGATGTAAATGCAGATATTTGTGTCCAGCAGGTATAGCATCAGAGGGCTTCCCGCTCGTCCTGAATTGTCTGGCCCCTGTCCTCCATAAAATCATCGGTAAACAGGTTTAAGCTTTGAACAAGCAGGCTCCAGGGGTCATCCCTGGGCGAAAGCACCACATTGCGGCCCACCTTTCTTATAATCACATCCCTGCCCGAAAACTGAAACTCCTTTGGCAGACGCACCGCCTGACTGTTGCCGTTTTTGAAAAGCTTTGCTGTTTTCATGAGCGCACCTCCATAATCTATACATGAATATATATCGGGCCGGGCAGTTTGGCAAGCTGTTTTGCAGGGCGGGTCCGGGGAAAGGATAGCAAGGCGCACAAGCTGTTGTTTTTTTCAACCACAAACACATGGGGCGGTTCCAGGGAGTTGTGGGCAAGGCGGTCGGAGCCGTAGGCAATGCAAAAGCCTCACCCAGCCTGGTAATCTTGCCTCTTGTGCTTATCGCACACTGGCAACGAGTTGCCAGTGCCACCCAGCCGGAGCCGTCATTCCGGCAGTAGGGCACCATAGAAACCCATGCCATTGTCAGCCGGAATCCATGCAGGGAGTTCTCGAAGGCTTTGGCTCTGTCCATTAATGATAACAGCCCAATTTTATTCTGGGTTCCCGCTTTCGCGGGAATGACGGCCTGGGTTTGCTTTCAATCCGTTGCGGGAATGACGGCCTGGGGTGTTTTTCCCCTTTAACCACAAGCGAGCGGGGCGGTTCCAGGGCGCTTTGGGCAAGGCGCGCGAGACGGACAAGGACGAGGTGTACTGTAAGTACATCGAGCTTCTTGTACGGCGAAGCGCAACACAGCCCACAGCGTTCTGGGGCCGCCCTGTATCTAAAGCCTGGGGCCGCCCTTACCCTAATCCGCTACCACAAAAGCCCCCCCAAACCCCGCCTCCACAAGGGCTTTTTCGTAGGCTGCCGCCTGCTCCAGGCTGTTGCAGCGGCCCACCCGCACCCGGTGGAAAGTGCGGCCATCCACAAGCGCCTGCTGTATGCTCACATTTTTGTAGGTCCTGTCCAGCTCGTTTGCAAGATTGCGGGCATTGTTCACATCTGCAAAAGCCCCCACCTGAATTGTGAAATTGCCGCTGAAATAAACATTGGCATGGGCATACTGCGCGCCCGGAGGCGCGGCAACGGCCTCCACAATCACAGGGGCTGTGCCAGGGCCTATGATGTCAAGCTTTTCTGCTGCTGTGTAAGAAAGATCAATTATCCGGCCCTTCACAAAAGGCCCCCGGTCGTTCACCCGCACAAAAATTTCCCGGTTGTTACTCGCGTTTGTAACCTTTACGCGGGTTCCAAGCGGCAGGGTCTTGTGGGCTGCTGTCATGGCGTACATGTCGTATATCTCGCCATTGGCGGTTTTCTTGCCGTGAAAGTCCTTGCCGTACCACGAGGCAAGCCCCCTCTCCTTAAAGCCTTTGGCATTGGGGATGGGCTGATACCACTGGCCGAAAACCTGGTAGGGCTTGGGATAGCCCTGGGGCTGCGCGGGCTGGGGAGCCGAAGGCGGGGCCTGCTGCCCCCTTGGGGCCTTGCTTGAGCAGCCCGACAAGCAGAATACAAACAGACCGACCATAATGAGCGCAACAACCGCGAGCATTTTTTTTGAAACTGAATTCATTTTCAGAAACCCTTTTTGCAGCCAAAGGCAGGCATCAGAAAAACTCTTTTAACCACAAAACACACGAAAAAAACAATATTGTTGGGTGAACCCGCGCGAAAGGGTATTGTTGGTCCATGACCTGGCTAAAGGTACGCGTGGAGCCACATAGCCTATCGGGCTGTTTCAATAAGGATAACAACCCGTTTTTATTCTAGATTACCACTTATGTAAGAATAACGGCATTGGGGTCTATAAACAACAATTTTAACCACGAAAAACACGAATCACACGAAAAAAAGATAAACTGTTTTTGGAACCAAAGCTCAATGCGCAAGAACCAGCCAACCTGCTTAAACCAACAGCGTACATGGCGGGTCCGACTCCATTTCCCCACGCCCATTATTTTTTATCTTTGTTTTCTTTTTTTGCTTTTGCTTTTTTCCCCGCCTTTTTTGCTGCGGGTTTGGTCTTGCCCGGTTTGTTGAAGGCTATTTCAAGCACTTCGTCCATGGTGTCTGCAAAGTGAAAGCTTATCTGGCGGCGGACATTTTCCGGGATGTCCTCCATGTCCTTTTCATTAACCTTTGGCAGGATGACCTCTTTGATTTTGGCCCTGTGGGCAGCCAGCATTTTTTCCTTTATGCCGCCAACAGGGAGTACCTGGCCGCGCAGGGTTATTTCTCCTGTCATGGCAAGTTCCGGACGCACCGGGCGGTTTGTGGCAAGGGAGGCAATGGCCGTAAGCATGGTAACGCCTGCAGAGGGGCCGTCTTTGGGAATTGCGCCTGCCGGGACATGGATGTGAACCTGGTTTTCCTTGAAAAATTCCGGGGCAATGCCGTAATCCTTGTGGTGACTGTGCAGAAAGGAAAGGGCTGCCTGGGCGGACTCCTTCATGACATCCCCAAGCTGGCCGGTGAGCTTAAGGCCTTTGTCGCCGGGGATTTTTGCAGACTCTATATGCAGAATATCTCCGCCTGCCTGGGTCCAGGCAAGGCCCGTGACAACTCCGGGCACGC
>JAGVAW010000173.1 GCA_020060085.1 Desulfobacterales bacterium
AGATTTTTTGGCTTTTTGCAGGATGAAAAAAACAGGGCTTTACCGAAAGCGCTTTTTTAATTGAGCTGCAACAAAAGACAAAAAGAGCCGCAAGGCTTAAAAGGCGAAAGAAAATGCCGATGATAGATGTTCAAAACAGGCCTGATAATAGAAATATCCCCATCAACAAGGTGGGCATAAAGAATCTTCGCTATCCGATACGGGTGCTTGACCGGCGCAACCAGTTTCAGAACACCGTGGCTCTTATCAATATGTATGTGGATTTGCCCCACGACTACAAGGGTACCCACATGAGCCGCTTTGTGGAAATGCTCCACGAGATAAGGCCTGAAGTCTCCTTGAGGACCTTTTCCATACTCCTCCAGCAGATGAAGAGCCTGCTTGATGCCCAAAGCTCCCACATCGAGATTCTTTTTCCTTATTTCATTGAAAAATATGCCCCTGTGACCAAAAGCCCGGGGCTTATGGAATACACCTGCCGGCTCATGGGTTCATCAGACCCGGATGACAACCTGGATGTGGCCCTGGAAGTGATTGTGCCTGTTACAAGCGTGTGTCCCTGCTCAAAGGAGATTTCTGCGTGCGGGGCGCACAATCAGCGGGGGGAGGTGCGTCTCACGGTTCGCTTTGAGCGATTTGTGTGGATTGAGGACATGATTGAGATGATTGAGCGATCCGCATCCTGCGATGTTTTTTCCGTGCTCAAAAGGGCGGACGAGAAGTTTGTAACGGAAAAGGCCTTCAACAACCCCAAGTTTGTGGAAGATATTGTGCGGGATGTGGCAAAGGCCCTGGAAGGGGATTCCAATATCAACTGGTTTTGCGTTTCAGCGGAAAACTTTGAGTCCATCCACAACCACAGCGCATTTGCCATGATCACCTCCGGCCAGGAGAAGCCTCCATTTCTCGTAACAAGCGCGCGACCTGTGCGGTGATGCGCCTTGCATCGGCCCCAGGCGTGTTGCAGAAAACCGTGAAGGCAAAGTCCTTTTCCCCTGCCCGTATAAAGCCGGCCCGTGTGCTTATGCCCGAAAGGGTGCCGGTTTTGTAGCGCACTCCGTCTGTTTCCATCAGCAGGTCTGCAAAAGGGGCAAAGCGATGCAGAATTTTATCCATCTGCCTTGCGCTTATTAAATTTGCCCGCGAAATGCCCGATCCCTCGGCTATTTTCATGTCCGGCAGGTTTATGGCCCTTGCAGCAAAACCCTTTGCCGCAGCCACGCTTTTGGCAAGATTGGCAGGCGGATTCTGCCCGGCGCCTGCTGCCAGAAAAACCTGGTTGGCAATAAAGTTGTTGGAAAACTCCAGCATTTTTTGGCACACTTCAGGAAGCTTATGGGGGGAGCTTTTTGTCACCAAAAGCCTGTCGCCCTCCTTTACCCGGCCTATGCTTATGCTCTCAAAGCCCCTGCTGGTTTGCACCTGCCAGAAATGGTCAAAAAGATGGCCGCAGTAAAAGGTGGTCTCATCGTGGACATGGGTCAAGAGCACCCTGCCGGAGGGCAGATTTTTTTTGCGGATGATTTTTTGTGCAAAGTCCACAAGGGGTGTCTGGGGTTCTGCGCTGGCAAGGCGATTATCAACTCCCCTTGTAAAATAAACCGTGTTGAAATTGGCGCTCAAAGCCCCCACCGGCGCATCATAGGTCCTGGCGGACGAGCCTGTGCCGGGAATAACAACCGGATGCTCAAAAAAGAAGTGGTCCAGAACCAGATGCCTTGCCTGTGGGGCCATTTGGGCAAGAGCTTCTGCATAGAGCTTCAGCACCTCGGAAGTGAGCAGGGGGTCGCCAAAGCCCTTCATGACAAGGGTGTCATCGCCCCTCAAATAAAAGGCCGTGGGAAAGCGGTAATCTTGCCCTAAAGTTTCAAGGGCAAAGAGGCTTGTAAATATTTTTAAGGTGGATGCTAAAACCCTAGGCGTATCCGCGTGAAGGGAAAAAACAACCCTGCCTTTTGGGTCTGTTACCAAAAGCGAATCATTTTGCCCCAAAAGCCGGGCAAGGGAGGGCGGCAGATTCTGGGCATGGGCAACAGGCCCCATGGCCAAGGCCAAAAGCAAAACAAGGCAGAAAAGGCTTTTAATCAAAGGCTGTTTTTTCCTTTGGGCTTTTGGGTATCAGGCAGGGCATCGGGCACAAATTTTTCGATTATGGCAAGATACTTCTTTTCGTGGAAAAAGGCTGCAAAGGTAAGAAGAATCATTATAAGCGTTAGGCCCAGGCTCAAAAGCACCACAATGGGCAAAATTGCGGCCATCAATGCCATATCCGCATCGGAAATGTCATTTTCTGCCAGCAGGCCGAACACCTCAAGGGGATTGGCCAAAAGGGGCTTGCTTACAAAAAGCCAGATTGTGAGCACCAGCAGGGCCACCAGAATCACACAGCCAACAGCAGGCCAGAAGCGCACAAATTTGGAGCGGATTGATACAAACTGCCTGTCCTCCTGGGAAAGGGAGAACCTGCTCTTTATCTTTTTGGCCATACGCTTACCCCCTGTGCGCCACGGTTTTCAAGCCCATCAGGCCAACAGCAGGACCTGTTGTTAGGGGCAAAGCCCCTAAATCCGCTTATGGCTGCCAATGGGTCGAGGTTAAGAAAAATTCCAGGTTAAAATGGAAGTCCCCTAAAGGCAGGGCAAAGAATATCCAAAAACCGCAAGTTTGGGAAGGCATTTTTTCCGGCTCCACAGGCGGGCCGTGCAAAAAGGCGCCGACAAGCTGCTTTTTCGTTTTTTTTGCGGCTCTTGAACCTTTTTGCCAGGCACATCATTTTTTGAAAGGGCCGGGTTTTTTGTGCCCTGTTTTTTTGGGGCGGAAGCCTTGTTTGGCAGGGGCCTTGGCCGGTGTGCGGTCAAGTATGTGCTGGCGTATTTCGGCCTTGTCCCGGCGGTCCATGGTGGCCAGACTTTTCTTTGCAGGCCGCTTTTTCATTATGAACAGGTAGTTAAAGCCCCTTAAAAAATAATTGCCTTCAATGGCAGCAGTGTGCCAGTGGTTTCTTTTCAGCTTGGCGTTTCTTCTCACCACACAAATTATGTCCACAGGGACAAATCTTTTTTTCAAAAGCCCGAAAAGCTCTATTCCTATGGGGATAAAGGGCGTTCCTTTTTTGAAGGAATCGCTCACATACAGGGCCATGTAACGGCCCGGCTTTAATATGCGGTCTATTTCCCTTATCACCTGCTCCATTGCCCTGGCATAATCCTTTGAAGCGGCGTCCAGCCTGCCTATGCAGGCTGGTTCATCGGAATAGGCAATGTGGGTGGAGTATGGCGGATCCACAAAAACAAAGTCTGCAAAGGCATTTTTCAGGGGGATTTTTCTTGCATCCGCCCTGGCAATGTCCTTGCGAAAGGGGGCTATGTCAAAGCCAAGGGCCTTTCGCTCCAGATCCTTTGCAACATCAAGAGTGGTGCCGGACCCTGCCATGGGGTCAACAACGGTTTCGCCCTTGTGGGTGTAGCGCGAAAGCAGGTTCCATATTACAAAGGAGGGTGTTGCACCCGCATAGTCCGGGTCGCCCTGAACCGTGTCGCCGTAATGCTGGGAGGGGTAATCCCAAAGGGTGGTTGTTTGCAGAACAAGCGGCGGCTTTGCCATTTAAAACCTCTTTTGCATACAGGGCTTGCCAAGGGGCGGCCTTTTGCCCTATCTACCACGAATCATGGAACGGTTAAACGAAAAATGCGTGTCGCCCGACCCGGCCTATGACGCCTGCAATATATGCCCAAGGCTTTGTGGAGTAAACCGCAATGCGGGCCAAAAAGGTTTTTGTCAAACCGGGGCAGGCCTGGAAGTGGCATGGGCAGGGGTGCATGGCGGCGAGGAGCCTTGCCTTGCCGGAACAAGCGGGGTTGGCAACTTCTTTTTCAGCCGCTGCAACATGAGTTGCGTTTATTGCCAGAACTTCCAGATAAGCCAGGGTGACATTGCCCGTCAGCCCATGAGCGAAAAAGCCTTTGTGCAAAAGGCCCTTTTTTTTCAGGAGCAGTCTGTGCGGGCCATAGGCCTTGTTTCTGCAGGCCATCAGGCCCCGGCCCTTTGCCGGGCGCTTAAAGCCGCAAAAAATGCAGGCCTTAACATTCCGGTTATCTACAACACCAATGCCTATGAAACTGTTGAAACCCTAAAAAGCCTAACAGGGCTTGTGGACATCTATTTGCCCGACATCCGCTATTCCTGCGATGATGCTGCCGTAAAATACTCCAATGCGCCGGGTTACACGGCCATTTCCAGAAACGCCATTCTGGAGATGTATTGCCAGGTCGGCCCTGTGCGCCCGGACCCGGACACGGGCCTTATTGACAGGGGCCTGTGGGTGCGCCACCTGGTTTTGCCAAACAGGCTTGCCGGAACCTGGGAGAGCCTTTGCTTTCTGGCCTTGGAGCTATCGCCCAGAATAGGCCTTTCCATAATGAGCCAGTACAACCCTCTTCACAGGGCTGGCAGCTTTGAGGCCCTTGCCCGCACCATAACTGCCAGGGAGTATGAAGAGGCCGTTGACATGGCTCTTTCTTTGGGCTTTGAAAATCTCCTTACCCAGGATTTGGAAGGCTCTGCCCGGAATGCTGTGCCGGACTTTGCAGATTTTCTGAAGCCTTTCAAGGGATTTTAAGGGGAAAACAGGCTGCAAGCTTATTTTAAGGCAGACTTTCATTTGAAAGATTGCACATTTTTCCCGGCAGGGGCCGGTTCAAGGCTTCTGACAGGAAGCGGGAAACGCCTGCCACGGCCCTTACGGTTGATTTGTCCGCAAGCCCCAGGGTTTGCAAGAGGTTAAGAAGGTCTTCGCTTGCAATGTTGCCCGTGGCCCCCGGCACAAATGGGCAGCCGCCAAGCCCGCCTATGGATGAATCAAAGCCAAAAACCCCCCTTTGCAGGGCTGCAAAAACATTCACAAGCCCCAGCCCCCTTGTGTCGTGAAAGTGGAGCAGCAGGGGCGTGCTTCCAGCAATGGGAAGAACCTCATCAAGCAGACGGTTTAGCAGCACCGGGTCTGCCATGCCGGTTGTGTCTGCCAGGCAAAGGTATTGGGGCATAAGCTCCATAAGTGCCTTTGCCATTTCCCCCACGGCCCTTGCTTCAACCGCGCCTTCATAAGCACAGCCAAAGGCGCATTGAATGTTGAGCCAAAGGGGGGTTCTGCTCTGATTCACAAGCCTTGCGGTGCGCCTTACCTCTTCCAATGCCTCTGCGCTTGTGCGGCCCATGTTTTTAAGGCTGTGGGTACTGCTTATGGAAAGTCCCGTCTCAATGGCATCCGCCCCGGCATCCAGGGCCCTTTGCGCGCCTTTTTGGTTTAACACAAGGGCGCTGTAAGTAACTGAAGGCTGCCTTTTTATGTTGGCAAAAACCTCGCCCGAATCCGCCATCTGGGGCACTTTTTGCGGGTGCACAAAGGAGCCTGCCTGAATGTGGGAAAGCCCGGTTTTGCCAAGCCTGTTGATGACGGCAATTTTAAGCTCTGTGGGAATTGGCGTCTTTTCAGCCTGAAAGCCGTCCCGCGGGCCGACCTCCCGCACCAGCACCTTATGCTTCAAGCCTTTTTCGGGCAGCAAACAAGCCATGGATCTTTCCCCTTAAAGAGGGTTTTTGCCCTTAATCTTTGGCCGAACAAATATTTTAAGCCCCAAAATAGCAGCCCGGCAGCCAATTATAAAGGCGAATTTTTTTCGGGCCGTTTTTGCTTAACCTGGATAATTCACGAGGCAAGATTTGTGCGAGAGCAAGGAAGAAAGAGGAAAGCTTTACTCCTGTACCGCTTTCCTCTTTCTGACGCAGCTATCGAGCAAATCGGGCCCGCCCGAAGGGTGAAAAATTTTATCATTTAACAATAATTCTCAATTGAAAACA
>JAGVAW010000044.1 GCA_020060085.1 Desulfobacterales bacterium
AAGGAGGTTGTTTATGGCAAAACCCGAAGATATGTACCAGTGCCAGACAGTGAACTGCGGCTGTATTTACGACCCCGACCGGGGGGACCGCAGGGGCAAGGTTCCCAAGGGAACCTTATTTGACGCCCTGCATGAAAACTGGTGCTGCCCGGTTTGCGGGGCAAGCAAAAAGGCCTTTAAGCCTCTGGCTGGCCAAGGCTCGGTTGTGGAGATCCAGAAATAAAAAGGCCTCGCCTTTTGGCTGCTGTAAAAGAGCAGGCAGCCTGAAGTTGCCGGTTCACGGAAAAAAGGACGCTTGACCAAATCGCTTCAACTCCAAAAAGCAGGAGTTTGCCATGCTTTTGAAAGTAAACCCGGAAAACCCGCAGATCCGCCACATTGAGCGGGTTGCGGACATACTTTCCCAGGGAGGAGTCATTGCCTATCCCACAGACACATTTTATGGAATAGGCTGCGACATACTCAACAAAAAAGCCATTCAAAGGGTTTACCAGCTCAAGCAGCGCAAGCCCTTGCAGCCTTTTTCATTCATCTGCGCGGATTTGAAGAACATATCCGAGTATGCCAAGGTTACAAACTACCAGTACAAGATGTTAAATCGCCTGCTGCCTGGGCCTTACACCTTTATTCTGGAAGGCTCCAAGCAGGTACCCAAAATCATGCTCACCAAAAGGAAAACCGCAGGAATAAGGGTGCCGGATCACGCCATTCCCATAAGCCTTGTCCAGGCTTTGGGAAACCCCATAATCAGCACCACCGCCACCACGCCGGACGGAAAGCACGATTTTCTGGACCCCTCCCTTCTGCTGGACTACTACAAGGGCCAGATAGACTGCGTGCTTGACGGCGGGCCGGTGCCGGGCAAGCCTTCATCGGTGATTTCGCTCATTGGCGACACCCCGGAGGTCATCCGAGCAGGGCTGGGGGATACAAGCCTGTTTGAGTAGGGAGCAATTGCAGGGGAATTTTTGGGGAAGATGCTTTCACCACAAAAGGTAGGCTGGTTCTAAAGACCAAAAAATCAGCAATTCAATCCATAGTCCAGAGAAAGGCAAAGCCGGTCGCTGTGCGCTGGTGCAGGCTGCGGGTCATTTCTGAAGAGAGTTGAATAAGCTCCTCCAGAAGCGAGAAGCCTTTTCTGCGGGCAGGCGCAACAGCAATCGGCCCTTGAATGCCGCCAAGCTCGGCTGCCCATTCCAGAGCATCACGCAGGTTGCCGATTTTGTCCACCAGACCAAGCTCCAGGGCCTGACTGCCGGTGAATATGCGCCCGTCTGCAAGCTTTTCAACAGCCGCAATATCCATCTGCCTGCCGAGGGCCACATCCCCCACAAACTGGCGGTAGAGATCCATCACGGCTTCCTCAAAAAGCTCGCGCTCCGTTTCCGTGATGTCCCTGAAGGGTGATCCCATGTCCTTGAAGCGGCCCGACTTTATGACTATGGGCTTTAGCCCCACCTTGTCAAAAAGGCCTTCAATGTTGGTGTAGCTCAAAATAACGCCTATGGAGCCGGTTATTGTGCCGGGATTTGCCATGATGCCCGTTGCAGGCGCACTGGCATAATAGCCGCCGGAGGCAGCCATTGAGCCAAAGGAGGCGATAACCGGCTTTTTTGATGCGGTTTTTTGAACCTGGCTGAAAATTTCCTGGGAAGGGCCTATTGCTCCTCCAGGCGAATCCACCCGCAGCAGCACGGCCTTTATGTCCGGGTTTTCGGCAAAACGCTCCAGGCTGTTGACAACAAAGGTGGAATCGGAAATGACTCCGCTGATTTCTATAAGGCCCACGCGGGGGCCAAAGGCAAGCCGCTCCGAATCGCTGACAGCAAAGGCAGTTAAGGAAATGGCCAAAAGGCCCAGGCAGCCAAGCACTGCCAGAACAATGAGCGTGAAAAGGTAGGGGTGTCTTCTGGCAAACATAGAGATGTTGCCGATGGAGGCTTTTTTGCCTCCATCGGCTTTATCCTTTAACAGGGGTTTTATGGATGGGACTGTTGTTTACTGTTTTTGCTGACCCGGAAAAATACCGGGCGTTTACAGCAAATGCCCTTCCTTCGCCCCTCCCGTTTAAACAGGGAGGCGGATATTATTACTCCTGCTCTTTTGAAGCATCATCTGCCTGGGTAGCCGGCTCTTCAACAGCCCCACCAGCAGCCTGCTCTTCAACAGCTTCATCCGCAGCCTGCTCTTCCTTGTCTGCAGACTTTCCGCGCAGGCCCTGCTTTAAGGCCTCCCCCATTGCCGTGGGCGCAGACTTCATGTTGGAGATGTAGTCAGCAAGATAGTTCTCGTCATTGGCTGAATCCAGGCGCTTTATGGAAAGCCCGATGCGCCGCTCCTTGGGATTGATGTTCACAACCATCGCATCCACAACATCGCCAACATTGTACATTCCAACAGGTGTCTTGAGCTTTTCCAGGCTCACTTCCGAAACATGGACAAGGCCTTCGATGCCCTCCTCCAGCTCCACAAAGATGCCAAAGTCCGTAACGCTTGTCACGCTGCCGGCAATCTTTGTTCCCACCTTGTAGCGGTCTTCAATGGTGGCCCAGGGGTCTGGCTCAAGCTGCTTGATGCCCAAAGAGAAGCGCTCGTTATCCTTATCAATGTGAAGAACAATGGCGCGGACCTCATCGCCCTTCTTGAAGATTTCCGAAGGATGGTTGATCCGGCGGGTCCATGAAATGTCTGAAATGTGAACAAGGCCGTCAATGCCCTCATCAATGCCGATGAACATTCCAAAGTCGGTGATGTTCTTTATCTTGCCCTCAATGGTTGTCCCGACAGGGTATTTCTCGCCTATGACATCCCAGGGATTTTCCGTGACCTGCTTCATGCCCAGGCTTACGCGCCTGTTGTTGGGCTTTATGTCCAAAACCACGCAGTCCACATCATCGCCGACATTCACAACCTTTGAAGGATGGCGGATCTTGCGGGTCCAGCTCATTTCCGAAACATGGATGAGGCCTTCTATGCCCTCCTCCAGCTCCACAAATGCGCCGTAATCCGTAAGGCTTACAACCTTGCCCGAAACCTTGGCGCCGATGCTGTACTTTGTTCCGGCATCTGACCAGGGGTCTTCCTTGAGCTGCTTCATGCCCAGGCTCACGCGCTCGCGCTCAAGGTCCAGATCCAGCACTTTCACCGTAATGGTGTCGCCCACGGAGAACATTTCCGAAGGATGCTTGACCCGGCCCCAGGAGATGTCGGTGATGTGAAGCAGGCCGTCTATGCCGCCCAGATCCACAAACACGCCGTACTCGGTGATGTTTTTGACCACGCCTTCCATGACCTTGCCCTCCTGAATGGTGGCTAAAGTCTTGGAGCGCTGGGATTCGCGATCCTTTTCAAGAATCACGCGGCGTGACAGCACAATGTTGCTGCGCTTGCGGTTATATTTGAGCACCTTGAAGGTGTATTCTTTGCCCACCATGGAATCCAGGTCCCTTACAGGACGGAGATCCACCTGGGAGCCAGGCAAAAATGCCGGGACGCCGATGTCCACGGAAAATCCGCCCTTGACCCGATGGGTGATGGTTCCCTCCACAGTGCCTTCCTGCTCGTAGGCTTCCCGGATTTCCTCCCAGACCTTGATCTTGGAGGCCTTTTCCTTGGAAACATGAACGCCCTCGTCCTCGCTTTCAAGGCGCTCAACCATGACATCCACCTCATCTCCCACCTTGGCTGTCATGACGCCTTCTTCAAAGAACTCGCGTATGGGCACAAGACCTTCGGACTTGTATCCAATGTCAACCAGCACGAATTCCTTGTCGATCTGGACGATTCTTCCCCGGACCACCTCTCCTTCCTCAAAGCGCTTGAAGGAATCCTCATAGAGGGCCGCCAGATCATCCATGGACTGGATTTGCGGTTCCTCCTGGCCTTCCTGATTGTCAGCAGGCGCTTCCAAAGCAGTTGAAGTTGTTTCCGGCTGGGAGGCTGCGGCCTCCTTGCTCTCTACCTGTTCTTCCTGTTCGGGTTTGGCTGTTAGGTTTTCCAATTTGGTTTCCTCTTTCCTGGGCTTCCATGTTGTGAAACTGCTCTCTTGTCCTGTTGCGCCGTTTTTAACGGCATTTTACGCATAATGCGTAAAGTTGTTCTGTATATCAGATGTCAAGGCAAAAAACAAATCAAATTTGAATTTTGCCGACAAGCCCAAAAGCCCGCCAAAAAAAGACAATAAGGCCGGATATGCGCTGCTGTGAAAAAAAAGCAGCTTCCGGGCCAAGGCCTGCAAGCGGAATTAAAAATGTCAAAACAGCCCTGGCTACTCATGTATTTCATGGACAAGGGCCAGAATACTTTCCACAACCTCATCCACGGTTTTTTTTGTCGAGTCCAAAATCACGGCATCAGGGGCTGGCTTAAGCGGGGCAACGGCACGGGTGGAGTCGTTGGTGTCGCGGGTGATGATGTCTGCAAGCACCTTTTCGTAGGCAATTTCCCTGCCTGCTGCGACAAGCTCTGCATGACGGCGCTTTGCGCGCACAGCAGGATCAGCCGTAAGAAAAAACTTGAACCTTGCCTGGGGAAAAACAACTGTTCCCATGTCCCGGCCCTCAAAGACCGCTGCGCCGTCTCTGCCCAGGTTGCGCTGCAAGTCCAGCAGCCATTGCCGCACAGCAGGCAGGGCGCTAACCGCAGATGCCAGCATGGAGACCTCGTTGCCGCGAAGATGATCGGTGATGTCCCGGCTGTTTGCCAGAAGGCGGGAATCGCCCTTTTTGTCTTTTTCAAACTTCAGGGTGAGGTTTGCCATTATGCGGGCCAGGCCCTTTTGGTCATCCGGGCCAACACCTTTTCCGGCAGCCACAAAGGCAAGGCCCCTGTAAAGCGCACCCGTATCCACATAGGAATATCCAAGCCGCCTTGCTGCCTCGCGGCTCACGGTGGTCTTGCCTGCTCCGGCAGGCCCGTCTATGGTCACAAGGGGCTTTTTCATGCAAGAACCGCCTTTAATGCCTCCACAAAGCGCTGGTTTTCTTCAAAAAGCCCGGCGCTCACGCGGATATGATCCGGGTATCCGTAGGCCCGCATGGAGCGCACAATGACCCCCTTTTGCAAAAGGGCCTCAAAGATTTCGTCTGCCTTGCGCGGCATTTTCACAAGAAAATAATTGGCCTGGCTGGGCACATAGGCAAGGCCCATCTGCTCCATCTGCCCGTAAAGATAGTCAAGCCCCTCATGCACGGTTTTGCGGGTTTTTTCCACAAATCCGTCATCATCCAGTACTGCTGTGGCCGCAGCCTGGGCCAGGGAATTGGCATTAAAGGGCAGGCGGATGCGGTTAAGAATAGAGCAGATTGCTGAAGGCATTATTCCGTAGCCCAAGCGAAGCCCTGCCATGCCGTATATTTTGGAAAATGTGCGCAGAACCGCAACCGTGTTGTCCGACTGCAAATAATCCGTGCCAATGGCGCAGTTTAAATCCCTCACAAAGTCTATATAGGCCTCATCCACGCACACAATTACGGAAGAAGGGATTTGCTGCAGAAAGGCCTTGAACTCGGCCTTGGAAATGCTTGCGCCTGTGGGGTTGTTGGGGTTGTTCACAAACACGATGCGGGTGCGCTCGCCAATGGCGGCAAGGGTGGCATCCATATCCCAGGTCATGTTTTTTAAGGGAACCTTGACCGGAACCCCGCCAGCCGTGCGCACGGAAATTTCGTACATCAAAAAGGCCGGGTCGCTCATTATGGCCTGGTCGCCAGGGTTTAAATAGGCCAGGGCAAGAAGCTGGATTATTTCATCCGAGCCGTTGCCTAAAATTACGCAGCCCTCATCAACGCCAAGCTTTTGGGCAAGCTTTGCCACAAGAATGCGTGCAGCGCCGTCCGGGTAGCGGTGCAGGGAGGACAAAGCCTTTTGTATGGCCTCCAAGGCAATCGGCGGCGGCCCAAGCGGGTTTTCGTTGGAGGCAAGCTTGACAGGCTTTGCTATGCCGTACTGCCGGGTAAGCTCCTCAATGGGCTTTCCCGGCACATAGGGGGCAATATCGGCTATGTCTTTTCGCGGCACAGGCCCTTTTTTTAAATTTTGGGGCATTTTTTTCTTTCCAATGGTAGAACCCATCTCAAAAACAGGTTTCTTCTGCAACTGGCTGCAAAAGGGGGTTAGAACAAAGCCTGCCAGGGTGTCCGGCACGGACTCCATCCGGCTTCCTTAAAACCTTTATGTTGGCATTCAATTACTGCAAGAGTCTTTTTAAATCAAGCTTGCCTTCAGGCAAGAAAAAAAATCAGTTTATTAAAAGTATCTTGTCAGGTTTATTGACATGATGTAAATAGATGC
>JAGVAW010000153.1 GCA_020060085.1 Desulfobacterales bacterium
CCCTGATGCAGTTTTGCCAAAACCTTTTGCAGGCAGGCCTTTGCGCCAATTGAACGGAGCTTTTTTGATGAATCAGCCCTTTGCCCAAAAGCGCCCGGCAGAAAAGGAAGGTCTCTTGGTTGAGGAAGGGCTTTTGGTTGAGGAGGATGCCAATACCCTTGAGCTTCGTCCCCACTGGGCGCTTTTTCTGCACTGGACAAGGCTGGCTGCCATAATCTTTCTTGGGGTTGTGCTTCTTACAACGCTCTTTGCGCCGGAGGCGGTTTACGGCGAGGTTGCAGACTGGATAGCCAACGAGCCGCATCCTGCCATCTTTCTGCTGGCTGCAAGCCTTCTTCCGGTAATCGGATTCCCCATAACAATTGTAAAGGTGCTTGCAGGCATACAGTACGGCTTTTTTGGGGGAATGGCCGCCCTGGCCCTTATCATGCCCGTCAACCTTGCGGCAACCTATCCTGTTGCAAACTTCATTCTGGACAAAGGCTCAAAGGAAAAGCTCGCCCTTTTTCAGGAAAAATTCCCCTTCCTGCAACAGGACCGCCTTATCTGGCCCATGGCCCTGCTCTTTGCGGTGCCAGGCCCGCCCCATCTTCTCAAAAACTCCTGGGCAGCCTTGAGCGGGCTGGATTTTTTCCGCTACCTGCTTATTGGCTCTGTTGTCCATGTGCTTGTTGCCATGCCCTATGTTGCCTGGGGAATGTCCCTTGCAGACGGCAACACAAAGGGTGTCATAGCCCTTACGGTTCTTCTTGCTGCGGCAGCCTTTTTTGCCCGGTGGTTTTCCGGCAGACGCCGCAACCGGCTGTGAAACCAACAACTTGTTTGCCATAAGCCTGCCAAAACAAAAAGGGTTACAGGCTTATGACCTGTAACCCTTTGTTTTTAATGGCGCGCCCGGCACGATTCGAACGTGCGACCTACGGATTCGTAGTCCGGCACTCTATCCAGCTGAGCTACGGGCGCACAAAACTTTGGCAAAGGCCCAAAAGGCCTTCACCAAAGCAGGGCCTTGCATATTTCACTTTACCCGGCCTTGTCAAGTATGTAATCCATATTTTGGAACCTGTCTCAAAGGAAGTGCAACAGAACCGGCTTTTAAGCGCCTTAAATTGAGGAAGCCTGCCATGCCCGGCCAGGACATGAAAAAACATGAAAACTATATGCAGATGGCTCTATCCTGTGCAGCAAAGGCCGGGGAAAGCGGCGAGGTCCCTGTGGGGGCCGTGCTGGTTCTGGAGGGCGCAAATCTTGTGATAGAGGCACAAAACAGCGTGATTGCAGGCAGCGACCCCTCTGCCCATGCAGAAATGAACGCCATGCGGGCTGCTGCGGCCAGGACAGGCAATTACCGCCTTGCCGGAGCCGTGCTTTACAGCACCATTGAACCATGCCTGATGTGCATGGGTGCAGCGGTCCACGCAAGAATAGGCACAGTGGTTTACGGAGCGCCGGACCCAAAATGGGGAGGCGCAGGCTCCCTTTACCATTTTGGCCATGACGGGCGGCTCAACCACTCTGTGGAGGTCATAGGCGGGGTGCTGGAAGATGCCTGCAAAAAGATGATGCAGGATTTTTTCCGGCCAAAGCGCAAAAAACCGCAGGCATAAACCCTGTTTTGACAAGCGCCTCAATCTGTCCTATCCCGTATAATTCACGAGCCAGTATTTGTGCACTGGCAAGGCTAGAGGGGTGAAGACATACTACTGTATGTCGAGTCCTAAGATAACGCAGCCAGTGTGCAAATAAGGCTCGCCCGCAGGGTGAAAAATTTCGCCGTTTGAGCTTTTTTTGCATCAAAAGCAGATTGTATTTTCGGCAAAACCTCTAAAATGCACTTATCTGTCTGAAAACATATTATATATTTTTCAACGGCGAAATTTTTCATGAATTATGCGGGCTAATCAACTCGTTGCAAAAATAGCCCAAACGGTTTAGGGTTGCCTGCCCGGTTCCATGAGGCTTGCCTGCAACGGGCGGCATGGCAAAAAAAATCCGCAGGCAGATTGCTTATTGAAATCAAAGGCATCTATTTTAAAAAGGAGTTTGGTCGTGGCCAATACGGTTGTTGTGGGAACCCAGTGGGGAGACGAAGGTAAGGGCAAGATTGTTGATATGCTTGCCAAAGACGCTGATCTGGTTGTGCGCTTTCAGGGCGGAAACAATGCGGGGCATACCCTGGTGGTTGACGGCAAGACCATCATCAGCCACCTCATTCCTTCGGGCATTCTCCAAAAGAAAGTCTGTCTCATAGGAAACGGCGTGGTGGTTGACCCTGCCGTGCTTTTAAAGGAGATGGACTCCCTTGCTGCCAAGGGCGTTTCCGTAACGCCGGATCTGCTTGGAATAAGCGACAGGGCGCATCTTATAATGCCCTATCATCAGGCTGTGGACCTTGCCCGCGAAAGCCGCCAGGGCGAGGCGAAAATAGGCACCACCGGCAGAGGCATAGGCCCCTGCTACGAAGACAAGGTTTCCCGCAGGGGTATCCGCTTTGTGGATTTGATGGATGCTGATGTTTTTGCCAAAAAGGTGCGCGAGGCCTGCGAGGAGAAAAACTTTTATCTCACGGGCTTTTTGTCGGCCCCGGCCATAGACCCCAACGCTGTTGTGGAGCAGTTTGCAAAGTACGCCAAGTGCCTTAAGCCCTTTGTAAGAGATGTATCCCTTGTGCTGGAGCAGGCCCGTACAGAGAAAAAATCCGTCCTGTTTGAAGGCGCCCAGGGCACGCACCTGGACATTGACCACGGAACCTACCCCTTTGTGACCTCATCCAACACCGTGGCAGGCAATGTGTGCGCCGGAGCAGGGGTTGGCCCAGGTTCCATAAAGGAGGTGCTTGGCATTGTAAAGGCCTATGCCACCCGCGTTGGCGCAGGCCCTTTCCCCACCGAGCTGTTTGATTCTGTGGGAGATGCCCTTCAGGAGAGGGGCGCGGAATTCGGAGCCACCACTGGCCGCCGCCGCCGCTGCGGCTGGCTGGACATGGTGCAGCTCAAAGCCTCGGCCCGCTTGAACGGGCTTACAGGGCTTGCAGTAACCAAGCTGGATGTGCTTGGCGGCTGCGATGTCATAAAAATCTGCACCCACTACAACTGCAAGGGAAAAATTGTCAAAGACTGGCCTTCAAACCTTGCCCTGCTTGAGCACTGCGAGCCGGTTTACGAGGAAATGCCCTGCTGGAAGGAGGACATCTCCGGGGCCAAATCCGAAAACGAGCTTCCCAAAGCAGCCGGGGATTACCTAAAAAGGCTTGCCGAGCTTGCCGAAGTCCCTGTTTACATCATCTCGGTGGGGCCGGGGCGGGAGCAGACCATTGTGGCAAAGAACCCCATCACCGGATAAGGCAGCGAGGCGCACAAAAAAAAATCTGTAATGGCTGATTTATAATGCCTTAAAAAAATAAGTGGTTATGGCGCTTCGCTGCAAGTGCCTCATTTTAATCTATAATAAGAAGCATTATTGACATTGCCCCCCTGGGCCTTATCTTTGGAGGCACCCTTTCACAGGGTGTGACTCCCCACAGGACAAGCAAACAGGGGTGACCCCTTTCCCTTGGACCCTTGGCCTGGAAATTCCCCCAGAGGCCCCCAGAGTATTAGGGGGCCCCTACCATTTTTCTCAAATGCCGGGAGCCTCTTTTCCTTTCAGCATGGCCCAGAACACAGCCAGGTTTTGTCTGTTGGCGCGGCGGAAGTAAATCATTTTTCCATGCTCATCTTCCAGGCCGTCAATCTTAAAGCCCCACAAAGGCTCAAGGGAGCTTGGCAGCAGAGCGTAGCGGAGATCTGCCAGGATGGATTCATCTGCCGGATGCAGGGCCACAAATCCATCTGAAAAAAAGACAAAGCGCTCAATATCCCTGTGCAACCTTGAGCCTGGCCTTAAGTGGGGCATATGCCTCTCCACCTTGAAAAGCTCAATTTCGCCGCCCTCGTAAAGGGCAGATTCTCCAAAAAGGCCAAGCCTCACCCCGTCTGCAAATATTTTGCCTTCCGCCACATAAACGCTGCGCCAAAGCACAAGGTTGCCAAGGGTTGGCATAACCCGCAGCGAGGCTATTTCGTGCCCGCGCTTGTGGGCAATATCCCTCACCTGATTTGTTGCCTGCCAGTGCAAAAAGGCCCCAAATGCAAGATAGACCGCGCAAAAGACAAGGGCTGCCCGTGCCAGAACCGGCGAGCGCTTAAACCAGCACAGGGCAATTAGGACCAAAAGGGGGCCTGTGAAAACAGGATCAATGATGCTGATAATGTCCCAGGCGTAGCGGGCTGATGAAAAAGGCCACAGGATTGCTGTGCCGTAGCTTGTGCAAAGATCCAGCGGCGCGTGGGTGGCATAGGCCGCAAATGCAAAGAGATATGCCCTGCCAAGGGAGACTTTGACCCTTAAAAGGCGGCAAAATAAAACAGCCAGAAGTGCGCCAATGGGGATGAACACCAGGGCATGGGTGAAATGCCGGTGCATGAGAACCCCAAAGAGGGGGTCACTGGGGATGCGGATGAATATGTCTGTATCTGCCAATGCCCCGGCCACAAGGCCAATGAATGTTGCCTTGCGCACCTCGCTTGGGCGGGCAAAGGCCTGGGCGGCGGCAGCTCCAAGATAGGCCTGTGTAAATGGATCCATTAAAGCTTATCCTGCCAGAAGCGCAAAGGGGGGAGCGCTAGGGCTTTTTATTAGAGGAAAAATTCAAGGGGAGCTGCTGATAAAGCTGCCTGCACTTTAAACAGCGCTTGCGCTTCCTGGCCTCCCTCTCGCATATGGCAAGGGCCACAAAGCAATCCCGATGAGGACACCAGCGGTATTTTTGGGAATCCATATTTTGTGTCATGCAGCCTGCCATATTCTTTCAGGCCCCCAATCGTCCGGTCTGCCAGCAGCGCTCAACAAATTTTTTCACCGCCTCCTGGCATTGGTGGGTTTCGCCGGTCTGGGTATGGGTTGCGTTTTTGTTGACATAAAGCCTTGCGCTGCCCGGCGGGAAAGCCTTTTCAAGCTGCCGCGCCCAGCGGACCGGAAACTTCTCGTCCAATTGACCGTGAATGATGAGCACGGGAACATCAATTTTGGGTGCAAGGCGGTAAGGGCTGTATGCCCCAAGTTTGAAGCCGCTCAAAATCTCGGCCCATAAAAGAAGCCCCGGGCCAAACACAAACCCGAAAACCCTGTTCATGCTCAAATAAAGCCGCCAGAGTGCCCGGCGCGTGTGGGTATAGCAGCCCTCCAGAATAAGAAGCCTTACAAGAGAAGGATTTTTTGCAGCAGCCAGAATTGCAGCCCCTGCCCCTGCGGAATGCCCATAGAGGATAACCGGCTGGTTAAGCCAGCGCAGCAGCGTTTCAATGTCATCTGCAAAGCTCTTTACGCCTGCAAAGGCGTATTTGCTGGAATGGCCGTGATCCCGAAAGCTGGGAAGCACGGTGACAAAGCCCATCTGCCCCAGATTTCTTGCCCGCGATGTCATTTTGTCCCGGTTGCGGGTCCAGCCGTGGGCCAAAAGTGCCAGGCCCTTCACCTCGCCATCAGGCCACACCCGCCACACTTCAAGAAGCCCGCCGTCATGGGCATCGTTCCGGGTGTCAACAATGGTGTCCTCCACTGTCCCCCAATCGGGCTTATCAGCCACAGGCTTTCTGGGAAAACGTTGCAAAACAAGAGCCAGCCCCAGGCAGATAAAAAGATAAAGGCAAAGCAGATAAAATACCCAGCTCATCAGGCCCTTCCTCCCAAACCCTTTCCATCCCTTGATCGGCCACCGTTAAACAGCCTGCCAAACCAATTTATAATGGCACAGTAAGAGGCTGCGGTCAAAAGCATAACTCACTTAACCAGGGACAGCGCATTTGGAAAAAAATGAAAACCACAAACGATAGGGGCGGTTTTGGTTTGTCATTTAAGGCTTGCGGACCCAGTTGAAACGCCAATGACAACCTTTTGCATGGATTATTGCTTTTACAGACGAGACGGCAAGTTGTCTGCTTTATATATTTTCGTGCTTTTCGTGGCTAATGATTGCTGTTTTCTTTTTCATTCATCAGGGCACTGCCTTGAAGGGCCTTTAGCCCCGGCAAAGGGCAAAAAAGCGGCTATTTGAACCACGAAAAGCACGAAAAACACGAAAAAAACAGCTCGCCTTTTAGCGGCAGCAAGACCATCAAGGGCAGATGGCGCGGCATTCATTGACAGGACGCAACCTTTTTTTTATGCTGGCTGCCATCTTAAGAAATGAGCATTCTCACCCTCAACAAAGGAAAGGCCATGCTTAAAATTTCCATCAACGGATTTGGAGAACTTTCCCTTAAGCACCTGGTGCTGGACTACAACGGGACCCTTGCCTGTGACGGCGAGCTTTTGGATGGCGTGCTGGAAAGGCTTGACAGCCTTAAAAAGGATATTGCCATCCACATTGTCACGGCAGACACCTTTGGCGGGGTTGCCACCCGGTTTTCAGGCACCCCTTTTCATGCCCATGTGCTAAAGCCCGGAGGCGAGGACCTTGCCAAGCAGGATTTTGTAAATTCGCTGGGGCCTGACACCTGCGTTGCAATAGGCAATGGCGCCAACGACTGCCTTATGCTGCAAATCTGCGCCTTGGGCATATGCGTAATCCAGGGGGAAGGGGCCTGCGGAAAGACCCTCCAGACCGCTGACCTTGTTGTTACAGACATCAACCATGCCCTGGATCTGCTCATTTTTCCCAAGCGCCTTGTGGCGACATTGAGAATGTGATTTCCCCTTTGCCGCGCCTTCCACAAGGCAGACCGGAGTTTTTTTTAAATGAAGCAAGGCCGCAGTGCCGCTTTTTTTGACTTTGACAGAACCCTGCTCACGCGCGACAGCGCAGCAATCGGCCTGCGCTACCTCTGGGAGATGGGCCTTGTGCCCCTTTCCTACATTTTAAAGGCCCTGGCTGCCAATGTTTTCTACCAGCGTCATATTCTGCCGGAGCACTTCATGGCCCGCATCCTTTTGCCTTTTTACCAGGGCAAAAGGCTTGACACCTTTGAGGACGGAGTTTGCGAGTTCTACGAAAACCTCGTCAAACCTCATTTTGCCCCTAACATCCTTTCCAGGCTCAAGGAGCATCAGCAAAAGGGGCATTTCACAGCCCTTGTCTCCGGCGGGGTGCGCTACAGCCTTAAGCCCGTCATAAAGGACCTGGGCATGAATTTTCTTCTCTGCACAGACCTGGAAACCGATGACGAGGGCTTTTTGACAGGGAAAACCAGCGGGCCGCTTTGCATACACCAGGCCAAGGCAGACCTTGTTATGCAGCTTGCCAGCGAGCATGGCATAGACCTTGCCAGCTCCTGGGCCTACGGCAACCACCAGAACGACATCCCCATGATGGAGCTTGTGGGCAACCCGGTTGCAGTGGCCCCCACCGGCCCCTTAAAAAGACACGCCATCAAAAAAGGCTGGCCCGTGATGGAGCATTATTGATGACAGGGCTGCGAAAAGTGGGACTGGAAGTTAAAAACCTTTTTCCGCGCAGTTTTTTGTTGTTTATCTTTTGGGAAAGGCCCTAATCGGGAAGCTCCTCTTCAAGCTGGTCCAGAAAAGCCTCCACCTGCTGGCAGGCAAGAAAGTCCGCGCAGAACCCGGCGGTGAGATTCAAACCCCCGCCAAACCCGGAAAGACAAAGGGAAAGAACCGGCGGATGCGCCACGGTGGTGGTTATGAAGGCGTTTTGCGCCTTTGCTCCCCTGAAGGCGGAAACAGGCCCGTCCATTGTGCCGGTGTTGGTGAAAAGCGGAGCAATGGCAGAAGCATTCTGGCACTGCTTTTTTTGCAGGTCCCCCAAAAAGTCGTGGAACTTTATTGCCAAGGGAAAAGGCAGGGCTGCAAAGGCTGCTGCTGTAAGCGGAAAATTGCCCAGGGCCAGGTAATCATTCTTAAGGCCGCTTGTTTTTGCAGTAACCTGTTTCAGGCATGGCTCAAACTGGCTGGCCTCCTGGTCAAGATCCAGGTAGAAAAACCCGGAAAGATTGCACACGCCCTGCGCCCTTCCGCTTTCCAGAAAGCGGCGCAGATCCGCCGTAATCACAAGCCTTGGCCGCCTGCCCGGTGTGAGAACCTTGTTCAAAGCCGTAAGATGCGCGGCCACAAAGGTGTCATTCACCGTTGCCCCATGCTCTTTGGCTTTTGCTATTATTGCGCCGAAGCGCTCTTTTTCAATGTGGCGGGTAACAAGGGTGGAGCAGGACAGGTCCCTTTTTGCCAGAGATTTGAAAAACCAGCGGGGCGGACTCATGAATTCCGCGGCATCCTTTAAGCTGCGGCCAAAAATGCCCAGATGATCCCTCAACCTGAAGCGGGAGAAAACCGGCCTCAAACCCCGCTGAAAGGGATCGGAAGGCTTTGGGATAAAATCCGGATTCTTCTCCAGGGCGCTGTAAAGTTGGCCCAGAAGGGTGACCGTGTCCTTTAGGCCGCCGCCATCGCCCGCAACATGGTTTATGCGTATCAAAAGGGTGTCGTCTGCCGGGCCGCGCAAAAGAAAAAACCTTATCTGCGGGCCTACAAAAAGCTCTGTGGCCGGAGTCTGGACAAGGAATTTCTCCAAATCCTCACGGCCAGCAGGGGCTTCTATCACCCTCACGCCGCCGTGCTCCTCAATAACAGCAGAATCCGCCCTTTCCCAATGGGGGTTTTTCCAGTGGCGCACAAAGCGGCTTGCCAGAACAGGCTCTGCCACAAGGCTCAAGCGCGCGGCTTTATCCAGCCGGTCAGCATCAACCCGGCCTTCAAAGCTCACCACGCAGCGGATGTCCCCATCGTGGGACCCGCGCATCCAGTAAAGGATTTTATCTTCCAAAACCGCATCAAAGCGGAGGGCTTTTTGCTCAACAGCCATCAAAAAAACTTTCTTTTGTGCCGGGGTGTTAAAAGTCGTCTTTTTTTATTTTTCTGAAATCGCGCATGAGCATTGCCCCAATGGGGCCAAAGCCGTTGGGAAAAATCTTGTATGCCCACCACAGCAGCTTGGCATGGGCCGGAAAAACCAGCAGGCCCTTGTTTTTGGCTGTTCCCTCAAGAATTATCCGCGCGGCCTTTTCCGGGGTCATCATGGGGGCGCGGATGATTTTCAACACATCTGCATTATCTGCCCGCATGATGGGGGTTTTGTGCCAGATGTTTGTTGCCACAAGGCCGGGGCAGGCCACAGTCACCTTAACGCCAAGGGCTGCGCCCTCGGCCCGCAGGGTGGAGCTAAGGCCCACAATGGCGTGCTTGGTGGCGCAGTAGGGGGCTTTTACGGGAAAAGGCAGCAGCCCGGCAAGG
>JAGVAW010000108.1 GCA_020060085.1 Desulfobacterales bacterium
AAGGTCTTCCATGTCTGCGGAATAGGCCCCGAAAAACCTTGTTCCAAAATCCAGGGCAATGCCGGAAATGTAATTGTGAGCCGTGTGATCCACAATGTGAACCGAGGTGGAAAGGGAGGCAACAGGCTTGCCCAAAAAAGCATCTGTGGCATTTTTCTCGAAAACAAGCTCGATGAATCGTTTGTACTGGCTTGGCACAAGGAAAAAATACACCGGAAAGGCAAACAGCACGGCATCGGCCCGGCCAACAGAATTCATCACCTTATCAAACTTATCGGCGTTTCGCTCAATGCTGGCAATGTGCGCGGCAATGTCAAGAATTTCAAATTCAACAGACGGAAAGACGATTTCCAGATATCTGACATACTGCATGGTTACAGACATCCGGCCCTTGGGGCTTCCATTGAGCACGCAGACTCGCATGATTTTGCCTCCAAAAAAACGGGAGAAAGGGAAATTAAATGCACAATAGTTGCAAAGTCTCCCATTTTTTATGGATTTTCAAGCCCTCCTGTTGTTTTTGGCCTGTTGCGAAACAACTGCAAGGCAGGCTTCAGATTCCTGCTTTGCCTGGGCCGGAAAGTCCCCAAGGTTTTGGGCAAGGGCGTTAAGCAGGGCTACACCCTGTTTGGGGTTGCCGCCGCAAAAGATTTCCCCCGTAGTTTTTGCAGTGGCAAGAAACTTTTGCAGAACTTCAACCACTGTGGGGTTGGCTGATATGAGCTTTGTAAAAAGCTCCGGGTCCTGGGCAAGCAGCCTGCCCACAAGGTTTAGCTTCAACCGGAATATTGGCGTTGCAAAGGGCAGAAGATCATCCGGGGTAAGGTTCATGTCCTTTAAGGTCTGGCCAAGAACAATGGTTACAAAGTGTGTAAGCCCCTGGACTATTGCCATGTTCTGATCGTGAACGGCTGGCGTGCAAAGGGTAACAAGCGCGCCCCGGCTTTCAAGAAGCCCTGTGAGCCAGTTGCACCAGGACTTGCCCCTCATGGGGCAAACAATCACATTCTGGCCCTTTAAAGAAAGGGTGTCCGGCCCGAAAAGGGGATGAGTGGCCACAACCTGGGCTTTTGTACCCTTTTCCATTGCCAGGGCAATAGGGGCCTTGAGTGAGCAAAGATCCATGAGCGCCTGATGCGGGGCCAGCATGGGGCCTATGCGGCCAGCCTCCTCCACAGAGGCTGAAAGCGGCATGGAAAGAATGATGACCTGGCATTGTCGTGCCAAATCCTCGCGCGTGATGGATGATTTGCGGCCCCAGAGTATCACGGAGTGCCCGGCACTTTCAAAAACCTCTGCAAACCAGCGGCCCATAAGGCCCGTTCCGCCCATTATCCCTATTGTAAAGGGGCCGTCCTCTTTCATTTTGCACTCCGTGGGGCAATTCCAAGGGCATGTTGGGCAAGCAGGGCATCTGCCAGCACCAGCATGATCATTGCCTCGCAAACAACATTTATGCGCGGTATGGCGCACACATCGTGGCGGCCCGTAACAGAAAGGGTTGTCGGCTCCTTATCAACAGTAACCGTATTCTGCTGTATGGATATGGAAGGGATTGGCTTTACTGCCACGCGGGCCACAATGTCCTGGCCGCTTGAAATGCCTGCCAGTATGCCCCCTGCATGGTTGGATAAAAAGCCTTCCGGCGCTATGGGGTCGTTGTTTGTTGACCCTGTGAGCCGGGCTGCGCCAAAGCCTGCGCCTATCTCCACGCCCTTTACTGCGCCTATGCCCATGAGTGCGTGAGCTATTTTTGCATCCAGCTTGTCAAAAACAGGCTCGCCCAGGCCCGCTGGAAGCCCTTTTGCAACAATCTCCACAATACCGCCTATGGAATCGCCCAGTTTTTTTACCTCTTCCACCCTTTGGGCAATTTGCCCAGCAGCCGCAAAATCCGGGCAGGCAAAGGGGTTTTGGTCAACCTGGGCCATGTCGCGCTCATTTGCAACAATTCCGCCCATCTCAACAGTGTATGAGGATACGGATATATTATGCCGCTCCAAAAGCTTTTTTGCCACGCCTGCGGCTGCCACCCTTGCAGCGGTTTCCCTGGCAGAAGCCCTGCCTCCCCCGCGCCAGTCGCGGATGCCGTATTTTTTTTCGTAGGAATAGTCTCCGTGGCCTGGCCGGTAAAGGCGCGAAAAGGCCTCGTAACTGCCGGGTTTTGCATCCTTGTTGGGGATTGCCAGGCTAATGGGCGTGCCTGTGGTAAGCCCCTCAAAAATGCCGGAAAGAATCTGCACAGTATCGGTTTCCGCCCTTTGTGTGGAAGCCGGTCCCTTGCCGGGCCTGCGCCTGTCCAGCAGGGCCTGAATGTCAGCTTCCAAAAGGGCCATTCCAGGCGGGCATCCGTCAATCACCGCGCCCACAGCCTTGCCGTGGGATTCCCCCCAGGTCATGACCCTGAAAAAACTGCCAAAAACATTTCCCGGCATAAAAACTCCTCTCAAGAGCGCAGCTTGACGCCAAAAAGGCACGGACTAAAGCTCTTCAATAATCTTTTTAAAGGCGTTTTCAACAGTTTGGGCCACCTCTTCAACGGATAAACCATCCGTATCCACCTTCAGGTGGGCGGTTTTTTCGTAGATGGGGTCTCTTTGCTCCAGAACCTGGCAAACTTCCTCAAGCACGCCCTTGCCGGTTAAGGAGGGCCTTTGCCCGGCAGTTGCCGCGTCCGCCTCCATGCGCCCTGCAATGGTTGGCGCGCTTGCATTGAGCCACACCACAAAGCCGTTTTCGCTCATAAGGGCAGCGTTTTGCTCATCCAAAACCGCGCCTCCCCCTGGGGCCACAACCTTGCCGCTACTCTTGCAAAGCTCCATCACCAGGGCTTTTTCACGGCTGCGAAAGCCCTGCCAGCCCTCCTTTTCCACAATTTGGGCAATGCTTGCTCCTGCCTGCTGCTCCAAAACCAGGTCTGCATCCACAAAGCTGCGCCCCAAAGATTGAGCCAGGGCCTTGCCCACCGTGCTTTTGCCCGTGCAGCGGAAACCTATAAGAAAGATGTTGGCGCTCTTTTTCAATAAAGCCCCTCCCAAACATCCCAGAAATTAGGGAAGGATTTTTCCACGCAAAAGGCCTCGGTTATAACCAAGCCCGGCACTTTAAGCCCGGCAACTGCAAAGCTCATGGCCATGCGGTGATCCTCGTAAGTGCGGATTGAGGCTTTTTTGGGCGCGCCGCCGGTAATTGCAAGGGTATCCCTGCCTGCAGAAACGCTTATGCCCATGCGGGCAAGCTCTGTTGCAACAGCGGCAAGCCTGTCGGATTCCTTTGCCCGCAGGTGGGCCACATTGCTTATAATGGTATCGCCCTTTGCAAAGGCTGCAACAACGGCAAGGGTTGGAACCATGTCGGGCATATCGCCCATGTCAACGGTTACCCCTGTCAAATCTTTGCCGCATACCGTTACACCCTGCTCGGTTTCGCTTACAGTTGCCCCCATTTTTTGCAGCACAGCCAGAAAGCGTATATCCCCCTGAAGGGACTCACGGCTTATGTTTGCCACAGTTACCGGCACCCCGGAAACAGCGCCTGCTGCAAAAAAGTAGCTGGCATTGGAGGCATCTGTCTCCACCGTGTATTCTCCGGGCTGATAGGCGTGGTCCCCGGAAACGGAAAAGCTCTCGTAACCCTGGCGGGAAATTTTCGCCCCGAATTTTTCCATCACATCAAGGGTGAGGTCCACATAGGGCCGGGAGACAAGATCGCCTTCAACCCTGATGGAAAGGCCATTTTGAATGCATGGCCCGATGAGAAGCAGCGCTGAAAGAAACTGGCTTGAAACCGAGCAGTTGACCACCACGCTGTTTTTTTGGATTCTGCCCCCCTGCACCATGACAGGCGGGCAGCCGCCCGGACTCATGGCCCGTGCCGGAACCCCAAGGCTGCGCAGGGCGTTTACAAGGTCATTTATGGGCCGCTCGTGCATCCGGGCTGCCCCGGCAAGCGTATAAGCCCCTTTGCCCAGGGCTGCCACAGCGGTTAAAAAGCGCATACTTGTGCCGGAATTGTTGAGGAACACAGGCTCGGCCCAGGCAGAGGGCCTTTTGCCCACTCCGCTTACTTCCAGAATGCCATGCCCGTTCTGCCGTATTCCCGCGCCAAGGCAGGCAAGGCCCTGGGCTGTGAGCTTTGTGTCCTGGCTTTGCAGGGCATTGGCGAGTATGCTCTTGCCCTCTGCAAGGGCCGCGGCAACAAGCATACGGTGGGTGAGGCTTTTTGAGCCGGGCACTTTTACCGGGCCTGGATTTTGGCCTATGGGGCAACTGATTTTGTCCATTAAAGATTTTTCTCCTGATTACCCAATGCCTTGTAAACAACACTTTGCATAATATCTATTGGTGCATCTTGCCCTGTCCAAAGGGCAAACTGTTCCGTCCCCTGGCAGATAAACATGTTAACCCCCTCCACAGCCTGGCAGCCTGCCTGTTTTGCCTCCCTTAAAAGCCGCGTTTCAAGAGGCGAATAAACTGCATCCATGACCTTCATGTGGGGCTTAAAAAAGCTTTTATCCACAGGGGTTTTGCCCTCATTTGGCGTCATGCCCACAGGGGTGGCGTTTATTAGTATGTCGCAGGGCAGATTATCAATTTGCCCAAGCAGGGTAAAGGGGCACAAAAGCTCATCTGCCAAAGCCCTGGCCTGGGCCTCGTCCTCCCTGCGGTTTACTATAAAAAGGCTTGCGCCGCATTCCTTTGCAGCAAAGGCAATTGCACGGGCCGCGCCGCCGGAGCCTATAACAACAAGGTTTTTCCCGGCAAGCGCCTTTTTGCCGCCAAGGGCAGCCACAGCTCCTGCGCCATCCTTGTTGCAGCCAAAAAGATGCCCGTCCCTGTTCACAATTGTGTTCACCGCGCCCATTGCCCTGGCCAGGGGGTCAACCGAGTCAAGGTGATCCATAACCGAAACCTTGTGGGGAATTGTAACGCTTGCCCCGCCCATATTAAAAGCCCTCAATGCGCTTACCGCCGGGCCTATCTTTTCCACATCAAAGGCAAGGTAAACTGCATTTATGCCCAGATGCACAAAGGCGCTGTTGTGCATGAGCGGGCTTAAGCTGTGGCCCACCGGGTGGCCGAAAACGCCGTAGAGCTTTGTTTTTGCGTCATATATCAAGGTTTGCCGCCTTTTTTGAAAGGTAATTCCTTTTTATACGCCGGTCATGGAGCATCCGCCTTTGCCAGGGCAAATTCTTACAAGGGCAAATCCTGGCGGGGGTAAGATCCAAGCCATTTCACAAAGGCGCATACTGTCTGCATTGTTTCAAAGACCCCTTTGACCTGCAAATCCTCCATGTGGCCTTCCACATCCACAAAAAAGAGATAATGCCAGGGAGCATTCTTTGCTGGCCGGGATTCCAGCTTGTTCATGTTTATGCCTGCATCTGCAATGGGCTTTAAAACCTTGAACAAGGCTCCTGGCACATGGGGCGTGGCAAAGAGAAGCGAAGTTTTGTCGCTGCCCGTGGGAGAGGGGGAATCCCGCCCGATGACAAGAAAGCGCGTTACATTGTTGGCTGCATCCTGAATATGGCTTGCCAGCACAACAAGATCATAGACCATTGCTGCAAGCGAGCTTGCTATGGCGGCGGATTCCGGCGTTTCGCGGGCCTTGCGGGCAGCCTCTGTTGTGCTGGTGCAGGGAACGGTTTTTGCCTCCGGCAAATTCTGCCGCAGCCAGAGCCGGCACTGGGCAAGAGCCTGGGGATGGGAAAAAACGGTTCGCACCTGATCCGGGGAAGTCTGCATGGACAAAAGATCGTGGGATATGGGCGTGTAAATCTCTCCGCAGATTCGCAAATCCGAGCTGAAAAAGAGATCCAGCGTGTGGTTGACCGTGCCTTCTATGGAGTTTTCCACAGGAACCACGCCAAACTGGCTGTTTTTTCGCTCCACGCTTTCAAAGACCTCGCGGATGCCTGCCTGGGGGTCAAAGGTTGTGGCGTGGCCAAAATGACTCATGGCAGCAAGATGCGTGAATGTGGCTTCCGGCCCCAAAAAGGAGACCTTTAAGGGGGTCTGAATCTTGCGGGCTGCGGCCATGACCTCGGCATAAACATAGCGCAGTGTTTCGGGTGGAAGCGGCCCCTTGTTTTTTGTGGCCAGCTTTTTTAGCACCTCGCGCTCGCGGGAGAAATCCACCACCGGAAGGCCCTTTTTCTTTTTTATGGAGCCTATAAGCCCGGCCAGCTCCATGCGCTTGTTCAAAAGGGCCACTATCTCTTCGTCCACAGCGTCAATCCCGCGGCGAAGCTCGGTCATGGAAGGCTCTTTTTGGGGAGGGCCGTTTTTTGATGATGGGCTCATTTTTCCTCAATCCGCTCTTTAATTTTGTGGCCGAAGTGCCGCCCGCCCTCCTCCACGGCTGCAAGAACCCTGTCGCCGGGAGAAAGCTCCACAACAGAAACCGGCTTGCCGTCAGGAAGGGTGAGACGAATGGTCTCCGCATTCTGAAGGATAAGGCCAATCTCGCTGTCATTGGCCCTGGCCTTTACAAGAAGCAGCGGCCTGCGCTCGATTTTAACCCGGCCCACAATGGCCTCCTGCACCTGGCCCTTGCTGTTGACCACACAAACGCCGTCTCCTGCGGCAAGCTCGGAAAGATAGCGGGTCTTGCCGCCGGGCACCCTTGTATAGGCATGGACAGCGCCTGCGTTCACCCTGAAGGGCCTTGGGGCCACATAAGGGTTTTCCACGCTTTCGGCATGAACAAGGAAAAGCCCGGACGATGCGTTGCCCACAAGCATACCCTCGCCCTGGGTCATGGAGGTGCAGGTGTCAACGCAAACCCTGTCGCCCATGCCCACAGGCGTGATGGCCGTGATGGCAGCTTCCACCAGCGGTGTCTGGCCCTGGCTGCTTTTTAGATGAGCAAGAATTTTCTTCAAGGCAAGGGCATCTTTGGTATCCACAAGAATGCCCCATGCGCCGTGCTCCAGCACGCCGGAAGCGGTTATGGCCTCATCCAGATTTTTTACGGAGGTAACAACCTTTGCCTGCTTGGCAATGAGGTTTTCCAGGGGGATTATGGTCCAGTCGCTTGTCTCAACAATAACCGGGCCTTTTTTTGCAGCTTCAACAACTGCCTTTTCATCCTCCTGGCTTTTCACGGCAACGGTGAAAACATCTTTTCCCGGCACCATATCGCCGTTTTTGGCAATCACGGCAACCCTTCCCAAAGCGCGCACCTTATCTGTATCGGCCTCATCCACCAAAATGGCGTCAGCCCCGCCTTCCAGCGCCGTGGTGACAAGCTTTTTATCCCAGGGTTTTGCCTTTACCCACACGGTTTTCATTTATAAAACTCCCGGCTTTTTTCAGGTATTAAGAACGGCAAGGGCCTCTTCCACGCTTTTGTTATCGTGAACAATGCTGGCCACGGCCATTGTCATTTTCTGTACCTTTTCATGCTGGAAAATGTTTCTGCCTATGGAAACGCCGGAACCGCCTGCCTCTATTGCCCCCTTTACCATCTCCAGAATGTCCCGGTCAGAGTCCATCTTGGGGCCGCCTGCAATCACCACCGGAATGTCGCAGCCCTCCACCACCTGGCGGAAGGTTTCCACCGAGCCGGTGTAGGGGACTTTAACGATGTCTGCGCCTATTTCGTTACCCAGACGGGCTGCATGGCTTATGCACTTCGAGTCAAATTCGTCTGAAATTTTTTCGCCCCGGCAGTAGATCATGGCCAGAAGAGGCATGCCCCAGTTGCGGGCCTCGTAGGCAATGCGGCCAAAATCCGAGAGCATCTCCCGCTCGTTGCCGTCTCCAAGGTTGACATGGATGGAAACAGCGTCCGCGCCAAGCCTGATTGCTTCCTCAATGGAGCAGATGATGGTTTTGGAATTGGGATGGGGCGACATACTGGTGGAAGCGGAAAGGTG
>JAGVAW010000128.1 GCA_020060085.1 Desulfobacterales bacterium
AACTCCAGGGCTTCACGCGCTCCTGTGGAAGCGCCGCTTGGCGTGATTGCCCGGCCTATGCCGCCGGACTCCAAAAAAACCTCCGCCTCCACTGTTGGGTTGCCCCGCGAGTCCAGCACCTGCCTGGCGCGAACATCAAGTATCTGGGTCATGATCTTTTCCTCCCTTTTGCGCGGTTGTTTGCAAGGGCTTGCTGCCAGGGCAAAAACCGCAGTATTGTGGATGACGGGTCAGCGCAGGCAGGCAAATGTTTTTTTGCACCTGCGGCAATTTCTTGAAAAGTTATCGCTTCCAAAAGCCCGGCAGGGCGGCAAAACAGTCAGGCCAGCCAGCTTGTTTTGCAGGAGTTGACAAATTCCTTGATAATGCTACCTAACCTTTCCAGGCAAGATATGTCAAGGACGCTTAATGCACAAATGGGCAGGGACAGAGCCGGAACAGCGCCGGAACAGCGCCGGAACAGCGTAACTTCAGGAGCAAGTTCAATATGGATAAATCTTCTCCTTATAATATAGCCCACCTTGTCACCGCTTCAGCCCGTCTGCTGGATCACAAAAAAGGCACCCCGCCGACAGTAAAGGAAATCGCAGAAGATCTTTCCTTTTCGCGGGAGCAGGTTCAGGACATGGTGAACCGCCTTGCCAAAATGGGGGTGCTAAAAATTGTGCAAAGCGCCTCAACAGACCGGATTTTTGTGGGCGACCCGGCCCTGCTGGAGGATTTACCCAAGGAAAAGCAGGCCCCTGGCATGGAGCAGGAGCTTGAAAAATTTGCTGCAAAGCGCAAGGCTGAAATGGAGCGGATACAAAACATTGCAGGCAGCGAAAAGGAGCGCAAGAAGCAGCTTTTTGAAGCCTTGAACGAGCAGCTTAAAAAAACCGTTAAGGAAAAAGAGGATTAAACCTTGCAGCCTGTTGCCGGGCCGTCAAGGCAAAGGGGCAGGCAGCCCGTGAAAGGAAAAACGGCCATGTTTGATGAATCCAAGGATAAATGGCTCAACCAGTACGAATGCGCGGTCCGGGGCGAGGAGCGCCTGGTTTCCATTCTGCACAAGCTCATCCTGATAGCTGTGCGGGTCCTTGCCATATTCATGACCCTGGTCATTTTGTGGGCTGTCATTGATGTCATGTGGCTCATCTACAAGTTTGTCACCACCCCGCCTTACGGCATTCTTCAAATAAATGAAATTCTGGGAATCTTCGGCGCTTTTCTGGTGGTTCTCATTGCCATTGAAATTTTTGTGAACATTGTTTTGTACCTGCGCGAAGATGTCATCCATGTGCGCCTTGTCATCGCCACCGCGCTCATGGCTGCTGCAAGAAAGGTGATTGTGTTTGATTACGCAACCGTGGATGTAAGCTATGTGTGGGCCACAGGCCTTGTGATAGTGGCCCTGGCTGCAAGCTACTGGCTGGTTCACAGCGCGGTTCTCATCCGCCGCAAATCCGGTGATGAGCACACGGAGGCCGGAGCCTGATCATTAATTCATGAAAAATTTTGCCGTTGAAAAATATATAAAATTTTTCAGACAAGTGCAAATTTGAGGTTTTGCCTGCCGGATAAAGCCGCCATCAATGGGCCTGCGCCCAGTTTTCCCCAACAGCCGCATTGACCTTCAGCGGCACGGCCAGATCCCAGACCGATTCCATGATGGAGACAACCAGGGCCATTGCCGAATCAAGCTCGTCGGGCGGGGCCTCGAACACAAGCTCATCATGCACTGTGAGCAGCATGGCCGTTTTAAGGCCCTTTTCCCTTAAAGCCCTGTCCACGCGAATCATGGCTATTTTTATGAAATCCGCGGCTGTGCCCTGAATTGGGGTGTTTATGGCCGTGCGCTCGGCAGCCTCGCGGGTTACTCTGTCCTTGCTTGTTATTTCCGGCAGAAGCCTTATTCTGCCTGCAAGGGTTGTGGTGCGCCGGGTCTGGCGGGCGGATTCTATTGCCGACTCCATGAAGGCCTTAACACCCTTGTATGTGGCAAAGTAGTTTTCCATGTAGCGCTTGGCAAGTTTCTGGGAAATGCCAAGCTCCCGCGAGAGCTTAAAAGGCCCCATGCCGTAAATCAGGCCAAAGTTTATGGCCTTGGCCTCCCGGCGCATCTGCTCTGTAACAAAGGCAGGGTTAAGCCTGAAAACCTCGCTTGCTGTGCGAAGGTGAATATCCTCCCCCCTGGCAAAGGAATCCAGCAGCACCGGGTCTTTGGCATAATGGGCAAGAATCCGCAGCTCTATCTGCGAGTAGTCGGCTGAAAACATCTTCCAGCCCGGCTCAGGTACAAAGGCCTCTCGAATTTGGCGGCCCTCTGCCGTGCGGATGGGAATGTTCTGCAGGTTGGGGTCCGAGCTGGAAAGCCTGCCCGTTGCCGTGACATTCTGATTAAAGGATGTATGCACCCTGTTGGTTTGAGGATGCACAAGGCCCATAAGCGCATCCGTGTAGGTGCTTTTAAGCTTGGCAAGGCTGCGATAACGCAGAATCATGGCCGGAAGCTCATGCTCTGCGGCCAGATCCGTAAGCACGGAAACATCTGTTGAATAGCCGGTCTTTTTCTTTGTTTTTTTGCCTGTGGGCAGGTTGAGCTTTTCAAAGAGAATGCGGCCAAGCTGCTGGGGGGATGATATGTTGAATTTCTCGCCTGCAACCGAGTAAATCTGCTCCTCAATCCTGGCCATTTCATCGGCAAACTGCCCGGAAAGCTCGCCAAGCCTGGCAACATCCACCCTTATGCCGCGCATCTCCATGTTTTTGAGCACTTCAACAAGAGGCATTTCAACAGTTTTGAAAAGCTCTGTAAGCTGGTTTTCCTCAAGCAGGGGGGCAAGCTTTTCCTTTGCCATGAGCGTAATGTCCGCATCCTCGCAGGCATAGGGGGCTGCCTTTTCAATGGGCACCTTGTCAAAGGTCTGCGAGCCTGCTGTTTCCTTGTACGATATGGTCTTGTGGTTCAGGAGATCTAAAGCAATCTGGTCCAGGCTGTGCGCCCTGCCAGCAGGGTTTATAAGGTAAGATGCCACCATGGTGTCAAAATCCACGCCTGTCAATTCAATGCCGTGGCGGGCAAGCACAATCCAGTCATATTTTATGTTCTGGCCGGTTTTGGCGGGCTTGTTGCCCTCCAGCACGGGCCGCAGAATTTCAAGGGCCTTTTCCAAAGGGATCTGGGCGGGTACACCCTGGTAGCTGTGGCCCACAGGAACATAAAAAGCCTTGTGCGGCTCCAAGGAAAGGGAAATTCCCACAAGGGCCGCCTCCATTGGCCTTGTGGATGTTGTCTCCGTATCAACAGCAATTTCAGAGGCTTTTAAAAGGTTTTCCACAAGCTCTTTTAAGGCGGATTCATCTGTCAGTGCCCTGTAGTCCTTTTCTGCACCCCCTGGCGAAGCATCCGAAAACTCCTCCAGAAGCTGCCGAAACTCAAGCTCCTTAAAAAGGGCGCTCAAGGCCGCGCGGTCAGGCTCTCCTATTTTGCTTTGCTCCGGCGAAAAGCTCACCGGCGCATTGGTATCAATGGTGACAAGCCTGCGGCTTAAAAAGGCCTGCTGCCTGTTGGCTTCCAGATTTTCCCGCTGCTTTTTGGCACTTATCCTGTCCAGGTTTTCGTAAATCCCCTCAAGGTTCCTGTATTCCCGCACAAGGGCGGCAGCGGTTTTCTCGCCAATTCCCGGCACGCCGGGCACATTGTCGGAGCTGTCTCCCCAAAGGGCCATCACATCCACAAAGCTTTCCGGTGGCAGGCCCAATGCCTGCATCATGGTTTCCGGGGTTTTTTCAACATCCTTCATTGGGTCCCAGAGTGTGCAGTTTTCCGAAAGAAGCTGGTTGAAATCCTTGTCGCCGGTAATCATAACCACAGAAAAACCCTGGTCCTGGGCCTGGCGCGCAAGGGAGCCGATGATGTCATCGGCCTCAAAACCCTGTTGTTCCATCATGGGCAGGTTAAGGGCCTGGGTGATTTTTTTCACAAATGGAATCTGCACAACCAAATCCGGGTCCATGGGCGGGCGATTTGCCTTGTAGGAGGGAAAAAGCTCGTGGCGGAAAGTCGGCCCCTTGGCATCAAAAACAACAATGGCGTGAGCAGGGTTTTTCCTTTTGAGCAGGCTAAGCAATATTCTTGTGTAGCCAAAGGCTGCGTTTGTGGGAAACCCCTGGGAGGTGGAAAGGCCCCGGATGGCATGAAAAGCCCTGTGGATATAGGCACTTGCATCCACAAGATACAGGATTTTTTTTGACGGCATTGCTGAAAAGCCCCTTTGGCTGATGCTGTTTGGCTTAAAAAGCCTTTAACGGCCCGGCGCTGATGAAGGTTGGGAATGGCTGTTGAAAAAATATGCAGATGCTTTTGACCATCAAGGCTTGGGCAAAAGCCTCTTCTGCCCGGCTAAAGGCCCAAATCCTGGGCTATCTCCTGCATGGCAGCAAGGGCAATGGCAACAAAGTCTGCAATGGCAAGATCCGCCTTTTCGCATTCTGCAATCCTCTCCCTGCTCACATTGCGGGCAAAGTCCTTGGCTTTCATCCTCTTTATTACGGATTTGGGCTTCACGCTTGCCAGGGCTTTGTCCGGGTGCACAAGGGCAGCAGCAACAATGAGGCCAGTTATTGTTTCCGCAGCAGTGAGGCAATGCTCAAAAAGGCTTGTGCGGACAAGGTTAAGGCCTTCAGCATTGTGGCTGGCAATGACCTGCCCAAGGGCTGCATCAGCCCCGGCTTCCTTTAGCATCTGCGCGGTTTTTGCCCCATGAAGCTCCGGCGCGCTTTCCGTGAACTCATAGTCCAGATCGTGGAGCAGGCCTGCCAGGCCCCAAAGCTCTTCATCCTGGCCAAAATGCCTTGCCAGGGCGCGCATTACCGCCTCGGAAGCAAGGCTGTGGGCCACAGTCCGCGGGTTCTTCACATGGGTTTTAAGCAGCAAAAGGGCTTCTTCCCGGCTTATTCCCGGCCCCTGGTTATCCGGCATAAAAAAATCCTCCGCAAAAAAAGCAGCAAAGATTATCAAAAGGTTTGGCAGATATTTCAAATCAGTTCCTACCATTTTTAATTGATTGCGGCAACACAAGGTCCCTGGCGGACAGGGTCAGAAGCATTTTTAAAAAAAGTGAAAACCGCAAACAACAGGAGCAGTTTTAGGGTTGTCTTTTAAGGCTCATGGACCCGGTTGAAACGCCAATGACGACTTAAGTCGTGGATTACCGCTTTTACAGATGAGACAGCGAGTTGGCTGATTTATATTTTCGTGCTTTTCGTGTTTTTCGTGGCTGATAATTGCTGTTTTCTTTTTCATTCACAAAGGCCCTGCGCAAAGGGCCTTTAAGTGTCCCGGCAAAGGGCAAAAAACGACTATTTGAACCACGAAAAACACGAAAAGCACGAAAAGAAACAGATTGCCAAAAAAAGCACCGGAAGCATCATTTTGTTCTGGATGCAAAGCCTAAAGTGAGCATGATGGCTTAATGCTCCCTTTAATAAAAAGCCCGACAAATAAATCTTTTTCTTTATGTGGTGGCCCTGCCCTGCTTTAAAAATCGGCCTTAGTCTGTGGCCGCAAAATTAGAACAGATTGTTCCTTGGCCCGGCAAATATTTCAATTTTGGCGAATCTGGCATCGAGGTAATTGATGCTCTTTATTGATATGGAGGAAGTTTAAATCCATGTTCCTGTGAGCTGTATATCGCAAAAATACAGCATTAAACTGATATAAGAATCGGTCAAATGCCTGAATTGGACTTTAAAAAATGAAGTTTGGTAAAAGTAAAATAAAGAGGTTGCAATAATGGTAATTGATGATATATTTATATGCAATAATTCGGAGGCATTGGTCGAAAAATACTA
>JAGVAW010000249.1 GCA_020060085.1 Desulfobacterales bacterium
GGTTATGAGTAAATATTGCCTTGCCATCCGCCGCGATAACGAGCGATGTATGCAGTCAATGATAGAATACGGTGTGCAAATGTCCCAGATGACCCCGGGCCAAAGAAAGCTTCTGGAAAATCAAACCCGTCCCCTTTGGAACAAACTGGCAGGCGATCTTTACCCCCAAAAAATGCTGGATAAGCTGGCCGGGCATCTGAAGGTGTTTCGGGAAGACGGACAATAAGACAACCCTCTTTGACCTCCTCGGAAAAACTGGACCAAAGACAGGTTCAAAAGTTGCATTCAGGAGCGGCGGCGCAGTCCACGGGGGTATGCAACACCAGCAAATAGTGGTCCGCAAAAATGAAGGCTCTTCACATTTTCTAGCGTACCTGGAATAATCATAGGCGCGGATTGAATTTGGCTTTAATTGATTTGCGAAAATAGGCGGGGCCTAAAGAAGTGGCAGATATCGATAACTTTTGAGAGTTTTGTCGACCACTATGTGTTGGGGCCTGGGGATTTCTCCCCAGGCTTGGAAAATCACTGGTGATCAATTTTAAACGGCGAAACTCAATTTGCTGTGCAATGTGAGTAATCTGACCTTTTCATTGGTCTGTCAGCGAACTGTTTTCTATGGGTTTCCCTGGAATTATAATCAAATCCCTGAATCTTTTCGGACTCTATAGAGCCTCCAAGAAGTTTTGAAATGCTGCGAACCATATTTTTATCATCCTGAGTCGCCAATGTGTAAGCTGACCCCTTCCGATCCGCTCGGCCAGTCCTGCCGATGCGATGGACATAGGCTTCAGGAGTAGACGGTATGTCATAATTTATGACATGCGAAACCGCTGAAACATCTATTCCCCTTGCGGCAATATCGGTTGCAACCATTATTTTGAAAGAACCGGACCGGAAACCATCCAACGCGGCCTGGCGCTTTCCCTGACTCAGGTTCCCCTGCAAACTGGTCGTTGAATATCCAGCCTTGCTAAGCTTCTGGCTCAGATTTTTCGCACGATGCTTTGTGCGCGTGAAAACCAGGACACTTTGGGTTACATCGCGGCGAAGAATCTCGATCAACAGGTTGGTTTTTTGGTGCTGGGCCACCGGAAAAAGGGTGTGGCTCACTGTTTTCGCTGGAGAGCATTTTCCAACCTGCACGAACACCGGATCGCGTAATATTTCCTTTGAAAGACGCCGGATTTCAGGAGGCATAGTTGCGGCAAACAACAAATTTTGGCGATCTTGAGGTAATGCTTTGATGACCTTGCGGATATCCGGGAAAAAGCCCATATCGCACATCATGTCCGCCTCATCTAAAACCAAAATGTCCAAGCCGGAAAAGTCCACATTGCCTCTGCCAATATGATCGAGAAGCCTTCCTGGACATGCAACCACGATTTGGCTTCTTTTTAGCTGAACAGCTTGTTTTTGAATACCCACGCCACCATAGACACTGACGCTTTTGAGGCCGGTCTTCTTTCCAAGGGTGACAGCATCACGATTGATTTGCTCAGCCAATTCACGGGTGGGGGCAAGGATTAGCGCCCTGATCTTGTTTCGAGGGCCGCTCATCAGCCGATTCAAAATGGGAAGAAGAAAGGCTGCCGTTTTTCCCGTACCTGTTTGGGCAAGCCCAAGGACATCGTGGCCCTTCATTACAACAGGGATTCCTTTTGCTTGGATGGGGGTGGGGGTTTTGAAGGCGGCGGCCCTTAATCCTTCGACCACCGCCGTGTGAAAGTGAAACTCGTGAAACTCCATATACTTTTGTATCCTTTTTGAGCGCTTTTTTTGCACTCAGCTTTGAGCGAGAATTAAACGCACAGGCATATGCCAAGCGCGTATTACGATAAAATCCGCGACTCAATAATCGAAATGTCCCAAGATTTGTGTGTGGATAAAAAAAATCCCGGAAGAACTCCGGGCATAAGAAAAATCCTTTTTTAACCTGGAACTACCTACTAGTATTAATAATCCTACAGTTTCATGTACATGTCAAACAAATAATGTAAAATGAAAATATTCCGTGCCCACCCCAACATATTGAGGCACAGCAAAATGTCCAAAATCAATGAGTTTATGCCAAACTTTTGCTCATGCCCTCCCCGAAAATCTGTATCTTCCATTTTGCCTTTATTGCCTACCATAACCTAATGGCTTGTTCAAACGCATCAAAAATGCAGCGGAAATCCCCGGATTAAAAATCAGGAAGGCTAAAATCGGAAGAACCATAGTGCAGCTCCCCCGCGGAAAGCTGCTGGTTATCCATAAAAATGGATGTCCATATCCTAATTCGGCAGGCCGCCAGGTGTTCACCTGAAAGAAAATAAAATTTTCAATATTTTTTCGCCCCCCATAAAAACTTTAGCTAATTGTATTTATTAGAAATATGGTCAGCAAGCTCCCAACTGCCCTCGTTTTTTTTGCCCAAGGTTACATTGTTACCTTCCTGTGCCGTCAAAAGTCACACCTAAAGGTCAGAGGGGATAAAGCAAGGCTCCGATGGACGGACCAAGGCAACCCCAACACTCTTAAAGAAAGGAGGGCAGGCAAACGGCAGAGGGCAAGACACTTATTTATAAGGAGCGCAAGACAGAGGCGGTTGCCTGGAAAAAATCACCCTGACAGCAGCCAAGCAAAACGAACCGACACAAAACTGAAGACCATTCACAAATCAAAATTGCCCGGCAAGGGCAGAAAGGAGAACACACCATGTTTAAGAAAAGCATCGTTCTTGTAATCGAAGGCAATGACCCCGTGGCCCAGGCTGCGGCCATCAGAGCAATGGAAGCTGTTCGGGAAAACGGGCTTTTGTGCCGCAATTATTACGGGACAAACAACGAGCTCTACGATCTGGAAAAAATCCTCCCCAAAAACGGCAAAAACCCCAGCCCCCAAGAATCAGGAAAAAGTTCGTGCTTAACAGGGCATAGCGCTCAATGCCCGGGCCGGGTGGCGGCGAGCGACGGGAATGCCGCCCCCCTTTATTCACCAGTTGAGAATTGCCCCTTTGTAAGGCGATTCAAGGAGAGCAAATGACCGAGCAGAACACCAAGACCCAGGAAGCCCAGGAAAGCCGGAACATTCAACCCGACACCGATCCCATGTACCCCCCCCCAACAGCAGGACATTAAAGCCCTTGGTAGCAGAAACATAGGTCGAGGGCTTTTTTTTACCTTTTGCAATCACCGCTTGAAATGCAGAAAATGACTTTTTGAAGCAAGAACCGAAAAATTCAAGCCTTTATGGCCAAAATACCCCCTGGGAACCCCCAAATGTGAAGAGCCTTCAGTTTTCGAGGCTGAATTCCAGAAAACTTTTGCTGGAGATGGGGTTTTTGGCGCTTGCATTCATGCGCCTTGCCTTTAACCCCAAGACAACCGGCCACAGCCTCGATTGGGGCCCAATCTGCCCGAAAATCTCCAAGAAATAGGGGCGGCCAGAACCTTATTTAATGTCAAAGCCCTATCACTCGATTTATGGAGAATCGGGATCAGAACTTATATGTCAGCCCTATAGATACGACCGGATACCATGTTGCATAGTTGAGTGCGTCCTTGAGCTCCTGCATCTGCTTGTCCATATCCTGCTGAAAGGCTGGGTTGTTCTGGATTGGGCCTGTCACCGTGTATTTCAGGCTTGGCGTGCCCTGGTATATAACGCCCAAGTCTAATGCAAAGCCGAACCTCTTGTCTTTTCCCACTGCGTCTCCAAATCCGATTCCGGCATAGGGCGCAATATTATTGAAAGATGTTTCAGCCTTAAGGGTTCCCACTTGGTCAGCCGTGTAAGTGTTGTCGCCGATTTTGTAGCTGGCGTTCGGCTTGCTTTCAGCTTCTATTTTGTTGCCGTTCACCAATCCGCCAGCGCTCAACCTGAAATTGCCGCCAAAGGGATGCCAGTCCAGAAAAAGGCCTCCGGAAAGCAACGAAAGGTCGAAATTGTAATCAACATCGTCAACGGTTCCGGAATAGCTGAACGGATAAGCGTTGAATCCTATTCGCGTATTCAAACTGTCCGTCAAGCCTATGGTCCCTTCTGCACCGATGCCCAGTGTTCCGACTTTCAGTCCAAGGGCAAAACCGGAGCCAGCGGAAGCAGTCGTTCCCCAGCAAAGAAAAAGTCCGCACACGAAAAATACGAAAAATTTTTTCATACATTACTCCCCATGAAATTTAATCTAGATTAACGCCCAAATTAAGGCAAGGGACCGCCGTCACCATTTTATCCATATTCTCCAATAATACCTCTCCTCTTGATTCTGTGCAACCCAATTTTCCAGGCCTTTTTTCCAGTAAGCCACCCAAAAACCCCTTCCCAAATGGTTTCCCAGAAAATTCCCACCTCAAAAACTGAAGGCTCTTCACATTTGAGCACTTTCCAAGCCCTCACCCAGGGCACCCAAAGCTCAAAAACATCTGAAGATTTTATCTGAGCGTTTATTCACCCCCCTTCACTCCCTGACGGCTTTTTTGATGGCTTTTTGTTCCGTCAAACGGCTTTTGATGGTGATTATTTCCAATAAAATCAGGCGAAATACGCTTAAAAACGGCCTTTCACGCCGACGACAGGGGTTCGAATCCCCTTGGGGACGCCAAATTAAATCAAAGGGTTGGCCAGTTTTGGTCAGCCTTTTGAATTTCTGGTGGTACACCCGGTGTACATTTTTCATTTTGAGTCTCCGGCCAAGCCTGCTTCCTCAAAATTTTTCTCCCCCACCGGTGTCCCCAAAAGGTCCATCACACCCCCTCAAATCGTCATTGATGTTCTGGATATAAAGCCCGGTCGTCCGAACATTCTTGTGCCGCAAAATCTGCTGGATTTTTTTGGACGAAGCCTTGTGCTTGTCAGCAAAAATGGAAGCCACATATCTCCGAAGTGCAAGGAACCCGAAAGGCTTCACCCCGGCCTTCTCGCATAGACCCTTCATAAAGCGCCTGCGAACCAGAAAGGGCTTCCTGTAGTGAGCGCCGGGCTGCTCATCCACAAAAACATGGCTTGCCTTCCTGAAGGTTCTGTTGTTCCACCGCCATTTGAGCGACCTGCAAAGCTCCTGGTTCATGGGGGGCCATTCATTTTCCCAGGAACCGTCCCTTGTCTTCCGGGTCCAAAGACGGATTTCCTGCTTTTCAAAATTGACATCATTCCAGGTAAGACCAAAAATCTCCGAACTCCTTGCCCCCGTGTTGAGATAACAGTCCAGAAAAACACGGTCCACACCACTTGCCACAGCAAGAACCTTCAGTTCCGCCGTGGCCTTTTTGCAGAACTTGACGCACGCAACTTGAAAGCTGACTTTTCAGGGGCGTTGCTTTATAATCGGGCGGCAGGATAAAACCCTGACCAGAAGCATTTTGACACCCACCCTAAGAACAAAAGGAGAAGAAGGCTTATGAAATTTGCAGCTCGTTTGATTTTGGGACTTGGAGTTGTGCTCTTTATGTGTCCGATTGTTTCAGTCTATGCGGCTCAACCTGCTGAAATGGCAGACCTTGCAGATTTTTCCGACAAGGTTTTTGCCGTTCCGTCAGGAACAGTAGCAGATATGCTGGTCCTTTCAAGATTTCCTGATGCAAAATTCAAGTATTTTGACAGCGTTATGGATGCAGCCCTTGCAGTGGCCGAAGGTCAGGCAGATGCTGCTGCCTATGACGAGCCGATTTTGAAGATGATTGCCTCAAGGAGCAAGGAGCTTGTGCTGCTGCCGGAAATGATAACCGTGGACGACTACGCTGTGGCCGTAAGCATTGACAACAATGAGCTTAAAAGCATTATTGACATGGTGATGGCAAAGCTCAAGGAAAGCGGCGAGTACGCCAACATGATTTCCCGCTGGTTTCCCGCAGATGGCTCTGTTGGGCAACTTCCAGATGCTCCTGCCAATACCGGGACAGGCGTTTTAAGGCTTGGCACGGCTGCCATCACCGAGCCGTTTTCCTTTGTTGATGACAAGGGCCTTGTCACAGGCTTTGACATTGAGCTTGCGCGGCACATTGCCAACAGGCTTGGAAAAAAGCTGGAGGTCAGAAACATGGCTTTTGCAGAGATGATTCCAGCCCTGCTTGCAGGCGAAGTTGACATGATTGCAGCCTGCATAACCGTAACCCCGGAAAGAGCACAGAAAGTGCTGTTCTCTGCACCTTACTACACCGGGGGCATAGCTGCGCTTGTGCGCGCACCACAGGCCAGATAATCTTGGGTTTATAAGAAGGAAGAAACCGGCACAATTCAACCTTTCACATAACAAGCTTTTTAATGAAATGGGTGATGCCATGAACAAAAATTTGTTGCGGATTCTGCTTGCGGCAGTTGTTTTGCTTTTTGCAGGATATTCTTTGAGTCTGGCAGACGATTCCTCTATGCCCGTAACGCCTGATGAGGTGGAGGCCTTTGTGGACAGTGCTGTGGAATATGCGCTTGCCAATGGAAAGGAAAATGCACTTGCTGAGTTCATGGCCCAGGACGGGCCTTTTGTGCGGGGCAACCTCTATATTTTTGCCTACGACTTTGAAGGAAAGGTCCTGTCCCACGGCGGTCAGCCGGAACTGGTGAACCAAAACCTTATTGAAAAGACCGACACGGATGGCAAGAAGATAATCCGTGAGCTCATCGACTTGGCGCTCGAAGGCTCCGGCTGGCTTCGCTACAACTGGGAGGATCGCCTTACCCGCACCATAAGGCCCAAGCTGGGTTATGTAAAAAAGGTGGATGACTCTTGGTGGCTTGGCTCTGGCCTTTACGAAGATGAAATGAGCCAGGATTGACAAGAATAAAGGGTAGGGGCTGTGCCTTGAACCTTAAAGCCAGGCTTTTCGGAAAGGTGTTGGCCCTTACCCTGTCATCCCCAGTTGGTGCGAAAACCACAGCCTCCCTTCGGCCACCGGAAGCTGACCGCGTCCTGGCTGCAGGCGTACCAGCAAGAGGCGCACTCCATGCAGGTGGAAAGCGTCTTAACGCGGGCCTTGCCATCCCGGATCTCAAAGCACCCGCCAAGGCACACCTTCACGCAGTCACCGCAGCCCGTGCACAGGCTTTTTTTCACGGACACGAACCGGCCTGCTCCGGCCACCCAGTCCACGCCCGGAATCGCTTCGTTTTTTCGGCTCATTGCCGGCTCCTTTCTGTGGAGTCTCCGTCCAGCGCAGTTGGGTCCATGTTCACCAGGGCTTTCAGGAAGGCTTCACCAAGACGCCTGGCAAGGGGGTCGGTGGCTTTCAGCGCAGCAAGGTAAATGGGTTCTGCTGTGGGGAGTACCTTCTGCATGAAACGGTCTGCATTTTGGGCCTTTGGAAGAAGCGTGCCCGCAGTGCGGGACAGGAATGGAGATGCGGCTTTCAGCCCCAGGTCCATGGCTTTGAGGCTTAAGGCCAGAACCCTGGAAGGCGTGGGCGGTCTTTTGGGAACAAGCGGCTTTTTACAGTTGTAGTCGAAGCGCTCGTGGTGCCAGTTGTAGTAATAGCGAAGAAAGAGTCGAACCCATTGGCCGATAACCGCGGGGTCTTCCTGAATCATTGGGAGGGCGGTCTTTACCAGGGCCGAGCTGGTGTGGCCAAAGGCCCCCAGGCCCCAGCCTTCGTGGATGCAGCGCTTCAATTCGGCCAGTTCATGCTTTTCCTGGGCAAAGCGGAGATTGTAGCGATTTCTTGCCCGAACCGACCAGTGAATGATTGGATGAGCGCGGACCTGGTCGCTGTATTTTTTCAGAAAAGAGGCGGAAAAATCCTTTTTTTGAATCGCTTCGATGGCCACACGGGCCGCGATTTCGCCGGAAAACCAGGCGGTGGGCACGCCATCGCAAAGCTCGGTGTTCTCAAGGCCCGCCACATCTCCTATAAGCAGCATACCGTCCGTGTAGTTAGGCATATCGCGGAGCTTCTCGTTAAGGCCCACGAAGATTTCGAAGCCGTCCCACATCCGCGCACGGAGCTTTACCTTTGGGGCCACTTCATCCCTCCACCAGGGAAGCTTTTCCGTGACATTTTTATGATAGGTGGCCAGGGCTTTTTTAAGGTTATAGACAGGACCGTCATCTTTCCGGATGCACTGGTCCTGCATGAAGTGCAGGCTGCCCCGGTAGGGCCAGACCATTAGCCCGTTGCCGCGGCCCAAGGGTGGGGCGATCTTCTGCTCGTCCCACCCCCAGCAAAAACGCAGCGAGTGGCCGAAAATGCGGTCCACATCGGCTTTGTCCATCTCGTAGTCATAGACATCGGCAAGTGAGATGGTGTCGGGCGGGTATTTCTCCCTCACCCCGGCCTTGACCGCCAAAAGCCCCTGGGACCCCTCGGCATTCAGCACGATTTTTGCGCTTATGCGCTCCCCTCCGTCTGTAATCACACCGGCAATCCGGCCGTTTTCATAAAGGAAATCGCTTACCACAACGCTTGTCCGAAGCCTGGCCCCGGCGTCCACAGCCTTTTGGGCCAGCCATTGGCAGAAAGGCTTGCAGTAGGCATTGTAACCAAAGGCCACCACCGGCGAGAACGGGGCGGGAACGCGCAGCGTGTCCTCGATCTCCATCCGGCCATTTTCAATGTCGGTGAGAATGTAGTTGATGATGCCGTCCACAGGGCGCTCTATGGGCGGGTTGCCCTCCCGGATGAAGTCCGGCCCGAACACGAACCCATAAAAGGGGATGGTGAGGCCGGATATGATCTTGTCGCCCACCTCGGCGCCGCGTTCGAGAAGAAGGACGGAAAGTCCGGCCTGGGCGCATAGCCTTGCAGCAACAGGCCCGCCAAAGCCCGCCCCGATAACGATCACATCATAATTGCTTTGGTTCATTGTCATTCCAAGCCCAAAGAGTTGCCGGGGTCAGTTTTGCTATCCGCATTGGTTTTCATAACGAATAATCTTATGGGCAACAACAGCCAGGGGTGGGCGCAGGCCCTTCTGCTTCATGACATATTTCAACACCATGCCAAAGGTGCGCTCCCCAACAGGGAGCGCCGGGCCAATCTCCTTGAAAAGACTTACAGAAACCGCCCGAAAAAGCAATCATGGGCGTTGATTTAAGCTCCACGGAAATCTGCTCCAGGGAAAAGGACGAAACCTCAATGTGCCCGGTCACTGTAAGCCCAAGGCCCTTGGACAGGGAGAGAAGGTTGCCCGCAAGAATTTTTTTCAGCATTTTGCGGCGGGCCGCAGCCGGGCCTGCCATGACAAATTTTTGGTAGTTGCCCTGGTTGACGCACACAACTGCTTTTCCGGCCAATCGGAACAGAAGCATATTTTTGAGATGGGTTTAAGATGTTGGCTGCCTGATTCCTCCAACTGATTTGGATAAGAACCTATTTTGATCAATGCGGGATCTATACCGGCGCTTTTCCGTTGACAAAGGGCCAGGGCCTGGCTTCTTCGATTTCGTAGGCCAGTTCCAGAAGTGTTCTTTCCTGTCCATTGGCTGCTGCAAACTGTATTGAGCCGGGCAATCCCCTGGCTGTCAGTTGCCCTGTGGGCAGGGATATGGCCGGAGTTCCCAGAACATTCTGCGCAGGAGTGAAGGGCACGAATTTTTTCAGCCTGTCAAGGGCCTCTTCAAAGGGAACATTTGGGCCCATCACCCCAAGTTCAGGCGTTTCATGCCCCAGCACAGGCGAGAGAAGGACATCATAGTCATTCAGGATTTGATTATAGAGCCTTGAAAACCGCATCATGACAAAGGGCATGAAGGGCAAGCGGTATGACTTTTTGATGAAATGACGGCTCAAGTTGGAGGTAAGGGGTTCAACCTTGCTTTTGTCAAAGCCATTTCCCAATGTCGGCCCGCTGAGCCATTTTATCATAAACGCAAGCATACCCCAGTACACAATGAAATCATCCCCCATCTGCCTTGTTATGGGCGAGGTTATCTCCTCGACCCTATGGCCCAGGCTCTCGCAGGTTTTGGCCACGCTGTGAACGCCCTGGCTGATTTCCGGATCACAGGTCTTGTGGTAGGGGCAATCCGTATAAAAACCGATTTTCAGACGCTTTTGGCCGGGATGCTCAACAAGGCCGATTTCTGGAAGGCGCGGGTTTTTGTAAAACCGCTCGGCTGCATGAAAAAAATAGGCCGTATCCCTTACAGTGCGGGTCAAAACGCCCTGGTGCACAATATTTACCGGCAAAAACTTGGCGGCCTCATGGTTGACCAGCCGGTCCCGGCTCGATTTCAACCCCACCAGGCCGCAGCACGCTGCGGGAATGCGGATGGATCCTCCGCCGTCATTACCGTGGGCAATGGGCACAACTCCGGCAGCCACCAGGGCGGCACTGCCCCCGGAAGAGCCGCCGGTTGAAAAATCGGTATTCCAGGGATTATGCACCGGGCCGCCAAACAGAGGCTCGGTTGTAGCGGTCAAACCAAATTCAGGCATGGAAGTTTTGCCAAGCGGGATAAGGCCTGTTGAAAGGAACTGCTGCACAAATGCGCTGGATTTCTTTGCAGGCGCCAGGGCAATTGCTCTTGAGCCTTGCAGCGTGGGGACCCCTTTGATGTCATCATTGTCCTTGATGAAGGAAGGCACTCCACCAAAAAAATTGTTCAGGGGATTTCCGGCATTGGCCAGGGCCTCGTCAAAGGTATCGGTCACAATTGCATTCAACTTCTGATTGACCTTTTTGGCCCTTGCGATGGCTGCTTCAACGGCTTCAGAAGCCTTTATCTCTTTGGATGCGATTTTTTTTGAAAGCTCCACCGCGTCCATTCCTGCCAGAATGTCGTCGCAAAAAGCGCTGACCTTTTTATCGTTTTTCATTTTTCTCCCATGCCTTGTGGTGCCACCTGCCAGGCCCAAAATCAATGAGTTTATGCCGGAAGTGTTGTCGCGTTATCCAGAATCCTGAAACAATTATCAGCGATATTCATGCCTACCACAGGTGAAAGGCCGAATCAACGAATGCAACACTGCTGCCAGGGCCAGAAGCATTTGGAAAAAAGAAAACCCCAAATGAACTGGGCTTTGTCCGGGGAAAGGGGAGCAAGGCATTGAAATGTTGGGTGAACCAAAGCGCTGCGCCAAGAACCACCCAACCTGCCATCTTTTTCCCCCTTTTTTTCGTGAGTTTCGTGCTTTTCGTGGCTAATTTTGCTTTTTTTCCTCAACCGCAAACGAACAGGGCGGTAGCCAACATTGGATTGGCGGCCCTGAAAGCTTATGACAAAAGGCTCCAACCCCCCCCACTTCCCCGGAAAGAGTGACGGCGCATAGCGAGTAAAAAAATCAGCCGGTAAATGCTTTTGCAAAAAACCATCGGGACATTTTTTTGAAAGCCATTTTTCGTGTCAGGTCAAAAGAACCTGCTTTTGCAGAAGCGGATTCGCTGTATTTGGAAGGAGCAAAAGCCACAAGATATATCGTGCTGACTTCATCCGGGTCTATCAGCATTGCATCCGGGTATTTATTCTGCACAACCAACAATCTTTCTTGAGCCTGTTTTAAAATCGTTTTCCTGTCCCCAAAGTTCATTGCACCGGAAGAACACACCGTAACACAAGCCGGTAAAAGGTTGTTCTGCAAACGGTCAAGGCACATATCACACTTTGCCAGATGATTTTTGTCCGATTTGCGGGGGACATCATAAGGGCAAGAGCCTATAATGTCATCAACGCCAGCAACTTTTCCTGTAACAGATGTAAAAATAACCGCCCCTGTTGCAGAATCTTTATAAATAGCAGAGGAATCTCCAGCCATATATTCACATGGCGGCTCCAGGCAATGACGGCATTGGGCCGGGAAAAAAAGCCAGCGCATACTTCCATCAATCATGCATTCATTCATTTTTACCAGTTTATATGTGTTAAATGAAAGGTCATCCGGGTTCTGATAACTACCTGAATTAATGGTTTCTTCTGCCGGAAGGCCATGCCACTGCTTGCAGGCTGCCTGACAGGCCCGACACGCGGTGCAAAGGGTTGTGTCAATAAAAAAGGCTTTGCTCATAATATAACTTCCCATATTCAACCAACAGCAAGGGTCATTTTGCCGGTAAGTTCAAATGAAAAAGCCGCCAGTTTTTCATGTCGATTTTATATCTTTGAAATATTGACCATAAAAGCCTTGCTTTCCGGTATGTTGGTATTTGGGTCCACAGCAAATGATGTAAGCAGATTAGCGCTTTCTTCCTTGCCGCTTGCCGGGTATTGCCAGCCGAAATGCCATGGAACCCCCACCTGATGCACAATTTTGCCGTCAATTATAAATGGATTGAAACGCCTTGTCACAATGGCTGTCGCCTCTACACTTCCACGGGCCGAGATTACCTTGACACGAGAGCCGTTTTTAATATCCTTCAGGCTGGCAAGCTGATGGCTTATCTCCACAAACATCTGCGGCATAAGCTCCATAAGCCAGGGCAAATGCCGTGTAATGACACCTGTCTGCCAATGTTCTGAAACCCTGTAGGTTGTGCAGACATAAGGAAATTTTGGATCAGCGTTTGCCAATGCATCTTCCGGGCCGACAGGCAAAGAAACTGTTGGATTGATAAGTTGCGCACCGAGAAGATTTTTTGCCAGCGGCCCCTCCACAGGCTCATAATGTTCAGGAAAGGGGCCGTCAACAAGGCCGGGGCCAAAAAGCCTTCCATACTTTTCCTTTGTCATGGCAAAGGAGGGGCGGTTAACAGGATTTTCAGGGTTCCCTTCGCTCCCAAGCGAGGGCCATTGGCCATCTGGAATGTCACCAATCCAGTTGCGGCCATCCCATCTGACCACCCACCGCTTGTCATCCCACGGATTTCCATTGGCATCCACTGATGCTCTGCTATAGAGGATGCGGCGATTATCAGGCCAGCACCAGGCAAAGCCGGGATAAAGGCCGATATGGTTTGGCGCATCCTTTTGGTCGCGCCGGGCAGCCATGTTTCCTTCCTCTGTATAGCTGCCGCAGTAAAGCCAGTTGCCCGATGAAGTTGAGCCATCAGAAGCCAGCATACCGGAATTGGGCACAAGGCTGCCTTTGGGATAAAGCTTGCCGTTGGCCATTAAATCTTTATGAAAATAGCCATTTATCTGCTTTGCCACCTTGTGCGGATCGTACTTGCCATTGCTGTCGTAGTCCCACTTGAGGTTTAAAACAGGTTCCGGGAAAACACCGCCTTCAGAAGCAAAGAGCTGTTTCAATTTTCTGCCGAGAAGCAATATTATGTCGCCATCGGGCATACTGTTTCCCAGCGGCCTGGGGCCTCTATACCGCCATTGTGTCCATCTGCCGCTGTTGGTGATGCTGCCTTCCTTTTCAACTGAAACACAGGCAGGCAGAAAAAAAACCTCTGTCTTGACAGCAGAGGGGTCCATGCCCGGCCCCCGCCAGAATGAGCCTGTCTCATTATCAAAAATATTGGTGTTGACCATCCAGTCAAGATTTTTCATTGCATTGCGGACTTTGTTGGCATTGGCCCCGCTGCAGGCAGGATTCATTCCCCAGGCAAAAAAACCCTTTATGCTTCCTTTGTGCATCTCATCAAAAATATCCACCCAGGAATAGGTTTTGCCGTTATCTGCTTTGGGCAGCCATTGGTATCCGAATTGGTTTTTGGCTGATGCCTTCTCTCCAAAAAAGGCTTTTAACAGGCTGATGCTGTATCTGGGATAATTCTGCCATCCAACAGGCATATTCCCGCCGGGGCCTGAAGGCGTATATTTGTTGTTGTAATTTTGAAGAGATATATCAGAGTTGCGCGGCACTTTCAGATACCCTGGCAGAATATGCCACAAAAGAGCGTGATCCGTTGAACCCTGAACATTGGACTCCCCCCGCAGCGCGTTTATTCCGCCGCCTGCAATGCCCATATTGCCAAGCAGAAGCTGGATAATACATCCGCATCTTATATTCTGCACCCCAACACTGTGCTGTGTCCAGCCCATGGCATACAGGATGGTGCCGGCCTTAAAGCTTTGCCCGGTAGCCGCAAAGGCTTTATAGACAGAAAGCAGGTCTTTTTTGGGAGTGCCTGTGATGCTGGAAACAACTTCAATACTGTATCGGCTATAATGCTTTTTTAATAGTGCAAATACACATCGCGGATGTTCAAGGGATGTATCTTTTTTGACAAGGCCATGTTCATCTGTCTCAAAAGACCAGTTGCTGTTATCATATTTGCAGGATGCGGAATCGTATCCTGAAAAAAGGCCATCCGCAAAATCGAAAGACTTGTTTACGATAAAAGCGGCATTGGTGTATTCAATAACATAATCTTTCTGATAAAGTTCATTATCAATGATATACTTAATCATGCCGCCAAGAAAGGCAATATCCGTACCGGAGCGAAGCGATGCATATATATCCGCCCTGGAAGAGGTTCTGGTAAAACGCGGATCAACACTTATAAGCGTTGCGCCGTTTAGCTGGGCTTGTGTAATATATTTAAAGGAAACAGGATGATTTTCAGCAGCATTGCTTCCCATGATAAGGATGCAGTCACTATTTTTAATATCAATCCAATGGTTACTCATTGCGCCACGGCCAAACGACTCTGCCAGAGCCGCCACGGTTGCGCTGTGTCAGATACGGGCCTGATGTTCAATATACACAAGGCCTAAAGAGCGCAAAAGAGCCTGATAAATCCAGCATTCCTCGTTATCCAATGCCGCGCTTCCCACAGAGGCAATGGCTGTTGTGCGGTTAACCGCATCATTCCGGTCGTTTTTAAGTTCAAATGAGGCTTCCCTGGTTGCCTTGATGCGCCTGGCTATCTGCATGAGCGCCCAATCCCAGGAAACTTTCTGCCAGGTTTTGGAGTAAGGCGCCCTGTACAAGGGTTCTGTAACACGGAGGCTGTTTTCAGTCAGTTGGGCCAAAGAAGCGCCCTTGGAGCACAAAGTTCCCTGATTGATGATATGCTCCGGGTCGCCTTCTATGTTAACAACCCTTCCATCACCATTCTGGCTGGTGGAAACGATTATTCCGCAGCCAAGCGCGCAATATGGGCAGATGGAAGTTGTCTTTTTTGTATTATCAGTCTTCAACGCTTTTGCGTGGGCTATTTTTGGAGTCAAGTCAAAACCGACTCTGGCTACTGCAAGACCCACAGCAGTTGCTCCTGATATCATGAAAAGATCTCTTCGTGTGATATCCACCGGCTAAAACCTTTCATATAAAATTTCGTAAGATAAACAGGATATTTACCCCAAATCGCCGGGCTGTGCAAGGTCGGCAGATTGGCCTTTGAGACGGTCATAGATGGCCTGGAAAGGCAAGGGTATGTTGCCGATTCCTGCATCCGGCAGGTTGACGGTTTGAACAGAGTTTAACGGGGTGGCACTGGCAACAAAGTTGCCAGTGTGCTTTCAGCACAAGAGTCAAGACCACCAGGACAGATGAGCTTTTGCCTTGCCAGGATCTATGCGCCTATCCTCTTGTCCTTTAAGGGCCCAAAGCAACAAGTTGCTTTGGGCCACCCGTCCCAACCTATGCCTCTTTTTTCCTCAACCACAAACGAACAGGGCGGTAGCCAACATTGGATTGGCGGCTCATTGTTGGGCTACGCAAATCCGGAAAGGGGCCAAGGTCTTTTCGGGAATGTTCCAGGCCGAGTTTGCTAGCTCAACCTTCGCCTCGGAGCATGAAAAGTGAAAGTGGATCACCGGCCCTTATAAGGATCGAAAGACATTTATGAAAAATCTTTGTAAAAAGGCTGGGATAAAGTATTTTCGCTTTCATGCCCTGCGTCATGCCGGTTCATCTCTGATGAACGCCAGCAATGTCCCCATTGGCGCAATCCAGCGCATTTTTGGCCATGAAAACAGAACCACCACAGAGATTTATCTTCACAGTATTGGCGACTCGGAAAAACTCGCCATGGCAGTATACGAACAGGCTCGCCAGAAAAAGTCTCACGCAGACTCTTGTTCAGAAAAAAGCGGGGCAGGGGCGGGCCGGAGAGCATCCCAAAACAAAAAGGGCTGCGGCTTGTTGCCGCAACCCCTTGATTTTCCTGGTGGGCCGTGAAGGAATCGAACCTTCAACCTTCTGATTAAGAGTCAGCTGCTCTGCCTAGTTGAGCTAACGGCCCGGCTCAATAAAGGCCGACTGATAGCAAGGCGTCTTTTGCTTGTCAATCCTTTTTTTGCCCGGATTTGGCATTCAGGACCGCTGTCTGTATAAGCTCCTCGTAGGTGGGATGATAATAGACAAGGCCGACCATCTGCTCAAGTGTGTAAGAGCTTGAAAGCATTGGAATGAGCATGTGGGCCAAATGCTCGCCTGCCGGAACCGCCATCTGCGCGCCCAAAAACAGTTGGCTGCTTTTGTCGAAGTACAGGCGCAAAAGCCCCTGCCTGCCGCCATCCACTGCCCCGCGCCCGGAAAAGGCTGCATCCGCCTCGCCAATGATTATGGCATTCGGGTCAAGCTCGCTGTAATCCGCTCCCACCATTGCAACGCAGGGGTCTGTGAAAACAATTCCCATATTGGGTGCTGGCGGCGGCTCCCCTGGCCTGTCTGCATTCACCGCGCGTGCGCCTGCCTCAATTCCGTGACGGGCTGCCAGGTGATAGAGTTGACGCCCTCCCTCAACATCCCCTGCCACAAAAACCTTTTGCCCCTTGCAGGCAAGGGTGTCCGGGTCGAAAACAGGCAGGCCTTTTTTGTTGAGTTCAAGGCCGGAGGCCTCAAGATTAAGCCCTTCCAAATTGGGCCTGCGGCCTGTGGCCAGAAGAACAAGATCAAAGGATTGCTCCTTTTCCAGGCCGCTTTCCATATCCTTTAAGGCAACCTTCACTTGGTCGCCTGCTTCCAAAAGCCTTGCCGAGAAGTTGGTGTGCCATTTGAGATTTGGCTGGCTGTCCAGAATCCGGCCCAGGGCATCTGTCACCTTTGGGTCTGAAAGACCCGCGATTTTGCTGCCCATTTCCACGGTTGTTACAAAAAAGCCCATGATGGCAAGGGCCTGGCTTATCTCTATTCCCAAAGGCCCCATGCCAACCACAAGGAC